>CAZIQT010000016.1:6339-17006 GCA_964541645.1 uncultured Halobellus sp. | reverse complement strand
ACAGCCGGGCGGTGGCCGCGGAGTCGAGCGTCGACCTCACCGTCGCGCTCGACGGCACCACGGTGGTTCGCACGGACGTCGGGTTCGGCACCGCGACCGTCACGGGGAACGCCAGCGGCGCGACGGTCACGTTCGACGGCCTTCCCGACCGGGTCAACGGAGCAAACGTGAGCGCGGTGTGGGTGGAGGCGCAGGCGGGGGTCGAGCGGTACGAGGCCGGCCTGAACGCGACCTCGCGGACGCTGACGCTGTCCAACGCCGAGTCGCTCCCGCGACCTGCGGACGAGAATCAGACCGCCCTCCTCGTGCAGTTCGAGGGCGCGAGCCCGCTGCACGCGGTCGTGGCGCTGCAGTCGGACGGCGGGACGGCGACGCAGCCGGGCGGGGACGGGAGCGGGAGCGGGTCCGGGTTGCTCGACTCCGATTCGCCGGTCCTGCTCGCGGTGATCGCGATCTTCGGGATCGGCGTGGTCGCGGTCGTGGTCTACGTGCTCCTCCGAACCTCCGACGACCTCGACGTCTCCCCGTTCGGCTCCTCGAAGGGAGGGTCGAAGCGGGAGGCGCCCCCGAAGGAGACCGCCGAGGCCAGTATCAAGGTCGTCGACGAACTCGGCGGCGGTGATTACGGCGGTGCGACGAAGGTCGTCGCACGACCCGCGAGCCGGGACCAGGCGACCGGGGCGGCCGGATCGATGCGGGCCGGCGGAGCCGCCCGCGGGAACGGTCCGGCCGGATCGATGCGGGGCACCGGCTCGACCGGAACGATCGGCGGTGGCGATCCGACGGGACTCGGCGGGGTCAACGCCGACAACGGCAAGCGGATCCCCCTGTCGGGTGGAATCGGGGCGGCCGAACTCGAATACGGGAAGTGGGTCTTCGAGGTGGAGGAGAACGGACGGACGGTCGGCGGCGGAACGGAGGTCGTCGATCACGAAACCGACGGGCGACAGATCGCGCTGTCGGTCGAGCCGCACGTCGTCGAGGTCGTCGTCACCGGCGGCCCCGACCGGACGCCGGCCGCGGGGGCGACCGTCGAGCTCCGGGCGGACGTCGGCGGGTGGACCCGCCGGAAACCGGCCGACGGGGAGGGGACGGTCCGGTTCGAAGTTCCGCGGTCGGCGTCGACCGTCTCCGTCACCGCTACCGACGGCGATCTCCCGCCGGAGACCGCGGAGCATCGGATCGAGCAGGCGGTCCGCGAGGGGGTGACCCTGCGGATCGCCGACGGCGCCGGCGCGATGACGGTCGAGACGACGGTCGGAGATCGGCCGTGGCCCGAGGTCGACGTCCGGATCACGCCGACGAGCCCGGAGGCGGAGGCGTACACCGACGAGGGAACGATCACGACCAAGGGCGGCGGCCGCCGGACGGTCGAGGGGCTCCCGGTCGGGGAGTACGAGGTCCACGCCCACCCGCAGTTGGAGTCGGTCGACACCACCGCGGCCGTCGAACGGGTCGCGGTCGGCGACGGCGACACCGTCGGGGTGGACCTCTCGATCGGGATCTCGTACACCGTGTCGGACGCACAGCGCGAGCGGCGCGACGAACTCGAAGGGCGGATCGAGGAGTTGGCCGCGGCGTCGAACCGCGACGTTGCGATCCCGCGGTACTACGGAACGGTGCTCGCCTCGGTGGTCGAGTTGGTCGGGGCGATCGAGGCGGCACCGGAGCGCGCCGTCGAGACGGGGATCTCACCCGACGCGGCGGTCGAAGCGCTGCTCGACGCGACCGAGACGGGGATCTCGACGGTCGACGCCGCGATGTCGGAGCGCCGGAACGTGAAGCTGTTCGGCGCCTGCGAGTCGATGCCGCCCGCCGAGGTCGAGTGGGATGGGGCCGCAACGCTGGACGGCTTCCTCGACGGGGTGAACGACGGCGGGGACCACGAGCGGCGCGCGCTGCGCGACCGGCTCAGAGCGGTCGACGAGGTCCTCGACCGGAAGTGGGGCGAGGTCAACGAGCTGGCCCCCGCGCGGAAGCTCCACGACCGGGTCGGGGAGTTGGCACGGGAGACCGGGAGCGTCGACGACGAGCTCGCGGTCGTCGCACAGACGTACGTCGGGATCCACCTGTTGGACGCGGTCGAAGGGATCTTCGACCACGACGCGCTGGTGGACCGACTCAACAGCGGGAGCTACTGACACGACATGAAGGGGATGCTACTCAGAGTCGTCGTCGTCGTCTGCGTGGTGACGTCCACCGCGGGCGTCGCGGCGGCGACGGGGACACGGACGGACGCAGGGGGATCGACGGCCGCGACCGTGATCGCGGGGGCACCGGACGGGGCGGCGCCGCCGGATCTCGGCGGGGCGACGGCACGCTCCGACGTCGACGTCGACGCGCCGCAGAGCGGCGATGACTTCCTCGCGGCGTTCCGCACGCTCGCCGGCCGGGAGTCGCTGTCGGCGTACAGCGAGTTCGAGGTGATCCGGACGCAGGCGGTCGTCGCGGTCCAGTCGGGGTCGTTCGACGACACCGATCGGACCCGGATGCGCGGAGTGCTGCGGACGCTGGTCCGGTTCGACGCCGCCTACGCCGCCGCGCGGAACGGTAGCTTGGAGGCCGGCTTCGAGTCGGCGACCGCGACCCGTGCGGCGGTCTCGGAGCTCGACTCCTCCGGAGGGACCGTCTACAGCTCGCTCGCGAGCGTCGCGTTGGATCGGTTCTTCCGGTCGCTGGGCGAGCGGTACGAGGAGCGGTCGCGGGCCGACGGGATCAGCACCCCCGAGCAGATCGCCGCGCTCCAGCGTGCGGGGGCGGCCTACCGGCTCGCCGGGGCCAGCGACCGGTTCGCGGAGGTGTCCGTCGAGGCCGAACAGCTCGCGAGCGCGTGGGAGCGCGACAGCCGGGCGATAAACGAGTCGATGGCGGCCACGCAGGGGTTCTTACAGCGGTGTGGCGCAACCTGTAGCGGTCCGGTGAGCGCGGTGTCGGCCCACACGCTCGGCGTGTTCGGGCTCTACACCGACGCCCGGGCCGCGAGTGCCGCGAGCAGCGAGGCGGTCCGGATCGCGGAGGCCAACGACCTAGGCGGGCGGACCGCGGAGCTCCGGGCGGTCGCCGACGACGCCTCCGGTACGCTGCTGTCGCTCGCGATCGGGTCGGCGCTTCTGTTGTTCGCCTACGCGTTCGTGGTCGCGATCCCGACGATGTTCGTCGCGAGCCGGATGTCGGCGTGGGCCCGCGACAGGCGGGCGGCGTCGGTGGGGTCGATCCTCTCGGCCATGCCACGGGAGGTGCGCACCGATGGCGGCGAGTGAGCGCACCGCGGGGATCGTCCTGGTGGTCGCGATGGTAGCGCTGTCGGCCTTTGCGGCGCCGGCGACGGCGGTCGTGTCGGAGACGGTCGAACTCGACCGCGCGCTCGACGACCAGCGGGCCACAGAGGAACTGTCGTTCACCTTCGTCGCGAGCGCGAACGAGACGGTGAGCGCCGACGGCTCCCAGTCGTTCGACGGCGGCGACGTGACCTTCGAGTTCGAGGAGTGGGAGGATCTCGACGGCGGCGGGTCGGGGTCGTCGTCCAGTTGGGAGGTCGAGAACGGAAACGAGTACCGGGTGACCTACGAGGCACGCGCGAGTTCGGGCGCCGGCGAGGACACCTACAGTTGGAGAGCGACGGTCAGCGGGGGGGCGACCAGCGCCTCGGAGACGCTTGAGCTCACCGTCGACCTCCTCGAACCGCGGTTCGGTTCGATCGACACCCGCGATCCCGAAACCGTGATTTTCACCGACGACGACAGCGACGGCACAACCGAGGTCGATGTCGAGTTCGACAACACCGGCGAGGGTGTGATGGTGCTCGACGGCGTCGACCTCACCGACACCGGCCCGTCCGGCATCGACGCGTCGGTCGACTCGCTGTCCGATCAGGTCGACGCCGGCGGGTCCGGGACGGCCGTTCTCGATGTCTCCGTCGACCCCTCGGTCGACGCGGGCGACTACACGATCTCGGGGACGATCACCGACAACCTCGGAAACACGCAGTCGTTCACGGCCGAGGTCCAGGTCCGGAAACCACCAGTCCTCGCCGCCGACGACGTCGACGTCGGCGGGGTGCTCATCGGCGAGTCCGCCACCGTCGACGTCACCGTCGAGGAGGTCGCCGGCTTCTCCGGGATCGACGGCGTGGACGTGAACGTCGTCGGAACCAGCGACGACGGCGCCGTCACGGTCAGCGGCGGGGGTACCGTCGACACCGGCCCCGGCGGGAGCGACGAGATCTCCGTGGCGGTCTCTGCGGACTCCGACGGCGCACAGAACGCCGACCTCGAGTGGCGGGTGGAGCTGACGCCCGACGACCGGTACAGCCCGACCGAGGCCATCGACGTGACCGGCGAGGTGTTCTACCCGCCGAACCTCGGGTCGGTGTCGGGCCAGAGCGCCCGGAACGTCTTCGAGACGCCGCGGTCGCGGGCCGACGTCCAGCGCACCGAGACCGAGGTGACGTTCGAGAACACCGGCGACCTCGATATGGACGTGACCGACGTGGCGGTGAGCGTCGACGACCCCGACGTGACTGCGTCGGTCGCGGACGTCACCGGAACGGTGGGCGGCCAGTCCGCGGGCAGCGCGACCGTCGTGCTCGAAGCCAGCCCCGAAGCCGCGGAGGGGGGCTACCCCTTCACGGTCACCGTCGACACGGCGACCGCGGGCACCCAGTCGATCACGCGGGAGCTCACGATCGAGCACATCCCCGAACTCGCGGTCGAGCGGTCGGAGCTGCCGCTGGGCGACATCACGGTGACGAACCGGCGGACCACGAGCATCGACGTCTCCGAGGTGCTCGAGTACGAGGCGGTCCCCGGCGTCGAGGTCGTCCGGACGTCGGGGCCCGAGCAGTATCTCGAAGTCGCGGAGCGGCCGACCGAGCTCCAGCCCGGGGAGTCGGCGCCGCTCGTTTTTGCGGTCGCGTTCGACACCTCCGCGGAACTCTACCAGCAGTACCGCTGGGAGTTCGAGGTCCGCGGCGAGGGCGTCGAGACCCGGACCGTGACCGTGACCGCACAGCCGACCCCCTACTCGTTCGATTCGATCTCGAACAACCTCTCGTCGTACGCCGAAGGGTCGGGGCCGCGCGCCGGGACCGCCGCCGGGATGTCGGAGTCGCTGTCGGCGCTGGAGACCCGGCTGCGGGACGGCGAGGAGGTCCCGGAGGGTGATCTCACCGAGACCATCGCCGCCGGCGAGACCGCGATCCTGCTTCTGAACTCCCTCGAAGCGGCGGACCGGGCCCGGGAGTCCGACGGTCCCGCGGCCGCGCAGGCGGACGTGCTCCGGGCGCAGGCGACGTTGAACGCGATGTCGGAGTACGTCGCCCGGATCCAGGCGTCGCAGGTCGACGCCTCGGCGTCGGGTGCCCTCGAGTCCGCCCGGGTCGCGACCGACGAGCAGGTCGACGCTCAGGTGACGTACTACGAGTCACAGCTGGAGGGAGACATCTCCACGCTCCGGCGCGCCAGCGCGAACCGACAGCTCGCGCGGCTGGCGGAGAGCCGCGGCAACACCGACCGGGCGAGCCGGCTCAACTCCGAGGCCTCGGCCGCGTTCGACACCTACCTCCAGCAGGTGCAGGACGCCTCCGGGAGCGCGGAGGAGGCGCGGGCCGTGAGGCGGTCGATCCGCGAGAACGCCACGCTCGTCCTCCTGAACCAGCCGCTGGTGTTGAACCCGGCGCGGCTCGACGGCATCTCCGCGGAGATCAGCGCGATCGACGCGTCGTACGCCGCCGCCGAGGAGACGTACGCCCAAGCGGGGGCGACGGGCCAGGCCGAGGCGATCGGCCGGGAGCGCGCCGCGGTCCGACAGCGGCTCCAGCTGACTCGGTACGGGCTGTGGGGCGCAACGGCGGCCTACGGGCTCGTGGTGCTCGTGGCGCTGCTCAGGACGGGGCGGAACCTGTACGCGTACCTGCAGGACAGACGCACCGTGGAGATGGGCGCGATCCTCCAGTAGAGGGTCGTCCCGGTGACGGGGCGTTCGCGGTGGCGGCGTCAGTCGGTCGACCCGACGTTCAGGGGTGTCGACAGTGTGGCCGGGAGCGCCGGGGCGTCCGTCTCCCCGTCGGCGTCGACCCGCCAGGCGTCGGCGTCAGCGGTTCGGTCGCCGGAGACGGTCACCGTGGTGGACTGGGGGTCGTCCGCGTCGCCCGCCGGGGTGGTGTCGAGCGCAACCGGGAGCTCGATCCGGTCGCCGTCGGCGACACACTCGACCCGGTGGGTCGTCGCTTCACCGGGGGCGAGCCCCGCGAACCGTTCGGGAGAGTAGAGGTACTCGTCGGGCGCCGTGCCGGTGGCCTCGACGTCGACGTCGAGCGGCGCGGCGCCCTCGTTCCGCACCCGGAGTACGACGTTCGTGTCGCGGTCGCCGAGCGTGTCGACCGAGTCGACGGCGACGGACACCGGCGGGGCCGCGGAGTCGTTGACCGCCGCGAGGGTCGGCAGCGGCCGCCGTCGCTGGTCGATCCGGACGAACGTCAGCGCGGGGCGTTCCGCGGGCGTCCCCTGATACGAGGTCTCCCGGCGCGCCTCGGCGCCGGGGGCGACGTCGAACCCCTCGAAGGTCACGCTGTTGGAGAACCCCTTCGACCCGACTTCGAGCACGGAACACGTCGTGTCGAGGTCGTTGAAGACGTCGAGCCGGACGTCCGTGGTGGTCGCCCGCACCGAGAGCGCGGGGCGGACCACCACCGGCGCGGGGTCGATCGGAATCGACGCCGAGGGGGCGGTGGCCTCGGACCCGTCGGCGCGGGCGGTGACGGCGGGGACCTCGATCGAGTCGGCGTCCCACCCGGCGTGGTACCGCGAGGCGGTCGCCTCCGCGCCCGGCCGGAGTTCGACCGTCGCCTCGGCCCCGTCCGACCGCAGGGTGACCGACTGCGGCTCCGAGGAGCGGTTCTCGACGGTGAGCGTCTCCTCGACGGCGTGGCCCTCGTTTGCGGTCTCCGATTCCAGGCTGCGCGCGAGGCCGACGGGATCGCCACCGGTCACCGACGCGTCCGCGTCGGTCCCTGAGGGTGCGGGCCGACCGGCGGGCTCCGGCGGCGACCCGTCGGCCGGGGGTCGGGCGTCCGGATCCGTCGGCGCGTCCGCGGGTCGGTCCCCGGCGGCGTCGGATCCCGCCGGGCGCCGAGGCGGGTCGGGGTCGGGCGCCGCGGGTTCGCGGTCGGACGGGGGAGTCGCGGGCGCGTCGCGAGGAGCCGTCCCCGACGCCACGACGCCCGCGTCCGGGTCCGTCCGCCGATCGGTCGCCGTCCGGTCGCCGCGGGGCTGCCTTCGTGTGGCCGTTCCGTCGGTCGGCGCGAGCGCGGCGCGGTCGAGCGAGACGGCGGTCGTCGTGTCGACCGCGCCGGCGTCGACGGACACCTCGCTGGCGCCGGCGCGGGCCGCCGGAATCGCGAGCGTGAGTCCGGCGCCCGGCGCCAGCGACACCGGACGCTCCACCGGCGTCGGCAGCGGGTCCCCGGTCACGCGCACGTCGGCGTCGATCCGGACCCCGGCGTCGTTTTCGAGCGTCACGTCGACGAAACCGTCGCGCCCCTCGACCGACGCCGAGAGCGGGGTCGCCGGCACCGACACCGCGGCGTCGACCGACGCCCCGTCGTCGGTGGTGACCGTCATCCGGTCGGTCCCGAGCGGGACCGCGAGGGTCCGCGACGCCGACGACTGCCCCGGGTCGGGGGCGGAATCGACGTCGCCGGGCGAGACCGCGAACCCCGGAAGCTCCGACCCGTCGGGCGTCCGGACGGTCACCTCGACGGTCGCAGCGTCCCCCGTCACCCCGAGAACGCGGGCGTCGACTTCCGGCGTCGGCGTCGACGCCGGAACCGAAAGCGTCGCGTCGGCCGCCGTCGGCTCGCCGTCCGGCGCCGCGGGGTCGAAGGTCGCGGTGACCGCCACCCGCGAGGCGGTCGGCTCCGCGAGCGTGAATCCGATATCGGCACGCTCCCCGGCAGCGACGGAAACCCGCCGCGATCCGGGGGAGAACGACGCGCCGTCGGCGGAGACCCGGACTGTGCCGCTCGCGGCTCCGCCCCGGCTCTCGACCGTGACCGACAGCTCCTCGCCGGCGCGGAGCGACGCCGGCGTCAGTTCCAGATCGACGCCCGCGAGCGACGCCCGGGGCCGGAGCACCTCCGCGCTCCGGCCGTCGATCCGGCAGGCGAGCCGGCCGTCGGCCGAGATCGCCACCTGCGCGTCCGCTCCGGCGACGACCCCGGCGTCGGTCACGTCGCCGTCGCCGGTGATCCGGACGATCCCGCGATCGGCGGCGGCGTAGAGTCCGTCCGTCCCCCGCGGCGCGAGCCACTCGACGCCGAGGTCGCGCGACCACCGGGTCGTGCCGTCGGCGGCGTCGACGCCGACGACCCGGTCGCCGTGGAGCGACGCCACCGCGGCGCCGTCGAGCAGCCCCACACCCGTGATCGTGCCGTCGAGCATCGCCTCCCCCCGACGGTCGCCGTCGGCGCCGAACCCGGTGAGATACCACGACTCCCCGGCCAGGAACTCGTCGTCGCGGCCGGCGAGCAGGACCGCCTCGGAGACGTCCGCGTGGGTCCGATCGATCCGGCCGCGTTCCGACCCGTCGGCGGGGTCGAGGAGCACGAACGCCCCGGCGTCGGTGGCGGCGACCACCCGCGAGCGCCCGGGAACCCAACACAGCGCCGTGACGCCGTCGAGCGGTGTCTCCCACCGGCGGGTGCCGTCGAGGCCGTACCCGCACACGCGGTCGTCGACGGCGACGTACACGAGCGAGCCGATCGCGAGCCCGCGCGGCCGGCCCTCGATGCCGAACTGCGCGTCGTCCGCGGCGTCGGGTGCGAACACGGAGATCCCGCCGGAGACGGACCCCAGCGCGAGCCGGTCGTCGCCCGCGGCGATCAGCGCGATCGCCCCGGTGTCGACCGACCGGACCGGCACGTACTCCCGGGGGAGGTCCCCGGGAGCACACTCGGAGGCGGCTGCCCCGCTCTCATCGTTCGAGGCGGCCGCCTCGACGCCGTCCTCCGGGCGTCGGCCACTCACCGCGATTCACCCGCCGCTCCGCGTGGCGTTCCGTCCGGTCGTCGACCGTGCCGCCGGCGTGACCGATCGGTTGACATACGCGCACCTGGATGCCGGAACGACAAAAAATCACCTCCCCGGAGCGGGGTCCGCGATTAGGGCACGCCAGACGACAGCAGGGCCACGGCCGCCGCGGAGGCGAGCACCACGACCGCCGACGCCGCCACACCGCCGCCGACCGCCCGCCGACGCCGCCGGTCCCGCTCGCTTTCGGGCTCGATCCCGACGCCGTAGGGGTCGAGCTCGGATTCGAGCGTCCGCCGGGCGGCGTCGGTGCCCGCCACGGCCGAGAGCCGCGAGAGCGCCTCGTCGAGCGCCGCCGACTCCGCGTCGGACCCCGGGGCCTCCGCGGGCGGATCGGAGTCGTCGGGCAGCCGGACCGCGAGGAGCGCGCCCGCCCAGACCGCCGCCGCCAACACGCTCCCGGCGCCGAGCAGCCACCGCGGCACCGACCCCGTCCCGGCGACGCCCGACCAAGCCGTCCCGGCGGCCGCCCCGACGACAGCACCCGAGGGAAGCCCGTAGGCCAGCGTCCGCCGGAGTTCGCGGCGGGTGACCGCGGGCGCCGACGCCGGAACCGCGCGGAGCCCCGCGTCCGAGGCGAACGCCGTCCGGTCGACCGCGGTCGCGACGCCGGCGGCCACGGGGGCCGACGCCGACTCGGCCCGGTCGGCGATCGACGCGAGAGCCTCCTCGAGGGCGGCCGCGGCAGCCCCTGCCTGCCGCCGCTGGACCCACTCCGAGAGCTCCGGGCCGGGCGCCACCCGGTCCCGGTCGACCTGGCCCGTCGGCCGGATGACGACGTCGGCGCCGGCGATGGTTCCGACGTCGGTCGACTCCGAGACCGCGACCGCGTACTCCTCGAACGTCACGCGAACGTACGCAAGCGCCGCCGCGGCGACGTCGTAGTCCGGAACCAGCAGGTCCACGGCTCCCAGGTCCGCGACCGCGTCCCGGAGGTCCGCCGGGGCGATCGAGCGGTCGGCGAGGTCGGTCTCGACCGCCGCGAGCGCGTCGGACTCGAACGCGGAGCCGTCTTCGAGCGCGTCGTACAGCGCCTGCGTCCCGCCGAGGCCGCGCTGGACCGTCCACCCGCGGCGCTCGGCGAGGTCGGCGACGCGGTCGAACAGGGCCGCGAGGTGGTCCCCGTCGGCGTCGGACTGGTAGGTCGCCACGAACTGCTCGGGGCTCCGGCGGTGGACGGTGACCTGGGCGCGGACGAGCCCCGCGGCGGGGTCGTGGAACGCCGCCACGCCCGCGTTGAACTCCCGTTTGATCCGTTCGAGCCGCCGGTCGGCGGGCTCGCCGTCGGAGTCGTAGACGGGGCGACCGCCGCTGCCGTAGAGTCGGAACCGGCTCATCGGCCCGCGGTCACTGGTTGATCCGCTGCATGAACTGGCGGGCGCCTTTCAGCACCGACGAGGGGCCGTTCACGCCGATCCGGAGCTCGTCGGTCCCCGCCGGCTCGTCGTTCGCGATGTCGTACCACAGCAGATACAGCGGGTCGGGGTCACGCCGCCCGCCGAACACCTGGTTCACCGCCGGGGTCTGCTCCCGGACGATCTCGTCGCGGACGTAGTCGCAGAACGCCCGGTAGCCGTCGGC
>CAZIQT010000016.1:0-6239 GCA_964541645.1 uncultured Halobellus sp. | reverse complement strand
GTGGCGATCTCCGCGTCGGCGCCCTGGATCTGCCGGGTCGCCTGCTCCATGACCTCCGCGAGGATGTCCTCTAAGGCCTCGCCGGGGTAGTCGACCACGCTGAACCGGACCCGGGTCGGGACGAACCGCCCCCACGAGTACGGCAGTTCGAGCAGCATCGGCTGGCTCCCCCCGGCGCCGTCGGCGCCCGATTGGAGCGTCGCCGGCGTCGGGTCCGGGAACCGCTCGCTTTCGATGCTCTGCCGCAGCCTGCTGACCCGGGTCGCTGCCGCGCTGCCGTCGTCGACGTTGTCGCGGATGTAGAGGTGGACGCCGCCGAACACCGCGCTCTTGCCGCTCCGTTTCGGCCCGAGCATGATCACGTTCAGCCCCCGTTCGTAGGTAGTGAAGTAGCGGAGCGCGGGCAGGAGCACGATCACGCCGACGAGGTGCGCCGCGGCGTTGGTGCCGTCGACGCCCTCGAAGGCGAACGCCTGCGTGGCGAACCCGTCGGCGACGGCCACGACCGGGCTCCGGTACGCAACGTGGGCCTCGAACAGGCCGAAGACCGCGAGCACGGCCGCAAGCCAGAAGATGAGCGCCGGGATCCGGGGGAACTCCCGCTGGTCGGCGTCGATGCCGTCGGGAGTGACGCCGCCGGCGCGGAGGGTCACGACAGCCGCGAGCAACGCCGTCAGAACCGTGTTGGGGCCGAAGCTCGTCGCCAGCGGCGCGACGAACACCCCGCGCGGGACGAACACGAGCGGGACCGCAAGCAGGGCCGCGGTCGCGACGATCAACCCCTGGACGTATTTGAACGAGTCGAGCAGGAGCCCGACCACGAGGCCTACGAACACGCCGAGCGGGATGTAGTAGAAGAACGTCGGCGCCACCCCGGCCGCGTTCATCCCTCCGCGGAGGAGGTGCCTGGCGAGGCTCCACGGCCGGCTCCCCCACGCCGTCGCCAGGAGCTCGATCACGGACAGGCCGGCGATCAACAGCAGCCCGATCGAGGCGAGAAACAGCAACCGCCGTTGTCTCCTGTTCGACGGTGCGAGCGTCGGAAACGAGGTCATACCGAACGTGTCGCCCGCGGTTATAATAAAAGCCATCCCACCACGGCGGCGGGGTGGGTCACAGCCGTCCCAGCACGTCGTCGTACCCCTCCGAGTCGTCGCCGTCGACCGGAAGCACCCGGCCGCGGTAGGACGCCCCTAACCCCAGGAGGTCGGTCCGGAGGAAGTTGAGGAACCGGTCGCCGCCGGTCCGGAACGTCTCCGAGCCGTGGATCTCGAGTGCGACGTCGGCGTCGGTCGCGACCACGTAGACGTCCGGCATCGACGACCCGGCACACGCCTCACCCAGCCGGTCGTAGACGCCGGGATCGTCGTCGTCACGGGTGAGATACGACGGTCGCGTGACCCACGACTCGTCGAACTCGCCGCCCTGCTCGACTAGATACCGGTCGACGACGTCGTCGAGAGGAGCCAGCAGCAGGATGACGTCCGCTCCGACCAGCCGATCCAGGTGTGCGCCGCCGGACCGGCGGAGCAGCGACCGGAGCGACGCCGGGGCCGCGAGCAGGAGCTGTCGCTTGAACCCGTACCGGAGCCGCGAGCCGAGCGAGGACCGCTCGGCGGCGACCGCCGCCATCGCGTCGGCGTCGTCGTCGGTCACCGGGCGGATGTTGTCGTAGCTCACCTCCCGCCTGCGGACGAAAACGCCGCTGCCGGGCTGGTACTGGAACGCCACCCGGCCGGTGATCGTGGGTCGGGAGTGCTGCTGGGCGCGTGCGGCGTTCAGCACGTCCCCGCCCTGGAGGGTGGTCGCGCCGTACCGACGGTCCGCGGCGTTGTAGAGCCCGCCGAGGAACCTCGACACCGTGCCGTCGTCCGGCGACGAGATGACGACGTCGGTCACGTCGGAGTACCGCGTGAAGTAGCCCATCAGGTAGACCAGCGCCGACACCGCCAGCAGGTCGACGAGCGGGGTGAGCGGCCCGGCCGCGACCTGGTCGACCGTGGGGGCGTTCTGCACCACGACGATCGGGCTCTCGTATGAGAGATACCGCTCGACGAAGCCGACCACGGCGGTGCCGGCGACCGCGGCGTAGAGCGCCCGCGCGGCGTTCGGGAACGACACCCGACCGTCGCTGAACGGCGGCGCGGTCCCCCCGATCCCGGCCACGACGACGCCCGCTGCGGCGCCGGCCGCGACCCCGGTCGGGTACGTCAGGAAGTCGATCCGCCACCGTCCCAACACCACGAGCGTCGGGACGAACACCAGCGCGATCGCCGCCAGGAGCAACACCCCTTGGACGTGTTTGTCCTCGTCGAGCGCGAACGCGACGACCAGAACGGCGCCGAGCAGGGCAGCGAAGACAACGGTGCCGTTGATCCCCCACCCTGCGGTTCGCCCCAGGCCGTGGACGAGGTGGTAGACCAGGCCGTGGTCGTCCCACGCCGCCACGAGCATCCGGGAGGCGACCGCCGTCGCCGCGAGGATGGCCACGAGCGCCGCGACCAAGCGGAGGGCGTCCGCGCGACGCGACCCCGGCCGGCTCATGTGTCGGTGTCGAGATCGATCGAACTCGGGAACGTCGTGCGGCCGATGTAGTCCTCCTGGAGCGTCTCGATCATCTCCCCTTCGTCGGAGCTGAGGAGCGTGTAGACGTCGGCCGGCTCCGTGACGTCGAGCAGCCCCTTCCGGTAGACGTAGCCGCCCTCCCCGGGGCCGCCGATCGTCCGATCCCGGCCGTCGACGCCGTGGACGTGTCGGATCCGGACGGCCTCGCGGAGGTCGTCACGCTGGGACTCGTAGGACACCTTGTAACCGCGGGTAGGCTGGTTGACCTGCCGGATGTTGTCGAGGAACACGCCGCCGACGAACGTGACCATCGAGAGGTCCCACGGCGCGCCGTAGCCGACCGACTCGTGGCTGTACCCGTTGGCGTCCTCCAGGAAGTAGAGCTCCGAGCCGTTGAACTCCTCGCGGACGGTGTCGAACACCGGGTGGCCGGGGTTCTCCTCGTCGTCGAACGCCCGGCTCAGGAAGACGTTCCCGATGTAGTGGCCGTCGTAGATCGTATTGTCGGCGTCGGTGTACTCGTCGCTCGCCCGGGTGTCCACCTCGATCTTCCGCTTTCTGAGACACCCGAGTTCGTCGTTCTGGACCGCGGTCTCGGCGAAGTCCTTGAAATGCGACTGGATCTTCCGCATCTCGGTGCTGTTGCCCCGCGTCCAGATGTCCGAGTCCGCGATGTCGTTGTACTGCAGCAGGCTGACCTGGTCCTCGGACTGGATCTTCTTGACGTAGGGGTTCTCGGAGCTGCCGGTGACGTTCGTCGAGTCGTCGATCTCCGGGTTGTCGGGGCCGAACTCCTCCTCGTCGTCCTCGCTTCCGTACTCGTAGTCGTAGTCCATCACGATCCGACGCAGGGAGTCGTAGACGTCCGCGCGGGACTCCACGTCCTCGATCCGGGCGTTCAGCTCGGACCGTTTGGCCTCGACGGGGCCGAGGTAGGCGTCGTGGACGGCGAGGTAGACCAGTCCGGGGTCGTCGAACCCGTTGCCGTCAGCGAGCAGTTCGTCGAACACCGCCTGTGCGGAGTCGGCGTCGAGATCCGTGAGACGGTCGCGCATCGACGACACGGCGTCGCCGGTGTCGCCCGGCCACTCGAGGTCGAAGTCGTTGCTCCCCCACTGCGCCCGGTAGTCCTGGACGACGTCGTCGGCGCCGAACTCCGAGAGCGTGGATTTGAACTCGCGGATGACGCGTCGTCGGTGGGTTTCGCGTTTCTCCGCCAGCTCCTGTGTGATGTCCTCGAACAGCCCGTCGGCGGCGAGCCTGCAGTCGAAGTCCTCGGTGAAGTCGCCGCGCTCGACCTTCGGCGAGATGTCGACGTAGTCGCCGTCGACCGCTTCCAGGTAGCCGACGTAGTCCTCTTTTTTGTCCTCCTTGCTCCCCAGGATGTTGCCGACCAGCCCCGTGTTGTTGATGTCGTACCACGCCTCGTAGGCCCGTTGTGTTTGTTCGACGGTCTCCACCAGCTTCCGGCCGTCGATGGGGTCGAGGCCGACGTCCCGGAGCTGCGCGTTGAGCCGGTCGAAGTTGAAGTTCAGCCCGCCCGCGGGAACGTTGTCCGGGCTGTTCGCCTGCGAGATCGTCCGGAGGGTGTCCTCGAGCTCGTTCCGGAGCGCGTCGAGCTGTGCCTCGATGTCGTCGGCGCTGGATTGGAGCCCGACCAGGAGTTCGAGGTCGTCGGCGACCGTCTCGCGCCACGATTCGAGGTTGTGATCGCGGGCCGCGACCAGGTCTGATTCGAGGTCGTCGAGGAGCTCCAGGTTCACCTCGTGTTGCTCCGCCTCGCGGTTGAGCCCGTTGATCCGGTCCTCGAGCCGCTGTGCGCCGATCCACCCCTGGCGTGCGGGGTGCAGCGCCGCGGTCAGCGCCTCGCTGACCTCCTCCTCGTCGACGATCTTGAGCGCGCGGAGGAGGTTGGCCCGGAGCTTGATCGCGCGGAGCTCGTCGCGGAACACGCCCGCCAGCGCCTGGTCGTCGGGCTCGCTCGGGTACTTGTCGTCGACCGGTTCCAACCTGTCGACGCGGTCGGGCAGCCGGGTCACGAGCCGCTTTTTCAACTCGCCGCCCGAGAGGTCCGCGTAGTTCTCCCGTAGCGCCTCGATCCAGTCGCCGAGCTGCGCCCGCCAGTCCGACAGCGCCTCGTTGTCGACGTGGCCGAACGTGTCCTCGTCCTCGATCCACGACTGGAGGCTGTCGAGCCGGTTCCGGAGCGAACTCGCCTCGTCGCCGCTGAGTGCGAACCGGTCGTTGTCGACGGTCAGCCCGTCCTGTGCGGTTTCGAGCGCGTCGGCGATCTCCCCGCCCCACTCCTCGGTGAAGAAGTCGTGGAGCTCGTCGTAGAGCGCGAGCTCCGCGTCGAGCGCCTCGCGCTTCGCCTCCCGGTACTCCGTGATCGCCCGCTTCGCCTCCCGGATGTCGCCGACGTCGTACCGGAGGATCTGCGGGACCGCGACGGTGAACGGCGCGTACGCCTTGGGGATCCGCTCGGAGTTGTCGGAGTCGAGGAAGGTGGTGAAGTCGTTGGTGGTCGCCTCCCGGGCGACGATGGTCTGGACCATCGCGTCGAGGAAGAACTCCCGGTTCTGGAGGTTTCGGGCGGGCCCGAACGGAACGAGGATGATGTTGGTGAAGGGGTTCTCCTCATCCTCGTTGAGCGCGAGGTACTCCAGCTCCGAGAGCGCGGCGAAGGTGTTCGCGGTCCGGCGGTCCTTCTCCTGGAGCCCGGGGATGCTCGCGACCAGGTGGAGCTCGTTGACCTTCGGTTCGATCAGCTTCGCGAGGTCGAGGTACATCCCCGATCCGGTGCCCCCGCCGAGGCCGACGACGATCGTCGCAGTCTTCCCCGAGAGCCGCCTCGGGAGCCCCTCCATGTCCCCGTTGCCGGCGCGGCTGGCGTGGAACAGCGCCTTGCTCAGCCCGCGCCGTCGAAGCACCCCCTGGCCGTAGCCGTCGGTCAGCATCGAGTCCTCGTTCTCCAGCCACCACGCCTCTAGGCGGTCCTGGGTCGCGATCTGGTTGACGGTCACCTCCGACGTCAGGCCCGCACGGGATATGAGGTTGTCCGGCGCGTCGTCGAGCGGGTTGATGTATTCGAGCCCCGTGTTGACCGTCGACGGGGTCCGGCCGGAGCGTTCGGCGATCCGCTCGATCCGGTCGTTGATCGACTTCACCTGCCGCTCGTCGGCCGGCTGTTCGTCGGTCGCCGTGTCGATCATGAACGCGTTGAACTCCCGGTTGTCGCCGTCGGTGAGCGTCTGGCTGTCCTTGACCGCGACCGCCTCCTCGATGATCCAGTCCTGTGAGAGATAATGCTTCACGGTCGTCTTGCCGGCGTTTCCGATCCCGATGATGTTGTCCGGCAGACTCAGATCTTCCTCGTGTAACTCCTCCCCATCCGTAGACATGGTTGCTGATTCGTGAACGGACCGCCATAAACATTGTCGTGGGCACAGGTTCGCGACGACCCGCGAATCGCCCGACAACCGACGGTCCGGGTGGGTGGAAGGACGACCCTACCGTCCGGTTCGTGAACGTTCGGACCCGGGGTCGGGAGTGTTCGACACCCGATGGGTCACTCCGGTCGGTCGGGGCCGGACCCCCCGACCGACGCCAGCCGGTCGGCCACGCGGGCCCGAACCCGCGCGTCCCGCCGCCGGTCGCCGAACACCACGGCCGCC
>CAZIQT010000015.1:0-23419 GCA_964541645.1 uncultured Halobellus sp. | reverse complement strand
ACGGCGAGGCCACCGACCGCGACGTCCAGCGCCCGGTCATCGACGGCGGCGAGGGGTCGCCGGCGCGGGCCGACGACTGACCACCGGTCGTCGGTGCGGCCGTTCGCGACCAGGGCCCCACAACCTCAGTAGACGACGTACAGAAGCACGTAGACCACGTCGCCGAGCAGGAACGAGACGAACCAGAGCGCCGCCGCGATCCGGCCCACCCGCGGGTGGAGCGACCCACGGAGCTCCGGGGTTGGGCGGGTGGCCGCGAGCAGGGCCACGTAGTACAGCAGCGGGACACACACGATGGCGAGCAGGACGTGAATCCCGAGCGTGGGGAGGTAGACGAACCGGTAGACGGCGTCGGGGCCGCCGAACGCGGTCGTGCCTCGGACGGTGATCCGGTAGAGGTACAGCACCAGAAACGCCGCGAACAGCCCGAGGGTGGCGGTCATAAGCGCCCGGTGGCGCCGGATCCGACCCCGCCGGACCGCCCGGACCGCGAGCGGGATCGTCACCAAGGCGGCGGTGCTCAGCACCGCGTTGACGTGGGGGATGGCATCGACGACGGCGTCGGGGGCTCGCGGCAGGACCGACGCGGGGATGACGCCGCCGACGGCCCCGAAGACCGCGGCGAGCGACACCACGGACAGAAGCGCCGTGAGCTCGGGGACCCGGTCGCCGGCACGAAGGTTCATACCGGAGGGGCGGACGGGGCCGAAAAAACGGTGTCGGCTTCGGGCCGCCGCGACGTATCGTCCGGGGAGGGCGACGAAGCGACACCCCCTCCCGGGAAAGGAAACTCATTTAAATTACCCCGGATTACGGTCGGATGCGCTTCAGTACTGCGCGTGGGTAGCCAAGCTAGGCCAACGGCGCAGCGTTGAGGGCGCTGTCCTGTAGAGGTCCGCCGGTTCAAATCCGGTCCCACGCATACCGCCTCGAACGAACGTGAGAGGCGTGTTTGCGCGACGAGCGGATGTGAAACAGGGAGGGCGCGCGCAGCGAAGCGAGCACGTCCGACCGAGGTTCAAATCCGGTCCCACGCATACCGCCTCGAACGAACGTGAGAGGCGTGTCCGCACGACGAACGGTTCGGACTCTGGAAGACGAGCGTAGCGGGTCTTCGTTCGGTTCAACTCCGGGGCTGCCGGAACGCCGACGATCCTCACGCCGGGAGCGGATTTTTTGCTCCGGCCGCCCAAGCGGGGGTATGCACGGTCGGGCCACCCAGGGCGACGGGACACGGCGGACCGCAAGTGCCGCCGTCGACGCAACGGAGGGGCGGTGAGCCGAGGCGCACGATGCGGATCCCCGACGACGCTCCGGCGACGTGTCCGGTGTGCGGCGACGCCTACGACTCCGTCTCCGAACACGACGCGGGGTTGATGGTGAACCTCGTCGACAACGACCGGTACCGCCGGGTGTGTTTCGACCCCGTCGCGGTCGACGACGACGCGCGGGTGTGGTTCTACCACCACACGCACGGCCAGGCTGCCGGGGGCGGCTCCGGCCGCGAGGGCGGCGACGCCGACGGCGGCGACCGGCCGGTCGCCCGGGAGTGAGACGCGGGGGCGACCGCGACCGCACGAAACGTTATTACCTCCGGTCTCGGCGTATCGGAGACACACGATGACCGAGACGTACGTCGGAGCCATCGACCAGGGGACCACGGGAACGCGGTTCATCGCGTTCGATCACGCCGGCCGGATCGCCGCCAACGCCTACGAGACACACGAGCAGATCTATCCCGAGCCGGGGTGGGTCGAACACGACCCCGTCGAGATCTGGGAGAACACGAAGGCGGTGATCACCCGCGGGCTCAACGACGCCGGGATCGACCCCGCGCAACTGGCGGCGCTCGGAATCACGAACCAGCGGGAGACCACGGTGGTGTGGGACGCCGAGACCGGCCGGCCGGTCCACAACGCCCTGGTGTGGCAGGACCGCCGGACCACCGACCGCGTCGAGGAGCTCCGGGCGGCCGGCAGGGCCGAGGCGATCCGGTCGACGACCGGCCTGGAGGTCGACGCCTACTTCTCGGCGACCAAGACCGAGTGGCTGCTCGACAACGCGGAGCCGTTGAAGATGCGGCACACTCGCGGCGACGACCTCCGGGAGCGGGCCGAAGCCGGGGAGCTCCTGATGGGGACGATCGACGCGTGGCTGGTGTACAACCTCACCGGCGCCCACGTCACCGACGTCACCAACGCCGCTCGCACGATGCTGTACGACATCCACGACGCCGCGTGGGACGACGACCTCCTCGCGGAGTTCGGCGTGCCGGCGGCGATGCTCCCGGAAGTGCGGCCCTCCTCCGACGAGTCGCTCTACGGTCACACCGACCCCGAGGGATTCCTCGGAACGGCGGTTCCGGTGGCGGCCGCGCTGGGCGACCAGCAGGCCGCGCTGTTCGGTCAGACGTGCTTCGACGAGGGCGACGCGAAGAACACCTACGGCACCGGGTCGTTCTACCTGATGAACACCGGGTCGGAGGCGGTCGCATCCGACCACGGTCTGCTCACGACCGTCGCGTTCCAGCTGTCGGGCGACCCCGTCCAGTACGCCCTCGAAGGGTCGATCTTCATCACCGGCGCCGCGATCGAGTGGCTGGAGGACGTCGACCTGATCAACAACGCGGCTCAGACCGCCGAACTCGCCCGGTCGGTCGACTCCACCGACGGCGTCTACGTGGTCCCGGCGTTCACTGGACTGGGTGCGCCGCACTGGGACGGCCGTGCCCGGGGGACCATCGTGGGGATGACCCGCGGCACCCGGAAGGAACACATCGTGCGCGCCACGCTCGAAGCCATCGCCTACCAAACTCGGGACGTCGCGGAGGCGATGGAGGCGGACTCCGGGATCACCACCACGTCGCTCCGGGTCGACGGCGGCGCGGTGAAGAACGACTTCCTGTGTCAGCTCCAGGCCGACGTCCTCGGAACCGACATCGCCCGGCCGGAGGTCGACGAGACCACGGCGCTGGGGGCCGCGTACGCCGCCGGCCTCGCGGTCGGCTACTGGGCGTCCGTCGACGAGCTCCGGAACAACTGGCAGGTCGACCGGGCGTTCACACGCGAGGCGGACGCCGCGACCGTCGACCGGCGCTACCGGCGGTGGGGCGACGCGGTCGAGCGCTCGCTCGACTGGGCCCGGGAGGACTGAGCCTTCCCCGGCGCCCGCGTCACCACCGGAAGTCAAGGGATTAATACCGCAGGTATGCCACGATTCTGTAATGGCGCGCGAGCCGTCCGTCGAGGAGCCGCCGGGCCTCCAGCCGCTTCTCGACGCGCTCGACGACGCTGACGCGCGGGAGATCGTCAGGACGATCGAGGAGTCCGCCACCGCGAACGAGGTCTCAGAGCGGTGTGACATCCCGCTCTCGACCACCTACCGGAAGCTTGACCTACTGACCGAGGCGGGGCTCCTCGAGGAGGGGACGGAGATCAGATCCGACGGCCACCACACCACGACCTACTCCGTCGCGTTCGAGGAGGTCCGGATCGGCCTCACCGACGCACAGGAGTTCGCGGTCGAGATCGCCCGCACGGACGACCAGCGGCCGGACGAACGGCTCGCGGACATCTGGGACAGCGTCCGGGAGGAAACATAACTAATGGTACACACCACCACCTCTGCCAGCATCGCCACGGGAATCATCGTGATGAAGACGGGGATCTTGGTCCTCGGCGGCCTCATCACCTACTTCTCGGTGAAGGCGTACCGGAACACCGGGTCGGGAGCGCTCCGGGCGCTCGCCGTCGGGTTCGGGATCATCACCCTCGGCGCGCTCTTGGGGGGGACCTTCGACTTCGTCCTCGGGGTGTCGCTCGCGACCGGCCTGCTCATCGACGCCGTGATGACGTTCGTCGGCCTCGCCGTCATCACGTATTCGCTGTACGCGGAGTGACCGACGGGCCGCACGCGACGGACGCACCGCCCGGGTGACGACGGCGTCGCGACCACAGAAGAGTTTTACCGACGTGTCCGTCACCACGACCGATGGCGACGCCCCCGCACCTCTCCCCGAAGCTCGTGGTCGGCGTCGGGTCGCTCCTCCTCACGGTGGCGGCGACCGCGGCGACGATGCGATCGCCGGGCTACCCCGACCACCGCGCCCTCCGGTCGTGGCCGTCGGCCCTCCTCGAACGCCTCCGACGGGAGCTCCCCGCCGGCGACCGCACCAGCCTGGTGTGGATCGCGCTCGCGGTCTGGTCGGTTCTGGTGTCGGGGCTCCACTTCGGCGGCATCCGGTACGGGATCTACACCCGGCTGCCGTGGTGGGACCTGCTGACCCACGCGACGGGCGGGGCGGGCGTCGCGGCCGTGCTCACGATGACGTTCCGGGCGTCGACCCTCCGGTCGCCGGCGTGGATCCCGGCAGGAGTGCTCGCGATCGGCGCGGGGTTCGAGGTCTACGAGTTCGTGTTCAAGGCCTTCTGGTACCGGTGGTCGCTGTCGTTCTACGTCACCGACACCGCGATCGACCTGGTTGTCAACTCCGGCGGCGCGGCCGCGGTCGCGGCTGCGGTCGCGGCGTACCGGCGGCTGACCGGGGTGACGGCCGACGCCGCCGCCCCCACCCCGGAGCCCACAGTCGACGCCGACACCGAGGCGGCGGCCGCGGACCGGGACTGAAACGGCGGGCGCCGGCCTCACCCCCTGCGGTGCCCGGCCGTGCCGCCGCGAGCCTCACGGCCGCTGCCGGTCGGCCTCCGCGTCGGCCGACGGCAGCTCCTCCCGGACCGCCCCGAACACCGACACCCCCGCGTCCAGGGTGTCGGAGAGCGCGTCGGCGGCACCCAGGAGCCACGCCGTGCGCTCGACGTGGGACTCCAGGTCGCCGGGGCCGATGCGGTACTGGTCGACCAGCGCCTCCGGGTCGGCGCCCCCGGTCCACTCCAGCAGGATCCGCGCCAGCTTCACCGCACACAGCCACGACTCGAAGTCGTCGGCCTCGTCGGGCGCGGTGGTGAACTCCGCGGCGTGTCGCGTGGCGTACCGGTAGATCGCGGCGCGTTCGCGGTTGCCGAGGTAGGTCCCGCGGGCGTCCGGGGTCGCACACACCGCGCCGAGGGCGGTTAGCGGCGTCACCTCGGACTCGGGCATCGACGCGATCGTCCGGATCGCCGCGACCAGCCGGGCGCCCGTCTCGGGCCGGACGTACTGCCGCGAGACCGTCGCGCCGAGGTCGGTCGCCGCAAGCGTGCCGTCCGCGGCGTCGCCGTCGCCGACCGCGAGCAGCCCCATCTCCGACAGCTCCGCGGCGACCGCGTCGACCAACCCCGAGAGGTCGACGTCGGGCGACTGGAACGCGAAGAACGTCGCGTCCAGCAGGTCGAGCACGCCGCGTTTCGAGTCCGCGAACCCGGCGGCCACCACCGACAGCACGTGGGTCCGGAGCGCCTCCCGCTCGGTGAGTTGTGACTCGACGGCCTCCGGCCCGGTATCGACGTAGCGCTCGCGGGCCGCCTCGGCGTCGCCCTCGGCGGCGACCAACACCGCCTCGCCGTACGGGTCGAGGTGTGGGCGCCCCGCGCGGCCGCACATTTGGTGGACCTCCAGCGCGGGCAGCGGGGTCATCTCCTCGCCGGTGTACCGCTCCAGGTCGCGGACCACCACCCGGCGCGCGGGGACGTTCACCCCGGCGGCGAGCGTGGGGGTCGCACAGATCACCCCCAGGTCGCGGTCGCGGTACGCCGACTCCACGAGCGCCCGGTGGTCGCTCGCCAGCCCGGCGTGGTGGACCCCGACGCCGGCCCCGACCGCGGCCGCCAGCCGCCGGCCGGTCTCGGTGCCGCCGCGGTCCCGGACCGCCGCCGCGAGCCGCGGTCCCGGAGGGTCGGCGTCCGATCCCCCATCGCCCGCTCCCTCCCCGTACCGCTCCTGGAGCGCGGGCTCCTCGGCGAGCCGGGCGGCCAGCGACTCCGCCTCCCGCCTGGAGCGGACGAACGCCAGACACTGCCCCCCGTCGCCGACCGCGTCGGCGACGAGCGCGGCGGTGATCTCGGTGTCGCGGTCGTCGTTCGGTCCCGGCGGCGGCGCGTCCACCGCGAGCGTCGATCCGTCGTCGAACGCCACCCCGCTGTCGTCACCGTCGTCGTAGACGCCCGTTCGCAGCGACACCGGCCGCCACGTCGACTCCACGAGTTCGGCGTCGAGCCACGCCGCGATCGCGTCGGGGTTGTCGACCGTGGCCGACAGCGCGACGATCTGGACGCCCGGCGCTCGGCGCTGGAGCGTCGCGAGCGTGATCTCCAGCGTCGGCCCCCGCCGGGGTCGTCCCAGGAGGTGGACCTCGTCGACGACCACGCACGCGAGCTCCGCGACCCACGACGCGCCGTTCCGGATCGCGGAGTCGACCTTCTCGGCGGTCGCGACCACGACGTCCTCCTCGCCCAGTTCCTCGGCGGGGGAGTCGAAATCGCCCGTTGAGATCCCGACGCTCACCCCCGGCAGTTCCGCGAACGACTCGTACTTCTCCCGTGCGAGCGCGCGGAGGGGGACGATGTACAGCGCCGGCCCGTCGGCGGTCAGCATGGCGAGTTCCGCGATCAGCGTCTTTCCCGACGCCGTCGGGATGGCGGCGACGACGTTCTCCCCGCGGGTGACCCCGGCGTCGACCGCGGCGGCCTGCGGCGGGTACAGCTCCTCGATCCCGGAGGCGCGGTACTGCTCGCGGACGGCCGCGGACACGGGGAGGTCCCGAACGTGCACACGCCGTTGTGGGGCCGGAATCGTATAAAAACCCGCGGGCGGTTCGGTCCCCGCTCAGCGGGCGAACCGCTGTTCGAGCAGGGTCGTGAGCAGGTAGGCGCCGAGCCGCGCGGTGTTGTCCGCCGGATCGAGCCCCGGCGCGACCTCCATCAGGTCGGCGGCCGCGACGGCGTCGTGGGTGCCGAGCGTTTCCATCACCGACAGCGCCTGCGAGGCCGACAGCCCGCCGGGTTCGGGCGTCCCGGTTCCCGGCGCGACCGACGGCTCCACGGAGTCGATGTCGAAGGTGACGTAGACCGCGTCGGCGCCGGCGGCGGCGTTCTCGATCGCCGCCTCGACCACCTCGGTGATCCCTCGCTCCTCGACGTCCCGGATCGAGAACAGCGAGAGGCCGGCGTCGTCGGCGAACTCGAAGAAGTCGGGCGACTCGTACCCGCGGATCCCCACCTGCGAGACGTGCTCGTAGTCGGTGTACGGCGAGGCGGCGATGTGGTGCGTCGAGGAGCCGTGGAAATGCTCCCCGAACACCGCGCTCTCGGCGACGGTGTCGGTGTGGGCGTCGATCTGGACCAGGCCGACGGTGTCGTGGCCGCTGCCCTCGGCGAACCCGCGGAACGCAGGGAACGTACAGTAGTGGTCGCCGCCGAGCAGCACCGGCATGACGCCCTGATCGGCCACGGTGGCGACGTGTGCGGCGATGGAGTCGGCGGTCGTCTCCCGATCCATCGGGAACACGGGCACGTCCCCGCAGTCGACGAGTTCCAGGGCGCCGAAATCGACCTGTCGGCCCGTCCGGACGTTGGTGAGCCCGCCTTTGTACCCCGACAGATACGCCAGCCACGCGCTGGCCCGCCGGAGCGCCCGCGGCCCGTAGCGGGTGCCCGGCCGGTTCGAGACCGCGCCGTCGTACGGCGCCCCGAGCACGGCGGCGTCGGCGCCGGCGACGTCATCGACGTCCCCGATCTCCCGCTTCAGGAAGGTGTCGACCCCGGCGTACGGCAGCTCGACCGAGCTCCCAGGGGTCGACTCCCGGAACGCGCTCGCCCGGCTGCTGCGCTGCTGCGGCGCCATCTCAGGCCTCGGCGCCGTCGTGGTGCGCTTCGATGGCGGTCCGGAGCGCGTCGACGGTCCGGCCGAGCTGGGACTTCGTGATCGAGAGCGGCGGCTGGAACCGCAGCACGTTGCCGTGGAACCCGCCGACGCCCATGATGATCCCCTGCTCGCGGAGGTGCTTGGCGATCGACTTCGCGAGCTTCGCGTCGGGCGCCGGTGCGATGTCCATCGGCCCCGTCTCGGCGTGGTCGACGAGTTCGAGCCCCTGCATGAGCCCCAGCCCGCGGGCGTCGCCGACGGCGTCGTACTCCGCTTCGAGTTCCGCGAGTTCGCCGCTCAGCCACGACCCCAGCTCCCGGGCGTTGTCGACGATTCCGTTCTCGAGTTCCTCGATCGTCGCCAGCGCCGCCGCACACGCCACGGGGTTGCCGCCGAACGTCGACAGGTGGTCGCCGGACTCGAAGGCGTCGGCGACCTCGGCGCTCGCGGTGAACGCCCCCAGCGGCAGCCCGTTCGCGATCCCCTTCGCCTGGGGCATGATGTCCGGGACCACGTCGAAGTGGTCGGAGGCCCACATCTCGCCGGTCCGACCGTAGCCCGCCTGCACCTCGTCGACGATGAGCAGCCCGCCGTGGTCGTGGGTGATCTCCTTCACCCGGGAGAGCCACCCCTCCGGCGGCACGATGATGCCACCCTCGCCCATCACTGGCTCGACGACGACCGCAGCCAGGTCGTCGGCGGTGTGGGTCTCGATCACGCGCTCGACGTCCTCGGCGCACGCACACGAACACGGCCCGCCGTCACAGAGCTGACACCGGTAGGCGTACGGCGGCGCAACGTGGGCGACGTCGTTGATGGTCGGCGCCATCTCGGATTTGTACGCCTTGTTGCCGGTCAGCGCGAGCGACCCGAGCGTCCGGCCGTGGAACGACATCTCGAGCGCCAGCACCTCCTTCGACCCCGTGTACTTCCGGGCGAGCTTGATCGCCCCCTCCACGGCTTCGGTCCCCGAGTTGCAGAAGAACGACTTCTGGAGATCCCCCGGCGTCGTCTCCGCGAGCTTCTCGCCGAGCTCCGCCGCGGGCTCGTTAGGGTGGACGTACGTACAGCCGTGGACGAACTCGTCGAGCTGCTCCTTTGCGGCCTCGACGACCGCCTCGTTGTTGTGGCCCGCGTTCGTGACCGAGATCCCCGAGAACACGTCGAGATACTCGTTGCCCTCGAAATCCTCGACGGTACAGCCCGACGCCCGCTTGATCGGGACGTTCAGGCTCTTCCAGATGGGCATCAGATACTCCTCGTACTGTGCTTCGACGCTCTCGTTCGAGACCGGGGGGTCGGCTTGTTGTGACATCGTATATGGAACTCCTATTCCACCGTTACCGGAGCTTGTACGGAGACGCTCAAAAACCTTGAGGTGGACGAGCCAACGCACAGCCGGCAACGAACGAGGAAACTGCGGTCAGCGCGGCGGAACGCGGGCGATCGGCGCCGCTTCCGATACGGTAACTCGTTTCCATGCGGCCGCCCCGAACACCGTGGGTATTTATTCATCCCGCCGCACGTAGCAGCCACTGATGGCGACGGGTGGCCGGAGGCGGCGGTACGACCTACTCCGCCTCATCGACGAGAACGAGCCGATCGGGAGCATCCGGCTCGTCGACATGATGCAGCAGCGCGGCTACTCGATCAAGGACCGCACGATCCGGCTGATGCTCTCGGAGCTCGACGAGGAGAACCTCACCGAGAAGGTCACCGGCAAGGGGCGCCGGCTGACCCCCACGGGCCGGACGGAACTCGAACGCGGCGACGTCTCCGGCCGGCAGGAACGGGTTCGCGAGCGCATCGCAACCCTCACAAGCGAGGTGACCTACGACCCCGCCGAGGACGGCGGGGAGGTCGTGGCCGGGACCGGCCGCGTCGCCGCCGGCGACGTCGACGACGCGTTCGACCTCCTGACTGCGCTCCACGAGTCGACGATCGGACCGGTCCCGGTGGCGGTCGTCGACGACGGCCCGGGCGTCGAGATCGCGGTCCCGTCGAGTATCACCCTCGACGGCGTGTTGCTCTCCCGCGGGATCAACGCCCGGCTCGTCACCGCCGGGCTGGTGGAGTACGACGGGTCGATCAGCCGGTACATCGACGCGATCAGCGGGGAGGGATCCACGATGGACGTGGTCCGGCTCCTCGTGGAGGCCGACCGCACCGACGTCGACGCGGTCCTTCACGACCGCGAGGGCGTCCTGATCGTGGACAACCGGGAGTTCCCGCTGACCAGGTTCGAGGAGGCGAAGGATCTCACGACCGCGACCCGCGACCGGTTGGGCGGCGTGGTGACGTTCCGCCGGCCCCGGGAGCCGGGACCGGTTCCGGTCGGCACCCAAGGGTGGGAGTTCGCCTCGCTCACCTACGGCGGCATCGGCGAGACCGCGTTCGCGCTGCTGTACGAGCACGGGCTGCTCGCGGCGTGGAACTCGCTGGGCGGCCTCCGGCCGCGGACGGAGTTCGAGGCCGCCCCGACGCTCCACGAGCGGCTGTGAGCCGCGTGGGCTCCACGCCGCCGCCGCAACCCCCT
The DNA here is from genome assembly GCA_964541645.1 of uncultured Halobellus sp. Lineage (GTDB taxonomy): Archaea > Halobacteriota > Halobacteria > Halobacteriales > Haloferacaceae > Haloquadratum. The sequence goes on along the minus strand of CAZIQT010000015.1, from coordinate 13,086 downwards.
GCCGAGCGGCGCGACCGGCCGCACCGGAAGCGATGCGTGATCGCGCCGCACGGAACCCTCGCCCGGGTTGAGCGACCGGAGCGTCTATCCGTCGTGCGCCGGAGCGGTTCGGTATGGACCGATCCAGTCGCTCGTCGTCCGCGTCGTCGACGCGATCGTTCTCGCGCCGGGAGACGCTCCTGATCGGTACGGCCGGCGTCGCGACCGCCGGCGTGGTCGGCGCCGCGTACACCAGCGGCGGGACGAACGGCGCCGCCGGAACGGACGACGGGACCGAGGGACCCGACGACGGGGCCTCGACCGACCTCGACACGATCGCACACCGGGGGTTCGCCGGCGAGAACCCCGAGAACACGGTCGCCGCGGCGGCGGCGGCCGCGGGCGTCCGGGGACGAGCCGCGGACGACGGGACGACGGAGCGACCCGCGGACCGCATCGAGATCGACGTGGTTCCGACGGGCGACGGCGATGTCGTCGTCTTTCACGACGACGGGCTGGCGGAGCGCGACGGCGGCGCGCGCGGGCTGACCGACGCCGACGGCATCGTCTGGGAGACCGACACGGCCACCGTCACGAACGCGGAGGTGCTCGACAGCGGCGAGACGGTGCCGCGACTGTCGACGGTGCTTGAGGCGGTGCCGGCGGACGTCGGCGTGGACGTCGAACTCAAGAACCCCGGCCGGACGGACCTCCGGTTCGCCGAGAAGCTCCCCGGCGACGAGTTGTCGGAGCGGACGGCCGCCTGGCGGCCGTTCGTCGACCGCGTGGTCGACGCGCTCGACGACCACGACAACGAGGTCCTGCTCTCGTCGTTCTACGAGGGTGCGCTCGCGGCGGCCCGCGAGGCGTCCTCGTACGCGGTTGCGCCCGTGCTCTGGCGATCGGCCGCCGACGGCCTGGCGATCGCCCGGGAACACGACGCCGCGGCGGTCCACCCGCCGAAGGAACTGATCGCCGGGACGCCGTTCTACCGGGGGTCGGGCGACGTGACCGACGGTGGCCTCGTCGAGACTGCGCACGCGGAGGGTCGCGACGTGAACGTCTGGACTGTCGAGACGTGGTACGAGGCCGACCGGCTCGCCGCCGCCGGCGCCGACGGGCTCATCGCCGATTACCGGACCGTGGTCGACTGACGCTGCGTCCCACCGTTCGGCTCGTCACCGCCGCGGAGGCCGGCCGGAGCGTCGCCGACGGCCCGTTTCAGGCTCCGACGACGATGCCGAGGACGATCGCGCCGAAGAAGAGCCCCCACATCCCCAGCGACGTGAGCGTCACGGAGCTGTCCTCCAGTTCGACCGGGCCGCCGCCGGTGTCGCGGTCGCTGTCGAACCCCTGCGTGACGAACCAGTACAGCACGACGAGCCCGAACAGCGCCTCCGCAACCCAGAACAACACGATCATGCCGGTGAACAGTCCCTCCCCCATCATTCGCCGTCACCTCCCTCGGTGCCGCCGTCGGCGGCGACGGAGGGGCGCTCCTGGGCGATCGACTCGAACCGGAAGTCGTCGGGGGAGACCCCGCTGACGATCACGGTGAGCCCCGTCGACACGAGGTGGCCGATGGCCATGATCTCCCACAGTTTGCGGCTCGGCGTGCTGACCACCACGCCGTAGCTGGCCGCGAGCAGGTACGCCGTGACGAGCTGGGAGACGACCACCCCCGAGACGAACCCGGTCTGTGAGGCCTTCGTCCAGAACAGCGAGAGCGCGAAGGGGCCGACGAGCGCCGACGCGCCGATCCCGCCGATCAACAGCAACTGGACGAAGCTGAACGATCCGAGCGCGAACACGGTCGCAACGAAGATGATCACCGCGAACCCGATCGACGCCGCGCGGGCGACCCGGAGCTGCTGGTCGTCGGTGGCGTCCTCGTTGATGTGCCGGTAGTAGATGTCCCGCGACGTGAGGCTCGCGATGGCCGTCAGGTACGAGTCGACCGACGACCCCAGGACCATGAGCGCCACGAGCAGGAACACGATCGCGGCCCAGTCGGGCATCAGCCCGAGCGCCTCGATCGAGAGGTTCCCCGGCGCGACGTCGGTGAACGCCGCCAGGCCGACGAACCCGATCACGGAGTACATCGCGATCGTGGTGAACACACCGATCCCGCCGATGGTGAGAAAGCGGGAGGTCTTGTCGCGGCGGACCGCGAACACGCGCTGCCACGTCGCCAGCGACACGACGCCCCACACGCCGAGCCCGAGCGCGTACGGCAGGAACAGCCCCTCGATGGCGTTGAAGTTGGCCATCGACAGGAACGACGCCGACTGCTCGCCCAGGTTCGTCACCATCTGGTCGTACACCTGGCCCGGGCCGCCGGCCTCGACCAGCAGCAGCGGCACGAAGATCAGGGTCAACACGAGCGCGCTGACGAACTGGACGAAGTCGGTGGTCATCGACCCCCACAGCCCGCCGAGCAGGATGTAGATCCCGATGACGCCCATCAGGACCGCCATCACGATGTTGGCGTCGATGCCGGTGAGCCCCCCGATCACGGCGCCCCCGACGAACAGCTGGATCACGCCGCCGAGCACCATCGTGTACAGGATGACCAGGATCACAACCAGGTGTGCGTAGTCCCCGAACCGCTCGATGAAGTACTCGCTGTACGTCAGCCCCTGCGGGAACAGCTTCCGCATCCGCAGGGCGAAGGGGATCACCACGAACGACGACAGCACCGCCGGCGCGGCGTACATCCAGATCCCGGCGACGCCGGTGATCCCGACGTACTGCGGCACGCCGAGGATGTCGCCGGCCCACATCCACGTCACCGCGAAGGAGGCGGTCGTCAACCCGAGTTGCGCGCGTCCCCCAGCGGTGATGAACTCCGCGGTGTCGTTCACCGACTGCCGCCGGAAGATGTAGTAGCTCAGGCCGATCATCGCCACCGCCCACACCAACAACAGCCCGGCTCCAGTGGTCTGTGTTACCACGGCCCGTTTCCTCCGATCGAACGCGTCCCCCGCTTCCGACGCCGATGGTGGTAATTCGTTACCATATCAAGATGTTCAGAGTGCAACGTATTTATTAAGTATTTGGGTGAGTGCAGTATCTGTGCGTCAGCCGCCCGTCGCGGCCGGCACCGGGCTGGGCGTCGGTTCCGGCGGGTCGGCGGGGACCGGAGGCGGGAACCGACGACCGGGTCCGACGTGGCAGCGCTCGGCCACGCGCCGACCGGGCCCCGGTTCGCGGTCTCCGCGTCCGCCCGCGTGACCGGCGGCGAGCCGCGTCTCCGGCTCCCCGGCACAGGTATGCCACCATTTAATATTCGGGGCGGGGTTGAACCGCGTATGCTCCACACGCAGGGACCGCTGCTCTCGGTCGACGTCGGCGCGCGCGAGACCACCACCGAGTCGGTGGACGACGTGCTCGCCGACTTCGTCGGCGGCCGAGGGGTTGCGACCGCGTTGGCCCACGGCCGGATCCCGTTCGACGCCGACCCGTTGGGCCCGGCGAACAGCCTCTTTTTCGCGACCGGCCCGATGCAGGCGTCGCGGATGTCGTTCACCGGACGGATGAACTGCACGGGGGTCTCGCCGTTGACCGACGGCCTGTTCTCGTCGAACGCCGGGGGGTTCCTCTCGCGGAACTTCGTCGGCGCGGGCAACGCCGTCGTGGAGGTGACCGGCGCGAGCGACGACCTGCTCGCGGTCCACGTCCGCGACGACGGCGTCACCTTCGAGGCGGTCCCCGAGTTGGCGGGCGCGGAGGTGCCCGAGGTGGTGCAGTACGCGGCTGACGACCACGACCTCGGCCCCGAACACACCGCGTGCATCGGCCCCGCCGGCGAGAACGAGGTCCGGTTCGCGTCGATCATGACCTCCGAGTCCCGGGCGTTCGGCCGCGGCGGCCTCGGCGCGGTGTTGGGCGCGAAGAACGTCAAGCTCCTCACCTTCGACGGCGACGCCGAACTCCCGGTGGACGTCCCGTCGGTGAGCATGGACGTCCACCGCGACGCCGCGACCGACGACCACATCATGAAGCGCCAGGGGACCACTTCGGTCACCGACCTGGCGAACGAGAGCAGCGCGCTGCCCTCGTACTACTTCTCCGAGCAGTCGTTCGCGGGCGCCGAAGGGATCAACGGGGACCGCGTCGAGGAGAAGAAGTACAAGAAGGCGACCTGCTCGCAGTGTGCGTTCGCGTGCAAGCTCCCCACCCGCGACGACGCCGTCGGCGTCGAGACCGAGGGCCCGGAGTTCGAGACGGTGATGTCGTTCGGGAGCAACTGCGGCATCGACGACATCGTGGACGTGATGCGGGCGAACGAACTGTGCGACCGGTACGGCCTCGACGTCATCTCCTGCGGCGACGTGGTCGCGGGCTACCTCGACAGCGAGGACGCCTTCGGCGACGCCGACCTGGTCCGCGAGACCGTCGAGCGGATCGCCTTCCGCGAGGGCGTCGGCGATTCCCTCGCGGAGGGGATCGACCGCGCCCACGAGGAACTCGGGATCGACAACTGGACCGTCAAGGGATTGGAGTTCCCCGCCCACGACGGCCGCGCGCTCAACGGCCAGGGGCTGTCCTTCGCGACCGCGAACCGCGGCGCGGACCACATGTACGCCACCTTCTACGCCTACGAGTACCCGCTCGTCTCCCAGGAGGAGGCGTTCGATCCAGACGGGCTCAGCCCCGCGAAGGCGGAGAAACTGGTCGAGTTGGAGAACGTCCGGGCGTTCGAGGACTGCGGGGTCGTCTGCCGGTTCTCCCGGGACTTCATGACCCCCGATCGGTTCGAGGCACTGTTCGACGCCGACTACGAGTCGCTGCTCGACGTCGGCGCGCGGGTCGTGGAACTCGAACGCCACTTCAACAACCAGCGGGGGTTCTCCCGGGCGGACGACCGGCTCCCCTACGAGATCGAGGGGTTGGAGGCGGCGTTAGACTCGTACTACGAGACGCGCGGGTGGACCGACGACGGCGTCGTGCCGAGCGTCGGCGGGTCGAGTGCGGCGGCGGACTGAGACGACGTAACGACTGCTCCCGCCGAGCCCCTATTCGATCGTCGCTTCGTGGTGCGAATCTGCGACGTTCGCCGATTCGAGGCTACAGGTAGCCCTCGCTCGCCAGCCGGTCGACGGCTTCCCGGAGCCGCTCCTCGCTCGCCGCGTAGGAGATCCGGGCGTACCCCGGCGACCCGAACGCCGACCCCGGCACGGTCGCGACGTGGGCCTCCTCGATCGCGCCCGCACACCACGCCTGGTCGTCCTCGTCGACGGGCAACATCATGTAGAACGCGCCGTCGCCGACGGGGACGTCGACGTCGTGGTCGGCGAGCAGGTCCGCGAGCATGTCCCGGCGGTGCCGGAAGGCGTCGCGCATCTCCGCCACCGCGTCGTCGGTGTTCTCGAGCGCCTCGACGCCGGCGTGCTGGACGAAGTTGACCGCACACGACACCGAGTGGGAGTGGAGCTTCGCCGCCTGCGACACCACCGCCTCGGGGGCGTGGAGGTACCCCAGCCGCCACCCGGTCATGGAGTACGCCTTCGAGAACCCGTTGATGGTGACCGTCCGATCGCCCATCCCGTCGAACGCCGCGAGGCTGGGTTGGTCGACGCCGTAGGTGATCCGCTGGTAGATCTCGTCGGAGATCACGGTGATATCGTGGTCGACCGCCAGATCCCGGACGCCCTCGAACGCCGCTTCGGAGTAGACCGCGCCCGTGGGGTTCGACGGCGAGTTCACCACGAGCAGTTCGGTGTCGTCGGAGACCGCCGCCGCGAGGTCGTCGAGGGCGGGTTCGAGCTGGAAGTCGTACGGCGCGGTGTCGACCCGCGACAGCGAGCCGCCGGCGAGCTTCACCATCGCCTCGTAGGACACCCACGCCGGATCGAGCAGGACGACCTCGTCGCCATCGTCTATGAGCGTCTGGACCGTCTCGAAGAGCGCCTGCTTCCCCCCGGGGGTGACGATGACCTCGTCGCTGTCGGCGTCGATGCCGTCGCCCCGGAGCTTCCCCGCGATCGCCTCGCGGAGCTGCGGGATCCCGTTCGAGGGGGTGTAGCCGGTGTGCCCGGCGTCCAGCGCCTCCTTGCCTGCCGCGACGACGTTGTCGGGGGTGGGAAAGTCGGGTTCACCCACCGAGAGGTCGACCACGTCGACGCCCGCCGCCTCCAGTTCGCTCGCCTTGTTGCTGATCGCAAGCGTCGCGCTCGGCTCGACCCGGTCGACGCGGGCCGCGAAGTCGAAACTCATTGTAGCGTCTCCACCATATCGACCGCGGCGTTTACCGCTTCCGCACCTTTGTCGACCCGTTCCCGCGCCTCCGCCCCGCTCTGCCCGGGTCCGGAGACGCCGAACGTGACCGGTACGTCGCGGTCGAGGCTCACGTCGGTGAGCGCCGCCGCGGCCGCGTCGGCGATCACCCGGTCGTGGTCGGTGTCGCCGGTCACGACCGCCCCGACGACCGCCACCGCGTCGATGTCGCTCCGGCGCGCCAGCCGATCGGCCGCGAGCGGCGCGTCGTACACCCCGGGCACCGGGAGGGTCTCGTCGATCGTCGCGCCGCGCTCCCCGGCGGCGTCGCGCGCGGCCGCCGCCATCGGTTCGGTGACCGCGGAGTTGTACTGGGCCACCACCAGTCCGAGCCGTGTCATACCGAAGCGGTCCCCCGGGTGGTGTAAAGAGGTGTCGACGAGTCCCGGCCGGGGTCGCGTCGCCGGGATCGACAAACACAAGAGTTGTAACGGCTTGCTGTGGAACGAACCACAATGAGCCCTGACGGGGGCCGTTCCGACGGCCCGCCCTCCACCCGGGACGACGCCGACGCGCCCGCCCCGTCCCCGGGCGACCCGGCCGGCAGCGGCGCGAGCGCGGACGCCCCGAGCGACGGCGCCGACGCCGACGCTCCCGACTCCGACCACCCGACCCCGGCGCTCCGCTCGACGCTCCCCGCCGGGAGCCGCCGGCTCCTGGCCGGGCTCTTCGGGATCACCGCCGTCGCGCTCGCGCTGCGGCTGGTCGCGCTGGGCGGCCGGATCTTCCACTGGGACGAGGGCCGGGTCGGCTACTGGATCCTCCGGTACCACGAGACCGGCGTCCACGCCTACCGCCCGATCGTTCACGGCCCGTTTCTCCCGATCGTCAACGACTGGCTGTTCGCGCTCCTCCCGGTGTCGGACTTCGCGGCGCGGCTCCCGGTGGCGGTCGTCGGTGGGCTGCTCCCCCTCGCGGCGTGGCTGTTCCGCGAGCGGCTCCGCCGGACCGAGGTGCTCGCGCTTTCGGCGCTGCTCGCGGTGAACCCGATCGTGGTCTACTACTCCCGGTTCATGCGGAACGACATCCTGGTGGCGGCGTTCTCGCTGGTCGCCCTCGGGTTCGTGATCCGCGGGTTCGATACCGGGCGGCTCCGGTACTGCCTCCCGGCGGCGGCGTCGCTCGGGCTGGCGTTCACCACGAAGGAGAACGCGCTGCTCTACGTGGCGTGTTTCGCTGGCGCGGGCGCGCTGCTCGCGGACCACCGGCTGCTGGCCGCTCGCGCCCGCGAGGAGTCGCCGCGGGCGGTCGCCGGTCGGTGGCGCACGGCGGTGACGGGGCGACTGCTCGCCCACGGCTCCTCCCCGCGGGCGTCGCTGGGACGGGTCGCCGGCGTCGCGGTCGCGTCGGCGGCAGCGTTCCTCGGGGTCGTGTTCTTCTTCTACGCCCCCCGGCCGGACCTCTGGCAGGTGGCGGCCGCGCCCGCGACGCTTCCGGGCGTCGTCGACGCCGGCACCGTCGGCGCCGCCGAGAAGTTCGTCGACACCTGGGCCGCCGGCAGCCACCAGGACCACCCGTACCTGCCGTACCTCTACGACCTCGGGGAGACGCTCGCGTATGGGGCCCCGGGCGTGGTCGCGTTCGGCGTCTTCGGCGTCGTCGTCGACCGCTACGGGGTCCGCGGGACCGGCCCGCGGGAGCTCGTGACCTTCGCGACCTACTGGGCGGCGGCGTCGCTCGTGGGCTACCCGATCGCGACCGACATCCAGGCGCCGTGGGCCGCGGTCCACGTGGTCGTCCCGCTGGCGATCCCCGCCGCGGTCGGCGTGGCGTTCGTGATCGACGCCGCGGGCGAGGCGGTCGCCGCCCGCGACGCGGTCAGCGTCGGGCTCGCGGCGCTCGTGGTGCTCGCCGCGCTGGGGGGCGCGGCCGCGGCCAACGCCGCGTACTTCAACTCCACCGACGAGGCCGACAAGCAGGTGCTCCAGTGGGCCCAGCCGTCGAACGACCTCAAGCCGACCGTGGCGGTCGTGGGGCAGGTGATCGCCGACAACGACGAGGGCGCCGACGTGCTGTTCGTGGGGTCGCGGCCGCCCGGCGGCGACGGGCAGACGTTCTACGTCCGCAACGAGTCGTCGTTGCGAACCGCGCCGCCGGGCGGCCCCGCGTGGCACGACCGGCTGCCGCTGCCGTGGTATCTGGCGCGTCACGACGCCGAGATCACGAGCTCCGACCCCGACGGCGACCGGTCGGCCGCGCTGTCGGATCCCCCGCCGGTGGTGATCACGAAGGACTACGACCGGACCGAGACGGCGGCGGCGCTGTCGGGCTACACCGTCTTCGAACACGACTTCCGGCTGTGGAACGACCGAGTCGTGGTGTTCGTCGAGACGGCGGCGCTCGAACGGGTCGCCCCCGAGCGGGTTCCCGAGGGCGGCGAGCCGTCGTAACCGGCCTCCAGCCGGCGACCCGCGGTCCGCGCCGGTCGGCAACCTTTATTCGGTCGCCAGGGGTACCACCGCCCGTGACCGTCACCGTTCCAGGCCCTACCCTCGGCGTCGTCGGCGGCGGCCAGCTCGGCCGGATGCTCGCCGAGGCGGCCGCCCCGCTCGGCGTCGAGGTCGTCGTGCTCGACCCCACGCCGGACTGCCCCGCAGCTCCAGTCGCCCGCGACCAGGTCGTCGGCGAGTTCGACGACCCCGACGCGTTCGAGGACCTCGCGGCCCGCGTCGACGCGCTGACCTTCGAGATCGAACTCGCGGACTCGGATCTCCTGGAGCGCATCGCGGCCGACCACGGCGTCCCGGTGAACCCCGCGCCGTCGACGCTGTCGACGATCGAGGACAAGCTGGTCCAGAAGCGGGCACTCGACGGCGCGGGCGTGCCGGTGCCGCCGTTCCGGCGGGTCGACGACGCCGACGACCTCCGGGACGCCCTCGCGGAGTTCGACGCGGTGATGCTGAAGGCCCGCACCGGCGGTTACGACGGCCGCGGCAACGTCCCGGTGTCGGACCCCGCCGACGCCGACGCCGCGATGGACGCGGTCGGCGGTCCCGCGATGGCGGAGGCGTTCGTCGACTTCGCGCGGGAGCTGTCGGTGATCGCGGTCCAGGGCGACGGCGAGGTCCGGACCTTCCCCGCGGGCGAGAACGTCCACAAGGAGGAGATCCTCCGGGAGACGGTCCTCCCGGCGCGGACGGCCGACGAGGTGCTCGACCGCGCCGACGACGTCGCTCGTGACGTACTCGACACCCTCTCCGGCCGGGGGGTCTTCGGGATCGAACTGTTCGAGACCCGCGAGGGGGCGATCCAGGTGAACGAGATCGCGCCGCGACCCCACAACTCCGGGCACTGGACCATCGAGGGCGCGCGGACCTCGCAGTTCGAACAGCACGTCCGTGCGGTGCTGGGGTGGCCGCTCGGGTCGACCCGGCTCCGGTCGCCCACGGTGCTGACGAACCTGCTCGGCACCGTCGATACACCCCGACGGGCACGGCTCGGCAACGTCGAGGCCGTGCTTGCGGACCCCGACGCGTCGCTCCACTGGTACGGCAAGCGGGAGGTGCGGCCGCTCCGGAAGATGGGCCACGTCACCGTCACCGGCGACGGGGGCGACCGCGACGCCGGCGACCTTCTCTCGCACGCACGCGACCTCCGCGAGCGACTCCGCTTCGAGCCGACGACCGACTGACCGACAACGCGCGATCCCACCACGATGACAGAGTATACCACGGACGGCGATCCCGACGCGACCGTACAGGACCTCATCGACCGGCTTCACGCGGAGGCCGACAGCGAGTTCTCCGCGGCCAACACCCCCGACGTGGGGATCATCATGGGCTCGGATTCGGATCTGGAGGTGATGGCCGGCGCCCACGACGCCCTGGACCGGCTGGGGTTCGACGAACAGACCGACTTCCGGGACCCCCCAGAGGCGCGGTTCACCTACGAGACCTACGTGGTCTCGGCCCACCGCACGCCGGAACTGCTCTACGCTTACGGCGAGACCGCCGCCGACCGCGGGCTCGACGTGGTGATCGCGGGCGCCGGCGGGAAGTCCGCCGACCTGCCGAACATGACCGCGTCGATCGCGTACCCCGTCCCCGTGATCGGGGTGCCGGTCCAGGAGAAGTCCGTGGACTCGGTCATCGGGATGCCGACGGGCGCCCCCATCGTCGCGGTTGACGCCGGGAAGTCGTTCAACGCGGCGCTGTCGGCCGCCCAGATCCTCTCGCGCAAGCACGCGGAACTCCGCGACCGGCTGGTCGAGTACCACGACGCGCTGGTCTCCGACGTCGCCCGCGACTCCCGGGAGCTCCACGATCTGGGCGTCGCGGAGTACCGCGAGCGCCGCGGGGGGTGACCACATCCGGCGGCCGCGGCCCGGGCTCGCCGCCGCGGCGACGGGTCGGTGACAAATAACGCTTATCAGGTGCCACTCCCAACCACCAAAGTACAAGGAGACCACGGAATGAGTGAATGGATCGCAATCGGGGCCTTGGGGCTCGTCGCGGTCGGCATCCCGCTGGGGATGATGGCCGTCTCGGCGATACTCCGTCCGACGGTGCCCGAGCAAGGAAAACGCGCCACCTACGAGAGCGGCGAGATCCCGACCGGCACGGCGCGCGTCCAGTTCAATATCCAGTACTACATGGTCGCGCTGCTGTTCGTCGTATTCGACGTGGAGACCGTTCTCATCTTCCCGTGGACCGTCATCTACCGGTCCGCGCTGAGCCAGGGCGTGCCCCTCGCGACGGTGTTGTGGCCGATGCTCGCGTTCGTGGGCATCCTCGTCGTCGGCCTGGTGTGGGCGTGGCGCAACGGCGCGGTCGAGTGGGTCAAGAGCCCGCTCGCGAACCGCAAAAAGACGGAACGAAACGCATGAGCAGCCAACGAGAGACACCATTCGTCACGGACGACTCGCACGTACAGACTGACACCCGGGACGCCCGGATGACCGGCGGCGGCGCGGACAACCGGTTCAACTCGAAGCTCCGGCAGGCGTTCGGCTCCTCGCCGTTCATCCTGACGAAGTTCGACCAGTTCATGAACTGGGTCCGCGGGTCGTCGATGTTCATGCTGCAGTTCGGGATCGCCTGCTGCAGCATCGAGATGATGCACACCTACTCGGTGAAACACGACCTCGACCGGTTCGCCGCGGGCGTTCCCCGCGCGTCGCCCCGGCAGGCCGACGTCATCATCGTTCCCGGGACGATCGTCTCGAAGTTCGCCCCGCGGATGAAGCGGGTCTACGACCAGATGCCCGAGCCCAAGTTCGTCGTCGGCATGGGTTCATGCACCATCAGTGGCGGCCCGTTCCAGGAGGGGTACAACGTCATCAAGGGCGCCGAGGAGGTCATCCCGGTGGACATCCACGTCCCCGGCTGTCCGCCCCGGCCGGAGGCGCTGATCTACGGGGTCGCGAAGCTCCAACAGCGCATCGCCGAGGGCGAGTCCAGCCCGGTGACGGTCAAACCCTACGAGCTCGAACAGTTCGACGACCTCGAACAGGACGAGATCGTCGAGCAGCTCGCCGACGAGATCGACGAGGAGGACCTGGTGATGCGGTACAACTGGGCTGATTCGCCATGAGTTTAGAGGAACCCACCCCCGACGACGGCGTCGTCGAGACCCTCCCGACCGGCGGCGACGAACTCGCCGACCTGCTCGGCGACCTGATCGTCGGCCGCGAGGAGCACCTGAACGCCCCCGGGTTCGTGATCCGACCCGACGCGGTCCAGGAGACGCTCCGGCGGCTCCGCGACGAGGCGGGCTTCGACCACCTCTCGTGTGTCACCGCCGAGGAGCGGGCGGACCGCTACGAGTCGATCTACCACCTCACGAGCTACGACGACCGGACGCGGGAGGCGAGCGTGGTCGTCCCCGCGCCGAAGGACGATCCCACCAGCCAGACCGCCGAACCCGTCTTCCGGACGGCCGACTGGCACGAACGCGAGGCGTACGACCTGATCGGGATCGACTACGACGGCCACCCCGACCTGCGCCGGATCCTCCTGCCCGACACCTGGCAGGGCCACCCGCTCTCGGAGAACTACGACCAGGACCGGCCGCAGATCGTGACGCTGAAAGAGTGGGAGAACCCGCTGGCCGACGACCACCGCGAGGAGGAGGGCGACACGATGTACGTCAACATCGGCCCCCACCACCCCGCGACCCACGGCGTGCTCCACGTCAAGACCGTGCTCGACGGCGAGCAGGTCGTCGACGTCGACCCCGACATCGGCTACCTCCACCGGTGTGAGGAGCAGATGTGCCAGAACAAGACCTACCGGCACCAGATCATGCCGTACCCCGATCGGTGGGACTACGCCTCCTCGGGGCTCCTCAACGAGTGGGCGTACGCGCGTGCCGCAGAGGATCTCAACGACATCGACGTTCCGGAGTACGCCCAGGTCATCCGGACGATGGGCGCGGAGCTGTGCCGCATCTGCTCGCACATGCTCGCGGTCGGGACGTTCGCGCTGGACGTCTACGGCGACTTCACCGCGATCTTCATGTACGCGATGCGGGACCGCGAGAAGGTCCAGAACATCCTCGAGGAGCTGACCGGCCAGCGCATGATGTTCAACTACTTCCGGCTGGGCGGCGTGGTGTGGGACCTCCCGGAGCCCCGCGAGGACTTCTTCGAGCTCATCCGGGATCTCCTCGACGACCTGCCGGAGGCGCTCGAGGAGTACCACGACCTCATCACCACGAACGAGATCCTCCAGTCGCGGACGATCGACACCGGGGTGCTGCCGCCGGAGGTCGCAAAGTCCTACGGCGCGACCGGGCCGGTCGCCCGCGGGTCGGGGATCGACTACGACCTCCGCCGCGACGACCCCTACGGCTACTACGACGAACTCGAGTGGGACGTCGTCACCGAGG
>CAZIQT010000014.1:0-24337 GCA_964541645.1 uncultured Halobellus sp. | reverse complement strand
GAAGGAGTGATCCGCGCGGAACGCCCGGACGGTCGCGCCCCGATTGCGCGCCGCCTCGACGACCGGATCGACGTCCGCGACGTCGTCGCGGGCGCCGGAGAGGACGCAGAGCGGCAGCGCGGTCGGGAGCGCACGGACGGCCGCGACCGCGTCGATCCCGCCGGCGCCGTCGGTGGAGTCGGGACCGGCGCCGACGCGGGCGGGCGGGGCGAGCGCGGCGACGGCCGCCACGTCGGCCCCGTCGGTCGCCGCCGAGACCGCGACCGCCCCGCCGAAGCTGTACCCGAACAGCCCCACCCGCTCGTACCGTTCGCCGGCCCACTCGACCGCGTTGCGCGCGTCCCGCCGCTCCCCGCGGCCGCCGTCCCAGGGGCCGTAGTCGAACCGGAGGCAGTCGCATCCCCGGGCGGTCAGTTCGTCGCTGACGGCGCGAAGCCGCCGGTCGCTGCGGCGGCCGCGGTGCTGCGGGTGCGGGGGGCACGCGACCACGCAGGCGTCGGTGTCCGAGGCGTCGGGCGTCGGACCCCCTTCGGGCGCCGTGTCGAGCGTGCCGCGGGCGTCGCGGCCGCCGGGGAGGAAGACGGGGTCGGACATCGCGGACGCGCGCCCTTCGGCACGCTGGGTTTTAATTCCGGCGCGCCCCAACGCGGGGTATGGGAATCCTCTCACGCGCGTCTTACGTCGTTCGGTCGAAGCTGAACGCCCTCCTCAACCGGGCGGAGGATCCGACGGAGTCGCTCGACTACTCCTACGAGCAGATGCGCGACGAGCTCCAGGACGTCAAACAGGGGATCGCGGACCTCACGACCCAGAAGAAGCGCCTGGAGATCCAGAAACGCCGGCTGGAGGAGAACGTCGAGAAGCACAACGAGCAGGCCCGGGAGGCGGTGCGGCAGGACCGCGACGACCTCGCCCGGCAGGCGCTGGAGAAGAAGCAGGCGAAGATGTCGCAGATCGAGGAGCTGGAGGGGCAGATCGCGGACCTCCAAGCGACCCAGGACGACCTCGTCGACAAGAAGAACCAGCTCCAGAGCCGGATCGAGGAGTTCCGGACGAAGAAGGAGACGATGAAGGCCCGGTACGAGGCCGCGGAGGCGTCCACGCGGGTCTCCGAAGCGATGACCGGCGTGGGCGACGAGATGAGCGACGTGACCCGCTCGATCGAGCGGGCCGAGGAGCGCACCGACGAGATGGAAGCTCGTTCGGAGGCCATGGACGAACTCGTCGACACCGGCGCGTTCGACGACGCCCTCTCCGACAAGGACAGCATCGATCGGGAGCTCGAAGGCGGCCGCACCGACAAGGAGGTCGACTCCGAACTGGAGACGCTGAAAGCCGAGATGGGCGGCTCCGGCGGGTCGGGCGGGTCGGACGGGTCGGACGGCGCCGCCGACGCGGAGTCCGACGCCGCCGACGTCGACGTCTCCGACGCGGAGGTCGAAGCGGAGCTGGAAGAGCTCAAGGACGACGAGGAGTGACGCCGACCGGCCGGGGGCGCCGCGGCGGGGCGGGCGGGCGGCGGCCGAGCCGCCCGCGGGCGCCTCCGGACTCCGAGGGCGCCCCGCGGGCGAGGGTGGTCCCCACCGGATGACCGACGACGGCACCGACGCGGGCGACGCGCCGAACGACACGATGCGGCGCCGGGGCGACGGGAGCAGGCTGACGCTCCGGGTACTGCTGGAGACGAACCGGTGGGTCGTGGCCGGCGGGGTCGTCGCCGCGTTCCTCCTCGGGACCCTCGTGACGGCGACGGTCCTGCCCGCGGGGGCGCTGGTCGACGCGGGCGACCCGGTCGAGACGCTGTTCCAGGCGCTCGTGACCGCCACGATCACCGGCGTCACGCTGGTCGTCTCGATCAACTCGCTGGTGCTCTCGCGGGAGCTCGGGCCGCTCGGCGACCAACGCGATCGGATGGAGGGGTCGATGTCGTTCCGGCGGGACGTCGAGGAGGAGCTCGGCGTCGACGTGACCCCCGCGAGCCCCGCGGCGTTCCTCGGCGAGCTCGTCGCCGCAGTCGAAGACCGGAGCCACCGGCTGTCGGCGGCCGTCGCAGACGCCGACGCGGACACGGAGTCGGCAGTGGACGTCGACTCGATCGAGGAGTACGCCCGGGAGCTGGAACGGCACGCGTCGGCGGTCGGGGCCGAGCTGTCGGGGCGGCAGTTCGGGACGTTCGACGTGCTGTCGGCGGCGCTGAACTTCAACTACTCGTGGAAGATCTCCGAGGCCCGGCGGCTCCGCGCCGGTCTCGACGCCGGGTCGGGGGAGTCGGAGCCGGCGGTCGAGGCGGTGGCGTCGGAGCTGGACGCGATCGTGGCGGTGCTGACCCTGTTCGGCCCCGCGCGGGAGCACGTCAAGACGCTGTACTTCCGGTGGGAGCTCGTGGACCTCTCGCGGGCGATCCTCTACACCGCGGTGCCCGCGGTCGTCGTCGCGATCAACGTGCTCCTGTTTCACGACGCGCTCGCGGGGATCCCGGGGACGGCCCTCGGGATCACGCTCCACGTCTGGGTCGTCGCGGCCGCGACCGCGGTCGCGATGGTGCCGTTCGCCGTCCTCCTGGCGTACGTCCTCCGGCTCGGGACGGTCGCGAAACGCACGCTCTCGATCGGGCCGTTCATCCTGCGAACCAGGTCCGGGGAGCGGCGCGACGGCGGGTCGTGACACCGACGGGACGCGGCCGCGGAGCCGACAGTATCAGTACCCGTCGGCCGAGACCAACTGGTGATGACCGACACGACCGACGCCGTCCGCGCGGCGCTCGACCCGGACCGGCGGGCGTCGTTCCAGCGGCGCGTCGAGCGGGAAGCAGCGGCGCTGCGCGAGGACGTCGCCGCCGGCGCCTTCGATTCGGAAGGGTTCGCGGTCGGGATGGAGCTGGAGGGCTACGTCGTCGACGGCGAGGGGCGGCTCGCACCCGCCCCCGAGGCGCTCTTCGGGATCGACGGGTGTAGCCGGGAGCTCGGCGTCCACAACGCGGAGCTCCACACCGACCCCGACGTCGTCTCCGACGCCGGGCTCAGGCGGCAGTACGAGGGGCTCCGGACCACACGCCGCGCGGTCCAGGCCGACCTCGCCGAAGCCGACCGCCGGTTCGTGCTCGACGCGATCTGGACGGTGCCACCCGCCGAGGGAACCCGCGCGTACGTCGAGGCCAGGACCGACGCCGACGGGGTGTCGATGCCGACGAACATGCGCCCGGTGCCGCGGTACGTGGCGCTCGACTCCGAGATCAGAGCGCGGAACGGCGGCCGCCTCGACCTCGACATCTACGGGTTCCGGACCGCGGAGTCCATGCTCGCGGAGTCGCTCGCGACGTCGATGCAGCCGCACCTCCAGATCCCGGATCCGGCCGCGGTGCCGGAGTACCTCAACGTCGCCACCCGGACGATGGGCCCGATCCTCGCACTGACCGCCAACTCGCCGTTCCTGCCGGCGGACCTCTACGACGACCGCGACGTCGAAGCGGTGTTCGAGCGGACGCCACACGAGCTCCGGATCCCCCTGTTCGAGCGGTCGGTCGACGAGGGGTCACACAAATGTCGGGTGCCCGACGACGTGCCGGATCTCGACGCCCTGATCGACCGGATCGTGGACGATCCGACGCTGGTCGCCCCGCCCGAGCTCGACGGCGACGACAGCGACAGCGACGGCGCGGAGCCCGCTCCCGCCGACCGGTACCCGGCGCTCGGGGCGAAGCGGGGAACCTACTGGCGGTGGGTCCGACCGGTGTTCGGCGGCGACGTCCCCCGGGCGGCCGACGGCGACCCGGTGGCCGGCTGCGACGGCGGGTCCGTCAGGATCGAATACCGGCCGCTGCCGACCCAGCCGACCCTCAGGGACACCGTCGGCGTCCAGGCGCTCGTCACGGGCGTGCTCCGTGGCGTCGTGGCGACCGACCATCCGCTCGTGACGCTGCCGTGGGCGGACGCCGAGGCGTCGTTCTACGCCGCGGTCGCGGACGGCCCCGACGCCGACCTCCGGTGGGTCACGCGCGACGGCGACCGGACGACGGCGACCCCCCGGATCGACGACGAGCTGTTCGCGCTGGCGCGCCGCGGGCTCGACGAGCTCGGGGTCGGCGCGGAGACGATCGAGTGGGCGCTGGCCCCGATCGAGGCGCGGCGGGAGGCCGATCACGTCACGCCGAGCGCGTGGAAGCGAGCGCAGGTGCGGGCGGCGGTCGACTCCGGAACCCCGCTCCGGGAGGCCATCGAGGGGATGCAGGCGGCGTACGTCGAGCGGGCGGGGCGTGAGACCCCGTTCGCGCAGTGGTGACCGCGCCGGGGTGTCACCCCTCGATCACGGTCCCGGCTGACTCGCCGGCGAGGAACGCCGCCAGCGACTCCGGGCCGAAGACGTGAGCGGGGGCGTCGAGGTCGAGCAACGCCCGGACCTTCGCCGCCATCCCGCCGGTGACGTCGGTGGCGTCGGCGCCGCCGAGCGCGTCCGCGACCGTCTCGACCTCGGTGATCCGGGGGATCACCCCGCCGTCGGCGTCGTAGACCCCGGGGACGGTCGAACAGAGCCCCACGCGGTCGGCGTCGAGCCCGGTCGCGAGCCGTGTGACCAGTTCGTCGCCGCTGACGACCGTCGCGCCCGCGCCGGCGTGGCCGACGACGTCGCCGTGGAGCACGGGCACGAACCCCTCCCCGAGCAGCGTCGCGGTCGCGTCGAGCGGGAGGGAGAGTTCGTCCGCCTCGTTCCGGGCGGCGACCGACAGCGGGTGGACCGGGAGCGCCGCCACGCCCGCGTCGTGGAGCCGGTCGAGCACCGCGTCGTTCAGCCGGCGCATCGCGTCGTGGACCGCCCACACGTCGGCGGCGTCGCGGCTGCCCGCGTCGCTCGTGATCCCCCGGTCGGCCGCGGCGACGTGGCCGAAGCTCCCGCCGCCGTGGACCAGTACGAGCCGGTCAGGGTCGGCGTCGGCGACCGCCCCGACCGCGGCGTCTAAGGCGCCGTCGTCGACGGTCTCGGGGGCGTCCTTGTCGGTGATCACGCTGCCGCCGAGTTTGAGCACGACCGTCACTGTCGGTCGTCCTCCGCGCGGACGCCCTCGCGGTCGAGTTCCGCGCGGAACGCGTCGCGGCAGTCGGCGGTGTAGCGGAGGGCGGTCCGGGTCTCGGGCGTCCCGTCGAGCGCGACGATGCAGCCGCCGCCGCCGGCGCCGGTGAGCTTCGCGCCGTGAGCCCCCGCCTCCCGGGCGGCCCACACCATGCTGTCGAGGGTCCGCGAGGAGACGCCCAGCGCCTCCAGGAGTCCGTGGTCGAAGTCCATCAACCGGCCGAGTTCGGCCAGCAGCTCCGACGAGGGGGCGGCGTCGGGGTCGGCGCCGGCCAGCAGCGACTCCCCGCGGCGCACGATGTCGCCGATGCTCTCGACGGTGTCGGCCGCGAAGTCGTACGTCTCGCGGAGGCGGCGGACGCCCGCGACGAGTTCCCCGGTGTCGCCGGCGCCGCCGTCAAACCCCACCACGAACGGGAGGTTGGGGGCGGCGATCCGGCAGCAGTCGTCGCCCACCACCCTGACCGCGCCGCCCATCGCCGAACAGAACGTGTCCGCGCGGGAGGCCTGGCCGTCCTGGACGTCGTACTCCGCGCGGTAGGCGCGGTCGGCGACCTCCCGGGGGTCGAGCGGCGCGCCGAGTTCGCGGGTCGCGGCGTCGATCCCCGCCACCACCACCGCGGCGGAGGAACCCAGCCCCGCGCCGAGGGGGATCCCACTCTCCACCCGGATGTCGAAGCCGGCCGTCGGCGCGTCGGCGGCGTCGCGGGCCTGTTCGACCGCGGCGTCGATGTAGCCCATCGCGGCGTCAACGAGGTCAGTGGGCGCGTCGACATCGGGGCGGCCGTCGGTGTTGCCGGCGTACTCCACGGTGAACCCGTCGAGGCTCAGATCCCGGGCTTCGACCCGAACGTGGTCGTCGTTGCGCTCGTCGACGGCGACCGTGGCTCGACGCTCGATCGCACACGGGACCGCGGGTTCGCCGTAGACCACCGCGTGTTCCCCGAAGAGGTACACCTTCCCGGGGGCGCTCGAGACGGTCATATCCGAGGATGCCCCGGGGCCCGCTTAAGTCACCCGACCGGCCGTCGGCCGCCCCGTGGGCGGTGCTCCCGTCGACGGGGCGACCGTCGGAAGGACTTTCACCCGAGTCGCCGACCCTCCGGTATGATCGACGAGACGATCGCGGAGATCCGGGAGATGCAGACGCACAGTTCCTCGGTCGTCGCGGTCAAGGCCACGCAAGCGCTCTCGGAACTGCTGGAGCGCGACCACGCCACCGTCGAGGAGTTCGAGCGCGACCTCGAACGCAACGCCGGCGCGCTCAAGCGGGCCAACCCCTCCCACGCGTCGCTGTTCAACGCGATGCAGACGGTCCTCGTCAACGTCGTCGACCGGAAGGACTCGGTTGCGGAGTCGAAGGCGCTGTTGGAGGCGGTCACCGACCGCGTCGTCGAGGACGTCCGGCAGGGCAAGTCCCGGGCGGCCAGGCAGGCGGCCCCGACCTTCGAGGACGGGGGAACGTTCCTGACCCACGACTTCTCCTCGACAGTGTTGGAGGCGATCGAGCGCGCGGTCGGCGACGGCGCCGACCTCACGGCGTACGTGACCGAGGCCCGGCCGCGGTTCCTCGGCCGGAAGTGCGCGCGCCGGCTGGCGGCGCTCGACGGGGTCGAACCGCACCTGCTGGTCGACGGCGCCGCGGGGACGTTCCTCGCGGAGTGTGACCGGGTGGTGATCGGGATGGACTGCATCGTCGACGACACCCTCTACAACCGGATCGGAACCTACCCGATCGTCGCCACCGCCGGCCACCTCGACGTGCCGGTCACGGTGGTGGGGTCGGCCGCGAAGATCGTCGACAGCGGGTTCGCCTTCGAGAACGAGCTTCGGCCCCCAGGGGAGGTGTCGCTGGAACCGATCGAGAACGTCACCGTCGAGAACCCCGCCTACGACGCGACGCCGGTCGACCTGGTGGACGAGGTCATCACGGACAACGGCGTCGAGAACGTCTGACCCGCGCTCGGGTCGCCGTCACGCTACGGACACCCACTCGCCGGTCGCGTCGGACCGCTCTATGCCGTCGAGGATGCGCTGAACGGCGTAAGCGTCCTCGAACGACGGCCGGAACGACGCGTCGCCGGCGACCGCCGACAGGAACTCGTAGTTCTCGTGGACCACCGTATGTTCCCACCCGAGGACGTGCCCCGGCGGCCACCACGACCCGCCGTAGGGATCCGACTCGCCGGTCACGAGGATCGTCTCGTACCCCCGGTCGTCCGGCCCCTTGTACCGGAGTTCGTTCAGGCGTTCGAGCGAGAACGCGAGGCTCCCCGCCGCGCCGTGGATCTCGATAGTGTGGTCGTTGACGTGGCCGTGGGCGTACCGGGAGGCCTCGAACGTCGCCAGCGCGCCGTTCGCGAAGGCGGCCTGGGCGGTGAACGCGTCGTCCACCGTGACCGGCCGCGTCGCGGGCGCCCCGGGATCGGGGTCGGGAACCGGCCGCTCGTCGACGAACGTCTCCAGGTGGCCCGACACCCGTTCGATGGCGCCCGCCGTGTCGCCGACGAGGAACCGCGCGAGGTCGACAGTGTGCGCCCCCAGGTCGCCGAGCGCGCCGGCGCCCGCGAGCGACTCGTCGAGCCGCCACGACCACGGGGCGTCGGGGTCACACAGCCAGTTCTGGAGGTATCGCCCGCGGACGTGGCGGATCTCGCCGAGTTCCCCCGCGGCGATCAGCTCCCGGGCGCGCCGGATCGCGGGCACGAACCGGTAGTTGAACCCGCAGCCGGCGACCGCGTCGGCGTCGCGGGCGGCGTCCCGCATCGCCGTCGCCTCGTCGAGACCGGTCGCCAACGGCTTCTCGCACAGCACGTGGGTCCCCGCCTCCAGGGCGGCGATCGACGGCGCCGCGTGGAGGTGGTTCGGGCCCAGGTTGTAGAACACGTCGACGGCGTCGACGACGTCCCGCCAGTCGGTCGCCGTCGACGAAAACCCCAGCCGGTCGGCCGCGGCCGCGAGCGCGGCCTCGTCGCGCCCGACGAGGACCGACCGCTCGACGCTCGGGGCGTCGGCGAAGAACATCGGCAGTCGGGCCACGGCGTTGGCGTGGGCCTTCCCCATGAACCCGTAGCCGAGCACGCCGAGCGACAGCGGCCCGTCCGCCGTTCCGACGTCGGCGTCGCCTCCCGGTGGGGTCACTCCCCGACCACCGACCGGCGGAAGAAGTCGGCGAACCGCCCGCGGAGCGACGACCCGTCGCCCAGCCGAAGGTAGTAGGCGTCGCCGCCGTCCTCGTAGTAGCCGGTGATCCGGCGCTCGACCTCGAACCCGATGTGTTCGTAGAACGACAGCGCCGCCTCGTTCGTCGCGCGGGCGTGACACGACACCGAGTCGTGGTCCTGGAGCGCGGCGGCGACGAGCCGCTTGCCGTGGCCCTCGCCGCGGTGCTCCGGCGCCACGCCGAGAAAGAGGATGTAGCCGTCCCGGCGGACCGACGCGAACCCGACGAGGTCGTCCTCGACGAACAGCAGGTGGTCACGGGCCCGGCGGTAGGCGTCGACGAAGAACGCCCGGCGCTGCTTGAGTACCCCCTCGGCCTCCCGGATCCGCTCCTTCAGGTCCCACGCGTCCGACGCGTACTCCGTGGACCCCGGGGCGTCCACCCGTGTCTCGACGTTGACGCTCACGCCGCGGTCTACGACCACGGTAAGTATAATTCCACCGTCGCGGCGCTCGGGAGATCGGCCCGCGGCGTGGATGCGGGACAATAATTACTACAGTTCGAGTTAACTTTCACAAGGATTAAGCTCACACGGCCCCTTGGTTCGAGTATGAGCGTAGACACGATCGTCCTCGCCGCCGCCGCCGGCGCCGACGACCTGGCGGACCGACTCGCAGCCACGGCCGCGGACGTCGCGGACCCTTCGGACGCGGAGATCGTCCTGGCGCACGTCTTCGAAGAGGACGAGTACGAGACCGCGCGTAGCCGGCTGAACCTCGCCACCGACGCCGAGGTGACCCCGACGACCATCGCCGAGCGGAAGGCCACAGTCCGCGACCTCGACGACGCGCTCGCGGGCCTCGGGTTCGACGCGCGGGCCGACGGCCGGCTCAGCGACGGCGCCTCGCGGGGACAGCGCTTAGTGGAGCTCGCGGACGAGATCGACGCGGACATGATCGTCCTCGGCGGTCGCGGCCGGTCGCCGGCCGGGAAGGCCCTGTTCGGCTCCACCACACAGGAGGTCCTGCTCGGATCCCCGTGTCCGGTGACGTTCGTCCGCGCGGCGTAGCCGCGCCGCACCCGGTCCTCCGCCGGGATCACACCACCGCGACGAGCACCATCACGACCAGAACCGAGCCGGTGAGAAGCGCCTGCACCACCGTCGACGCCAGCACCCCGACCGTGGTGTACAGCGCGACGCGGAGCCCGGCCTCGGCGTCGGCGTTCCGGAGGAACTCGACGGCGAAGACGGTGGCTGCGAGCCCGACGAGGAACCCGATCGGCCCGGCGACGAGCAGCAACACGAGCCCGACGACGACCGCGACGCCGGTGGTCAGAAGCGAGGCGCCACCGGCACGCGCCGCGATCGCGCCGCCGGCGTAATCGACGACCGTCGCGAGCACCCCCACGGCGACGAGTACCGCGACGAGAAACACCGACGGCTCGGCGTACCCGGTCGACCACCAGTAGACCGCCACGCCCGCGATCGAGAGCAGCCCGCCGGGAACGAGCGGCAGCACCGACCCGACGACCCCAGCGGCGACGAGCCCGAGCCCGAGCCAGGCGAGCGGATCCATACCCGTTCGTGGATCCGGGCGGATGAACCCCTTGCGGTCCGGTCGGAAGCGAACAGCCGGCACCTCCCTCCCCGTACCGGCGTGCCGGACTCCCGCGACACGGTACGGGGCGACGACTACGTCACGGGGGGCGTGGCCGCGGCTTCGTATGTAAGCGTCCGGGCGCGAACGGTGCGTCCCCCGGCCGGGGCCGCGGTGTCGGTCACCCCTCGAAGCGGTCGCGCTCCCGACCCACGACGTCGCGGGCGCCGCCGTACCGGTCTGCTAGCGTCGCGTACGCCGACCCCAGCGCCCGGAGGCAGGCGCGCTCCGAGGCGTACCCGAGGTCGGCGGCGACCCGTTCGGCCGGGTGGCCCTGGAGCACCTTCCGGACCAGGAGCCGCTCCGCCCGCGGCGTCAGGTCGGGGGCGCCCTCGGGCGTCCCGTCGCCCTCCGGTGCGGCGCCGGTCAGCGCCGCCACCGCGAGCCGGCGGAACGGGGCCGGGGCGGTGGCGTACTGGCCGGGGCCCGCGGCCACGCCGACGACGATCCGCCACTCCCGGTCGGTGAGGTCGGGCGGCGGCGCCGGGTCACACGCCGCCAGCGCCCCGCGGATCACGTCGGGGTCGGCGTCGCGAAGCTGGTCGGGGAGCAGGTCGGGGAGCCGGCCGCGGAGCCACCGGCCGTGACGGGCGGCCAGCGCCTCCCCCGCCGGCGACAGCGGCGCCACCATGAGCGCGGAGTGTTCCCCGCTCGTGTCGTTTCTGGTGGTCGAGACGTGGACCGACCGGTAGCCGTTCGCCCGCCAGAAGTCGAGCAGCGCCGGGGTCGCGCCGTACCCGACCCCGAGGTAGTCGGCGTCGGCGTCGAATTCCTCGCGGATCCGGTCGAGGAGCGCCGACCCCAACCCCCGGGACCGGGCGGCGTGGTGGGTCGCGATCCGGACGACCCGGTACCCCACCGGGACGCCGGCGGCCTCGTCGCGGAGTTGGCTGGTGAGCACGTCCGGGAGCATGTTCCCGCGGATCCGCTGACCCTCGTACATCGCGCGCCGGGTGTCGGCGTCGAGCCCCCCTTCACGGGCGAGCAACGCGACGCTCACGACGTGGCCGTCGTGTTCCAGGGTCCGGACCCGGAGGTTGGGGGCGTCGAGGAGCCGCGCGAGGTCGTCGGGCTCGGTCCGGTAGTGGGCGGCGACCAGCAGCCCGAAGACCTCCCGGAGCCGGTGTTCCTCGGCCGCGAGGTCGCCGGCAGCGGGCGCGCGGTAGACCGCCGCCGACGGCGACGCGTCGGCGACGAGCGGGTCGACCGGCGGCCGGGCGTCGAGGAGGAGCGCGCGGAACGCCCACGTCTCCACCGGGTCGCCGGGCGCGTGCCGGATCGGCTCCGACAGCGACACCCGGGTCACGTCGTGGGCGGCGTCCGCCAGCCGGTCGGCGAACCGGACCGAAAACCCCCGACCGGCCCCCTCGTAGCCGTGGACCGTGGTACAGAACGCGACCGCGTCGGCGTCGAGAAACGACGACAGTCGCCGCACCGGGAGCGCGGCGGCCTCGTCGACCACCACGGCGTCGGGGTCCCCGGGGAGGTCGGCGGCCGCCGCCGGCTCCCGGAACCGAACCCGGCCGTCGGCGTCGGTCGCGATCGCACCGTCGTCCCGGCGGTCGAGCCCGTCCACCGCGGTCAAAAGCTCCGCCGCGCGGTCGAAGATCTCGGCCGCCTGCCGGCGCTCCGGCGCGGTGACCAGGACGTCGCGACCCGCGGCCGCGAGCGACCCGGCGGCCAACCCCGCGGCGCTGGATTTCCCCCGGCCGCGGTCGGCCTCCACCACGACCGCGGCCGGCCGGGGGGCCCCCGCCGACAGCGCCTCCAACGCGTGCACCGTCCGCGACTGGTCCGCGGTCAGACACGCCTCGTAGGCCGCCGCCGGGAACCGCCGGATCGACGCGGGCGGCGTGGTCGGCGGCGACCGGGCGGGTCCCGATGGCGACGCGTCGGCCTCGCCGCGGCTCTCGACGGTCCCTGCGTCGACGTCCACGACCGCGACCCCCGGGTGACCCCGGAGGGTGTCGACCAACCGCGCCCGGAACCGGCCGGAGACGTCGGCGACGCCGAACGGCGGCACCGCGAGCGACTCGGCGAACGAATCGCGTCGGTCCGGCCACGCCTCCAGCGGCGGGGTCAGGAGCACGAACAGCCCGCCGCCGTCGACGGCCCCTACCAGCCGGCCGAGCACGTTGGGCGAGAAGCCCTCGTGGGCGTCACAGACCACGACCTCGCGGGTCGTACCGAGCAGCCGGTCGGCGCGCTCGGGGGGCACCTGCTCGAACCGGAACCCCTCGCGGGTCGTGACGATCGCGACGTCGTCCGCGGACGCGTCCGCGCCGGCGACCGCGTCGAACGCGGCGTCGATGCCGGCGTCGCGGTCGCCGGCGAGCACCAGCAGCCGCCGGTGGTCGGTCCGACGGGCCGCCGCCCGGAGCTCCGCGGCCACGCCGGCGACGTTCATACCCCGTCGGTGGGCCGCCCGGGCTAAAGGGGGTTGCGCTCCCCGCCGGCGCCGACGCGGGGTCGACGCGTCGGCGCCGTCGACCGCGACGCCCCGTGTGCCGGGCTCACACGCCAGAGCGCCATTGAAAGCGCTTTTATGCCATCCCGGACAACTCGTCTACAGAGCCTGCCCGGGGTTGATGATGCTCCCCGCCGTCAGGGACGCGCTGCGGTTCCGGCGGGGCGGTCGAGCCCGCGAGCAGGAGAGGTGCATATAAATGTCAGTATACGTAGAATTCGACGTTCCGGCGGACCTTGCGGAGGACGCCCTCGAGGCGTTCGAGGTCGCCCGAGACACGGGTACAGTAAAGAAGGGAACCAACGAGACGACCAAGGCCGTCGAGCGCGGTACCGCCGAGCTCGTCCTCATCGCGGAGGACGTCTCCCCCGAGGAGATCGTCATGCATCTGCCCGAACTCGCAGACGAGAAGGGCATCCCGTACGTCTTCATCGAGACCCAAGACGAGGTCGGCCGCGCGGCCGGCCTCGAGGTCGGCTCCGCGGCGGCCGCTATCGTCGACGCCGGCGACGCCGACGAGGACGTCGAGGGCATCGCCGACAAGGTCGAGGAACTCCGGTAAGCGACGATGAGCGCAGAAGAGACCGCCAGCGACTCCACGTCCGCCGAGGTCATCGAGGTCGTTGGCAAGACGGGGATGCACGGCGAAGCGATGCAGGTCAAATGTCGCATCCGGGAGGGCTCCGACCAGGGCCGGATCATCACCCGGAACGTCCTGGGACCGGTCCGGCAGGGCGACGTCCTCCAACTTCGGGAGACCCAGCGCGACGCCGACTCCATCGGGGGCCGATAGGATGGTCGAAACGCGCACCTGCGATTTCACCGGCGAGGAGATCGAACCCGGCACAGGGACGATGCTCGTGAAGAACGACGGCACGATCCTCCACTTCAAGAGCTCGAAAGCCGAGAAGAACTACCGGCTGGGGCGTGAGCCCCGGGATCTGGAGTGGACGCAGTCCGGCGGCGCCGAGGGGAGCGAATGACCCACCACGACGAGCGCACGTTCGTGATGGTCAAGCCCGACGGCGTCCAGCGCGGCCTGATCGGCGAAATCGTCTCGCGGTTCGAGGAGCGCGGTCTGAAGCTCGTCGGCGGGAAGTTCGTCCGGATCGACGAGGCGCTCGCCCACGATCACTACGGCGAGCACGCCGACAAGCCGTTCTTCGACGACCTCGTGGAGTTCATCACCGCTGGCCCGGTCTTCGCGATGGTGTGGGAGGGCGCTGACGCGACCAGGCAGGTCCGATCGATGGTCGGCGAGACCGACCCCGCGGAGTCCGACCCCGGAACCATCCGCGGCGACTTCGGGCTGGACCTCGGGCGCAACGTCGTCCACGCCTCGGACCACGAGGACGAGGGCGCGAACGAGCGCGAGATCGCGCTGTTCTTCGACGACGACGAACTGCTCGACTACGAGCGGATCGACGCGGCCTGGCTCTACGAGGAGTAGACCGCTGACCGCTCCCGGTCGACGGGAGCCACCGAACCCCTCTTTACCGCCCGACGGCAACCGGCAGGTATGATCGATACGACCCGGATCTGGGGCGCGTCGGCGCTCGTGTTCGGACTCGCCGGCGCGGTCGTCCCGCGGCGTGTCATCGACGTCGCCGAACGACTCGTGCTCGCCGGCTACGAGAACCCCGAAGACCTGGAACCCAGCGAGTGGTACGTGTCGGCGGTGCGCGCGAAGTTCGGGCTCGTCGCCCTGACGGGTGCGGTCGTGTTGGCGCTGGAGTACGGTGGATCGGGAGACGCCGACGGCGCGGTCGCCGACGACGATCCGGACGGGGCGGACGACGGGTAGCCGCCGGCGGCCCGGCGTCGCTTACGCCTCGGGGAGCCGCACGTCGAGTTCGCCGGCGTCGAGTTCGGCCTCGACCTCGCGGGCGGCTTGCACCAGGTTCTGGGTCTTCCGGTAGGCGACCTCGCGGGGCAGTAGCTTCACGCCGCAGTCCGGCGAGACGGTGAGCTGCTCCGGCGGGACGACCTTCAGCCCCTGGCGGATGTTGCGCTTGATCTCCTCGACGGTCTCGACCTCCGCGTCGTGGACGTCCACGACCCCGAGCCCGAGGTCCGGCTCGAACGCCGGCTCCCGGAACACGTCGATCTGCTCGTAGCCGTCGTTGCACAGCTCCACGTCGAACTCGTCGATCGGGAAGTCGTTGATCTCGGGGTAGATCCGGGAGTAGTCGCCGTAACAGACGTGGAGGCCGATCCGGACGTTCTCGTCGATCCCGTCGACGATGCGTTCGAGACACTCGCCGACGATGGCGTGGTCGTCTGGTGTGGTCGCGAGTGCGGGCTCGTCGATCTGGACGTACCGCGCGCCGGCCTCGACCAGCTGCTCGATCTCGCGGTTCACCAAGTCAGCGAGGTCGTACGCCAGCGCCGCCTCGTCGTCGTACGCCTCGTTGAACGACCACCGCGCCAGGGTGTACGGCCCCGTGATCGGGACCTTCACCGGCTTCGTGGCCACGTTCGCGGTGAACTCGAACTCGTCGACCAGCCACGGCTCGTCGTAGGAGACCTCCGAGACGACCGAGGGTTTGTCGAAGTAGTTGTGGCCCCACACCTTCACCGGGCCGTTGAACTCGTAACCGGGGATGCGGTGGGCGAAATACTCCACCATCTCCTCGCGGCGCATCTCGCCGTCGACGACGGTGTCGAGCCCGGCGCGCTCGTGTTCCTCGGTGATCAGCCGCGCGGCGTCGTCGTGGGCCTCCCGGAGGTCGCCGTCGTCGAACTTCGAGTCGGGGTCCTCCGCGAGGTCCGTCGCGCGGTTGAGCCACTTGGGCTTGGGGTAGCTCCCCACCACAGTCGTCAGCAGGAAATGGTCGGCGTCGTGGTCGTCGGGGCGGAACTGCGCGCGGTTGTCGGCGTTCCGGGCCATCAGGCGCGCACCTCCGTTTCGAGGTCGGCCGCCGTTCCGACGGCGTCGAGCTTCGCCCGGTGTTTGTTGACCGGCAGGTAGAACGGCTCGGTGTTCGTCGCCAGATACACCCGGCCGAAGTCGGTGGCGGGCACCTGCTCGGCGAACCACTCGGCGCGCTCCCGGAGGGTCTCCGGGGACTCCACCAGGGTGTTCTGGCCGTCCGCCACCCCGAGCGCGACGTCGTCGGTGATCCCGTACTCGACGGCGTTGTAGACCGTTTGCTCCCGGTCGGCGGCGACGAGGTCGAGCCCCACGGCGTCGACGTCGGAATCCAGCAGGTGGGCGTAGGTCTTCTCGGCGAGCGCGCCGAAGTAGGTGTAGAGCACCACGTCGGCGTCGGTCGCGTCCGCGACCGTGTCGATCGCGTCCGGAACCGCCGGCGCGACGTCGTCGTCCGGCGGCGCCGTCACCAAGGAGGGATCCAGCAGGAACAGCGTCCCGTGGTCGGGCAGCGACTCGACCTCGTCGGCGAGGAAGTCGGCGACCGCCGACAGGAACTCGCGGTCGTCGCCGTAGAACTCGTCGGTCGCGAGATCCGCGAGCGAGTACGGTCCCGGGAGGGTCGCCTGTAGCTCCGGGGTGTCGTCGCCCACGTGGTCGGCGACGGCGGCGAGGTCCGCGGCGACGTCGCCGGACGGCGTCAGCTCCCCGGTCACTCGGGGGTCGCGGTAGAAGTTGTTGTTGTCGTAGTACCGGACGATACCCCCGGTCTCGACGTTGTCGTGAACCGTGAGCGGGTGCGCGAGCATGTCGTCCCACCGGAGCCCGCCCTCCGCGACGCGGTCGAGGCCGGCGTCGAACTGTTCGTCGAGCACCGTCGAACGGGCGTCGTCGTAGACCGACGCGATCGCGTCGGACTCGTCGCCGGTGATCAGATCGCCCTTCTGGTGGCCCTTCAGGTTCGCGAGCTCGGACTTCGCCGGATCCGGCAGCGGGAACAGGCTGGGAGTTGTCGCGACATATTGCGTCATCGTGAACACGTAGGAAATGCCGCTGCTTAATATTTACTAAGCGTTCGTATGCCCAGCAGTTATCAGTTCTCGGACGACCGCGTCAGCGCCACGACCGACAGGGTCTCGAAGGGGTACGACTCCTCGACGACGACGTCGGCGTCGAACCCCGCCGCCCGGGCGTGATCGAGCACCGCGTCGTACCCCGTGAGCGAACTCACGAGCAGGAGCACGACCCCGCCGGGTGCGAGCACGCGACCGACCGACGCCACGAACGGGTCGATCAGCTCGCGACCGGACTCGCCGCCCGACAGCGCCCGCTCCATCCAGTCGTCCCACTCGTTGTCGGGGTCGGTGGGGAGATACGGGGGGTTGAACGCCACCGCGTCGAACGCGTCGTCGGCGAACGGGGCGACCAGGTCGGCGCGGACGACCCCGAAGGCCGACCCGTCGGCCCCAGCCGCGTCCGCCCGCTCACGCGCGGCCCGGCAAGCGTGCGGCCCGAGGTCGCTCGCGACCACCTCGGTCACGCCGTCGACGCCCGCGGCCCGCTCCGCGACCCACCCCGAGCCGGTGCCGACCTCCAGCAGCCGGCCGCGGCCGCGCGCCTCGATCGCCGTCGCGAGCAGCCCGGAGTCCTCAGCGGGCTCGTAGACCCGGCGTGAGACCCCGCGTCGGGCGGCGAGGTCCTCGCGCGTGTCGTCGGTCACAGCTGCGGCTCCCTCGCGTCGGTCGCCTCGCCGTCCTCGCCCGCGAGCACGAGCCCTTCGGCCTCCTCACGCCCCATGAGCTCCCGCTGCGGGAACGGGATCTTGATGCCCTCGGCCTCGAAGGCCCGCTTGACCGCGCCGATCGCGGCGGTCCGCGACCGCCACCGCCGGCGCGCGCTGGGGTTGTCGATCCAGTATCTGACCCCCAGGATCACCGCGGAGTCGTCGAACCGTTTGAGCACGACCTGCGGGGTCGGGACCGTCATGGGCTCCGACAGCTCCGTGACCGCGTCCCGGGCGACCGCGGCCGCCCGCTCGGGGTCGGCGTCGTAGTCGATACCCACCTCCACCTCGATCCGGAGCCGCCCCTTCCGGCTGCGGTTGATCAGGCTCTGAGAGGAGACCACGTCGTTCGGGACCATGACGTACTCCCCGTCGAACGTCTGGATCCGGGTGTTGACGATCGTGATGTCGGTCACGATCCCCTCGTTGTCGCCGACCTCGATCCAGTCGCCGATCTCGAACGGTCGGGAGAACATGAGCACGAACCCCGCGAGCAGGGCGCCGAGCGTCTGTCTGGCCGCCATCCCCACCACGATCCCCAGAAACCCCGCTCCCACAAGGATCCCGCCGATGTTCACCTGCCACAGGGTGAGGGTCAAAAGTAGCGCCACGACGTACAGCGAGACCTGGCCGATCCGGAACGCGATCTCCCGTTCGTGTTCGCCGAGGGTGCTCCGCGCCCGCGCGATCTCCTCGACCAGCCGCCTGATCAGCCCGGTCATCGTGTACGCGCCGATCAAGAACAGCAGCGAGATGCCGACCCGGACCAGCGCCTCCGGCCCGAGGTTGGCGGTGAACACCCCCAACAGTTCGTCGGAGAGCCCCCACACCGCCACGATCATCAGTCCAACCGTCGTGGCGACGAGCATCGTCCCGAGCGTCACCACGACGTGCCACCAGGTCTGGGGCACCCGGTCGGGTTCGACGGCGTGGAGCCGGTCGGTCCGGCTCAGAAACGCCGTGGCCGCGACCGCGATCGCGAACGTGACCGCCGTCCGCCCGATCGGCGAGGGGATCAGCTGCGACAGCGACGCCAGCGCGGTCTGGATGCCGTCGACGACGCCCTGGAGGAGGAGGGAAAGCGGAACCACTACGAGCTCACCCTCGGTAGTCGGCGGCGATCGCCGCGACGGAGGCGAACTCAGCCGGCGTCAGCGATCCCGGTCGGGCCCGCAGCAGCGACGCATCCTCGGCGGCGACCGCGTCGACGGCCGCCGCCGCGTCCGCGATGCCCGAGATGTGCGTCGTGTTTCGGACGCCGTTCCTGACCGTCTTCCGACGCTGCGTGAACAGCGCCTTCACCAGATCGAAGAAGAACCCCTCGTCGTCGACCTCGTAGTCGGGGTCGCGGGGGCGGACGCGCACCACCGCGCTCTCGACGTCCGGCTGCGGATCGAACGCCGACGGCGGGATCACCTCCGCCACCTCGACGTCGGCGTAGAAGCCGGCGGTGACCGACAGCCGGCCGTAGTCGTCGGAGCCGGGCGCCGCCGCCATCCGCTCGGCGAACTCCCGCTGGAACGTCAGGACGAGCGGCCGCTTGCGGGGCAACAGCCGGAACGCGATCGGCGAGGAGATCCCGTACGGCAGGTTCGAGACGCACGCCGAGAACTCCGGGAGATCGACGTCGACCGCGTCGCCCTCGACGACGCGGAGGCGACCCGACCCGACCGCCCCGTCGAACTCCGCCCGGAGGAACGCCGCGAGCGCCGGGTCGCGCTCGATCACGGTCACCGTCTCGCCCACCCCGAGGAGCCGGTCGGTGAGCCCGCCGGTCCCGCCGCCGATCTCCAGAACGTGGGTCCGGTCGGCGTCCGCCGGGAGATACCCCGGGATCCGGTCCAACACCCGGTCGTCGACCAGGAAGTGTTGGTCGCGGTCGGGGTCGCCCTGAACGCCCGCCCGCCGGCGGAGGGCGTCGGGGTCGCGGGGCTCTCCCCGCGGATCGGGGGTCGTATCGGTCATCGTCGCCGGTTGGTCCCGAGCGCGTGTAAACATCTCGACTCGTCGGCGCGGACGGCCGACCCGGACGTCCGACCGCGCGTCGGCCCGTCGGCCGGCGAGCCCGCGGCCACGCGTCGGATCACCCGTTCCGGCCCACGAAGGTCTTGTACTTCAGGTCGTCGTCCCGCAGCTCCTCGAGGAT
The DNA here is from genome assembly GCA_964541645.1 of uncultured Halobellus sp. Lineage (GTDB taxonomy): Archaea > Halobacteriota > Halobacteria > Halobacteriales > Haloferacaceae > Haloquadratum. The sequence goes on along the minus strand of CAZIQT010000014.1, from coordinate 5,184 downwards.
CCGCTCGATCAGGACCTCCCTGGGTCGGTGGAGCCCCGAGACGCGGTCCTCGACCTCCTCGAAGCTCCCGAAGGGGCCGCGCTTCCGCTGGTCCAAGACGTTGTTCCGCAGCTTCTTCCCGATCCCGGGCAGCAGGTTCAGCTGGTGGAGCCGGAGGGTGATCGGCTGGGCGTCGTTGTAGAAGTCGACGAACCGTTGCTCGTCGCCCTCGACGATCGCCTCGACCGCGTACTCCAGTTCTCCCACGGCGGTGTTCGAGAGGTCGTCGTAGGTCACCTGCTTGAATCCGTCGACGGCCTCCCGCTCGCCGGTCGGGCCGATCACCACGCGGTCGCCGATCGAGACGTCGGCGTCGTCGGTCAGGGTGAGTTCGAAGAGCCGGAAGTCGCGCTCTCCCAGGGCGTACGCCAGCGGCGACTTCCGGTGACGGGGACGGTCGTCGTCCGCGCGGCCGTGCGGAAGGTGGTCTAAGACGACCGCCCGGCGCACGGGCGTCGAGTCGCCCTCGGAGCCGCCCGCGTCGTCGGTGTCTCCGCTCTCGGTCGTAGTCATACCACGTCGTACGACCAGGCTCTATTTAAACGGTTGGCCGGAGGCGAGTCAGACGTACTTCGCGACGACGTTCAGCACCTCGTCGAGTTCGTCGCCGTCCAGCGCGTACCGCTCTTGGGCGTACACCGCCCGGAGCTCGTCGCGGCTCTGCGGCAGCAGGTCGGCGATCTTGATCGCGGTCGGCGCGTCGACCTTCTCGAGTTCCAACAGCTCCTCGACCAGTGCCCGGGACTCCTCGGGGTCGAGGTGAGCGAACCGGTTGACGTGCTCGATCGCGCGGGCCAGCTCGTAGCGGAGCTCCCGGTCCTCGTCGGCGGCGCGTTCGGCCTCGACGTCCTCGAGGAACGCCTTGACCTCCGAGACCGTCAGGTACTCCTCGCTTTCCTTCCGCTTGAAGATGGTCATCGGGGGCGGGGGTTACTCCTGTGCGCGGAGGTGGGCGGGGTTCGCGATGATCGTCTTCTCCTTCCCGCCGTCGACGATCCGGACAGTGAACGCCCGGCCCTGCTTGCCGGTGACCTCGCCGGTCTGTCCGTTGAACCGGGGGTGGAACCGGCCGTCGCGCACGCTGGGGTCGATGGTCAGGTGGACCTTCTGCCCCTCGTCGAACTCCTGGATCGCACGCTGCGGCGGCGAGGTGCCCCGGTCGCGCGGATCGTTCGAGAGCTTCTGTCGCGTCCCTTTGAGCGGACCGTTGGAACTAGGCATAGTCGTTACCCGGCTTACTCCTGACGCGGTTATAAAACGCACGCTCCGAGCCGGCCGGACTCGACAAAGTTGAAACCCCGGGGTCGTGTATCGGCGGGTATGGCAGGCACGCACGCTTCCGGCGGGCAAGTTCCGGACGACGCCGACGCAGTGGTCGGTGACGGTGGCTCGCGACACGACGACTCCAGTTCGCGGCTCGAACGGTTCGGGGCCGGCGTGTCCGCCAGCATCCTCCTCGGCGCCGTGGTCGGCGTGGCGGCGACGTGGTCGCTCGACGCCGGCAGCACGCCGCTGCTCGTCGCGCTCGGACTCGGCTTCCTGTTCTCGCCGGTCGTCGGGGTCGTCGTGCTGCGGTGGGGCGAGTAGGTCGGCGCCGCCCGACGGCGGTTCGTGCGAGAACGCAGCGACCGTGGCCGGGCGTCGGGCCGCCGAATCGGACGGTTAAATCCGGCCGACGTTCTCGACGGAGACGCTCTCGACGCCCTCGACGTCGGTGAACGACTCCTCGACCGCCTCGGTCCCGCCGGCGTCGTCGGGGACGATCACCGTCGGCAGCAGCGCGACCAAGCCGAACGCGACGTCGTCGCGCTCGAACCCGTTGATCTTCGCCCCCTCCGGCAGCGACTGTTCGAGCCGCTCCTGGAGTTCGTCGAGGTCGATCTCGGTACCGCTCGGCATGACCTTGATCTTGGCTGCAACCTTCCCCATCGTTACGGTCCCGTGAACCCGCAGTCGGGGCACTCGTAGAGGTTGCTCTGCTTCCGGCAGTTCGCACAGCGGGAGATCTCGTGGCCGCAGTCCGGGCAGTCGAAGGTCGCCGCGCTGATGCCGGAGATGTTGATGCCACAGGACACACACTGTTTGGTGCGTCGCTGTTCGGACTGACTCATACCGTATCCGATCCGGTCGCGGGGTTTAATGGTTGCCTTTCGGGTCCCGTCGTCACCCCAGCGCGACCGGTCCGATGAGCACGCCCATCAGGTGGACCCGCCGGGCGCCGACCCGCGGCGGCAACAACCCGACGACGGCGGCCAGACAGAACACCGCCCCGCCGACGGCGCCGGCGAACCCGACGGCGAGCGCGACTAAGAGCCCCAGCACCCCGACGACGAGTGGCCGGCGGGGGAGCCGGCGGACGACCCCGAGGTACCGGTCGCCGACCGTCACCAGGAGCACGATCCCCACGCCGGCGGCGAGAACGAGCACGAGGACCATCCCCACGAACCCGAGCCCGGCGCCCGCGTCCCCGCCGAGCGTGTCGACGGCGACCGTCACCCCGCTCCGCGGCGCCCCGAGCACCGCGAGCGACGCCACCGCGAACACCGCGGTCGCGGTGTCGGCGGCGCTGGTCGCCACCACGTACGCGCGGTCGGACCCCCGGCCGGCGGGGCCGCTCCCGCCAGCGCCGCCCAGCGCGAGCACCGCGGCGACGCCCGCCGACACGCCGGGGAGGTAGCCGACGAGCGTCCCGCCGCCCACCCCCGACAGCGCCGCCCGGAGCACCGCCGGCGGCGACAACCCGAGGTCGGTCCCGTGCTGCGCCGGGATCGCGCCGCGGGCGTCGAGCGCGTCGAGCAGGATCGGCGCGCCGAACAACCCCCCGAACACCGGGGCGAGCACCGACGCCGACCCCGCGGGGCTCAACGGCCCCGACGCCGGGAGGTCGAGCACGAGCAGCCCGAACCCGGTCGCGACCGCGAGACAGCCCGCCCCGCCGAGCCGCGCCCGGCGGGTCGGCTCCGCGAGGATCAGCAGGCCGGCGATCGCCGCCAGAAGCACCGGCAGCCCCGCCAGCAGCCACTCCCGTCCCGCGGCGACCGCCCGCGACAGCGGGAGCGCGACCGCGACCGCGGCGACCAGCGCGACGCCGCTGCCCACCGCCGAGAGCCGGATTGCCTCCCGCCCCCGTCCCGCGAGCACCAACCGGTGGCCCGGAAGCACCCCGGGGGCGGTCGCGGCGTCCGGAACGCCGAGCACCAGCCCCGGAACGATCGAGAGGAAGGTGTGGACGACGCCCGCGGCCAGGATCGCCGCGGCGATCGCCGCGTCCGGGCCGCCGACCCCGGGGGCGACGCCGACCAGCACGAACGCGACGCTGTTGACGTGGAGTCCCGGCACCAGCCCCGTGACCGTTCCGAGCCCGACGCCGAGGCACGCACACCCGACCACCGCGAGCGGCGACGCCATCGCGACGGAGTGGTCCCGGGTCGGTATTTCAACGTTCGCACCCGACGGTGGCCGGTCCGGGCTCCGGGACGCCGGTCAGGAGCCGTCGGCGCGGGCCCGCGACGCCGGCGTCGCGTCCCCGTGCAGGCGGTCGACCAGTTCGGCGAGCGACCCGACGCGCAGGGTCGGCTCCACCGGCAGGGTCTCGTCGGCGTTGTGCGGGCGGTCGACGAACGCGGAATCCAGCCCCGCCCGGGTCGCCGCGAGCACGTCGGTCCCGCGGTCGCCGACATAGACCCCGTCGACGGCGTCCAGTTCGGCCATCGCTTCGAGCAGGTAGAAGGGGTTCGGCTTCCGGTCGTAGAAGCCGCCGACGCCCGTCTCCCGCCCCCGGACGTGGTCGAAGACGTCGAGCCTGTGATGGTCGACCACGAACCTGACGACGTCCTGGTAGTTGTTGCTGACCACGCCGAGGGGGTGACGGCCGGCGAGGCGGTCGAGCGCCGCCACGTCGTGGAGGGTGCGCGACCCCGCGGCGAGGCGGTCGATCGCCAACTGCGCGGCGTACCGCTCCCGGCGGTCGTAGCACGCGACCGGGTCGACGCCCAGCCTGCGGCACCCGCGGACGAAGTCGACATCGTACTCGTGGCCCGCAAGCAGGGACCGGGTCTCGGGGTCGGGGTCGAGCCCGCGTTCGGCGAGCGCCTCGTCGAGCGCCCGCCGGTGGACGGACGGGTCGGTTCCGCGGCCGGCGAGGAGCACGCCGTCCATGTCGAACAGGACCGCGACGTCCCCGGCGTCGCCTCCCGGGTCGGCGTCGGGGCCGGCTGTTGTCACCGGACCAGCCCCCGGGTGTACGCCGACAGGCTCTCGGTGACGACCACGACCCCCAGGATCACGATCAGCACCGTGGCGACCGACTGCCACGCGAAGGCGTTGACCGCGCGGAACAGCTCGACGCCGATGCCGCCCGCGCCGACGAACCCGAGTACCGTGGAATCGCGGATGTTGATGTCCCACCGGTAGATCGACAGCCCCACTACGGCGGGCTTGACCTGCGGGAGGATGCCGTAGAGCAGCACCTGCGCCTGCGACGCCCCCGACGCCCGCACCGCCTCCACCTGGCCGAAGTCGATCTCCTCGATCTCCTCGCCCAGTAGCTTCCCGAGGAAGCCGACCGAGCGGAACACGATGGCGACCGCGCCCGCCAGCGGGCCCGACCCGAACAGCACCACGAAGAACAGCGCCCAGATGATGGTGTTGACCGACCGACTCGTCGTCACGATGAACTTCCCGAGCCAGAACGTCGCGGCGTTGGGCGTGGTGTTCTCCGCGGCGAGCAGCGCCACCGGGACCGCGAGTATCAGGGCGCCGAGCGTCCCTAACGCGGCGATCTGGATCGTCTCGATCAGCGGCTGGACGATCTGGGTGGTGTACGCCACGTCCGGCGGGTACATCCGCGCCAGGAGGTCGCCGACCTCCCGCGGGATCGTCTCCGGCCGCGCGATTCCGGTGTCCATGAACCGCCACGACGCGACCACGGAGACGGCAGCGGCCAGCAACAGGACGAACCGACTGATCCGCCGCCGCCGGTCGAACCGCTCCCAGCTCCGCTGTTCGGTCGCCATCAGTTGTACCTCCGTCGGACGACCGCGCTCACGCCCTCCGCCACCAGCACGACCGCGATGATCGCGAGCAGGATGGCCGTGACGTACTGGTAGTCGTAGCGGTTGAACGCGGTCAGAAGCACCGACCCGA
>CAZIQT010000013.1:0-25092 GCA_964541645.1 uncultured Halobellus sp. | reverse complement strand
GCCCGATTTAAGCCGGCCCGCGGAACGGACGCGCGATGACAGACGCGGCGCGGGCGTTCGTCCCCGGTCACCTGACGGGCTTCTTCAGCGCACACGCCGACCCGGACCCAGCCGCGGCGGGGTCGCGCGGCGCCGGGGTGACGCTGTCCCACGGCGTTGACGTGCGGGTCGAACGCGGCGGTCACAGGGGCGAGCCCGCGCTCGTCACGCTGAACGGTGACCCTGTCGCGATCGGCCCCGTCTCCGGCGTCCGCGACGCGCTCGCGGCCCCGGACGCCGCGGTGATCGTGGAGACGCCGCTGCCGCTCGGCGCGGGGTTCGGGGTCTCCGGTGCGGTGGCGCTCGGAGTCGCCTACGGGATCAACGCGGCCTACGACCGTCGCCGGACCGGGAACGATCTGGTTTCGGTCGCCCACCGCGCCGAGGTCGAGGCGGGGACCGGCCTCGGCGACGTGGTCGCACAGGCCCGCGGCGGGCTCCCGATCCGACTTGCCCCCGGTGACCCCGATCACGGCCGGCTGGACGGCGTCCCGGCGGCCCCCCGGGTGGAGTACGTGCCCTTCGGGTCGGTGTCGACCGAAGCGGTGCTCTCGGGGGACACGACCCGGCTGACCGCCGCCGGGGAGCGCGCGCTCGCCGACCTCCGCGCGGAACCGACGGCGCCGCGGCTGGTCGACCTCTCCCGGCGGTTCGCCCGCGAGGCGGACCTGCTGACCGACCGCGTCGCCGCGGCCATCGACGCCGTCGACGACGCCGGCGGGAGCGCCGCGATGGCGATGCTCGGCGACACCGTCTTCGCGTTCGGCGCCGACCTCTCTGCGGCGGGGTACGACCCTGAGACGTGTGCGGTCCACCCCGCGGGTGCGACGCTCCGGGCGTCGGAGTGACCGAGCCGCGGGCGACGCGGCGTCCCGGCTCCGAACCGGCTGGCTTTTGCCCCTGCCCCCCGACCTCGGGGGTATGAGCGAGATCGACGTGCCGGAGAGCCACCCCCGATACCAGTCGCTTCTGACCCGCCACCGGATCGAAGCGGGCGTCGACCGGGGGCTCACCAGCCGGCAGGGGCTCATCGCGGAGGGTCGCGGGGAGGCGTTCGACTACCTGCTCGGGGAGCGAACCACCCCCGCCGCCGACGACGCCGCCCGCGCAGCCGCGGCGCTCCTCCTCCTCGCCGACCGGCCGGTGGTCTCGGTCAACGGCAACGTGGCCGCCTTGGTCCCCGGTGAGACGATCGACCTCGCGGCCGCGGTCGACGCCGACGTCGAGGTGAACCTGTTCGACCGGACCGCAGAGCGGATGCGGGCGATCGCTGCCCACCTCCGGGAGCACGGCGCTGCCGCCGCTGGAGTCACGGTGCGGGGACTCGACGCAGACGCACGGCTTCCGGGGCTCGACCACGAGCGCGCGACGGTCGACGCCGACGGCATCGGGAGCGCCGACGTCGTCGTGGTCCCCCTCGAGGACGGCGACCGCGCGGCGGCGCTGGCGGACATGGGGCGATCCGAGATCGTGATCGACCTGAACCCGCTGTCGCGGTCGGCGCAGGCTGCGACGGTCCCGATCGTCGACAACGTGATTCGGGCGGTCCCGAACGTCGCCGACCACGCCCGCGACCTGTCGGGGGCGTCGCGGCCGGAACTGAAGGCCCTCCTCCGGGCGTTCGACGCCGACGCCACGCTCGCGGCCGCCGAGGACGCGATCCGGTCCGGGGAGCTGGACTGAGCGGCCAGCTACCGTCGGGCGACGACGACCCGAGCGGTCGGGACAGTCGACGGTGGCGAACAGTCGGCACTCGCAGCCACACCCACGCCGGTGTGCCGAACACCCGCTCTCCGGCGTGGGGCCGTCGTCAGCGCATACGGCCGCTGCTCCCGGGATCGTATATGAACTCCCGGGCGGCGTCGTCCCCCGACGGCGCCCTCACTCCTCGCGCAGATCCGCCTCGACGAGCGCGTCGTTGAGGTCCTCGCGCACGAACTCCCCGGTCTCGCGGTCCATCGCGGTCGTCACCACACGGTTCTCCTGGACGCTGGAGCCGTCACGGAGCAGCAGCCGGAGGTTGCCGTTGTCGCCGGCGCGGGTCACCTTCGCCCGCAGCCCGGTCCGGGAGCCGGTGCCGCCGGCGTCGATCGGCCCCGGAACGATCTTCTTCACGTGCGGGTGGTCGGCCACGACGCCGATCGCCCGCCGGCCGGCCCGGTCGCCGATGAGCGTCGAGTGCGACCCGCCGAGCTTCTCCCGGGGGGCGGTCTCGACCACCTCCAGCGATCGGTCGCCGCGGCGCTCCAGCACCCGTTCGACGGGGTCGTCGGCGGCGACCCGGTAGAACTCGTGGTGAAGCTGCGCGCGGGTCTCCCGCAGCACCGCGCGGTCGCCGGCGGCGAAGACGGTGTCGGGGCGCTTCCGGCGGACTTCGTCGGCGACCCGGCCCGCGAAGTTCCGGAGCTCCACCGTCTCGGCTTCGGGGTCGTCCTCGGGCACGGTGGTCAGCGCGGTCCGACCGACAACCGCCTCGCCGTCCAGCATGGTCAGCTCCGCGCGGTCGCGCTCGAAGACCGCCACGACGGCGTCGCAGTTGCCGGTGTGACAGACCAGGCAGTAGTCGCCCGGGCGTTCGAGCGGGCTCCCGCACCGCCGACAGTCCATAGCCGACCCAGACTGCGCGCGGACAAAAGCGCGGCTATCCGTCCTACAGCTCGGTCGGCGGGACCTTCAGATACTCGCGGAGCAGCACCGTCGCGTACGACCCCGACGGCAGGGCAAACGAGAGGTCGTAGGCGTCGGTCGCGGTGTCGACGTCGACCCGCGTCCGGAGTTGGACCGCCCGGCGCGTGCCCGTGGAGTGGAACGTCCCCGGGAGGTCGAAGTCCGCGGGCGCGATCCCGAGGTCGTCGAGGACAGCGCGTTCGATCTCGCCGGGGTCGCCCTCGGCGAGGTCGGTCTCGACGCCCACGAGCGGCGCGGTCACGAACGCCCGGCCGCGGTCACAGTGACGAGCCATCACGTCAACCCGGGCGCCCGTGGCGACCTGCGTCCGGTCGGTGTCGGGGCGGTAGAGCTCCTCGGGGGCGTCGCCGTCGGCGAAACACACCACGTCGCCCTCGACCGGGCGGTCCAGCGGGAGCCCGCGCCGGAGCCGCTCGCTCACGATCCGGTTGAACGCGTACGACTGGGCGGCGTTGACGAACAGCCGCTGGAGGTTGGTCGGCACCGCCTCCAGGGCGTGTCGCCAGCCGGCGGGGTCTTCCGGCTCGGCGTCGGCCAGCCGGTGGAGCATCGACCGCTCGAACCGGAGCGCGCCGGGCATCCGCTCGGCCGCCGCCGCCCAGTCTGGGTCGTCGGTTCCGGCCTGGTCGTCGACGAACGCCCTGGCCTCCCGGGTCGCCGCCGGCTCCGCGTCGGCGGGGTTGCCGACGTACGCCAACACGGCTTCGCGCCACTCCCCGCGGGCGAGACACAGCCCGACCTCGTGGGTCACGGGCCGGCGGCTCCCGAACCGCTGGTGGCCGAAGTAGTTCGGAACGGCCACGTCGGCGGGGGCGTCAGCGTCGGCGTCTCCGACGCGGAGGTCAGCGGTGACCGCCCCTACCGTCCCGGGGTCGGCGTCGCCGACGCGGATCCCGAACTCGTTGCCCGCGAGGTCGCCGAAGTGGAGCGCGCGGCCGACCCGCCCGCACACCTCGACGTCGGCGTCGGCAACGTCCGGGAGATCGTCGGGGTCGACGTTCGCGAGCGAGAACAGCTGGGTGGTGACCGCGCGTTTGTCCTTCGTTCCCGCCCACGAGACCCGCTCGCGGCTGATTCCCAGGGCGTTCGAGAGCCGGTGGGCGAAGTCGTTGGTGTCCCACCCCCGGAGGGTGACCCGGAGCAGCAGGTGGGGATAGTCGCCGGACGCGGCGTCGAGTGGCGCGGGCGTGACGGTCTCCAGTTCCCGGACCCGGAAGTCCTCGGGACGTTCCCGGAGCCGCCCCCCGGTGCCGTCGGCGTCGCTGCGGTAGAGCTCGATTCCGACGCGGCGTTCGGCGGGGTGGGCGTCGCGCATCCGATCGGTTCGTGGTATCCGCTGGGGCGGTAAGGCGGCTCCGGTTCGCCCCCGGCGTCACCCCTCGATTGCGGGTCCGACGGGGTCCATCCCGGCGATTTCGAACCGGGCGCCCCCGTCGGCGGCATCGGTGACTGTCACGTCCCACCCGTGGGCGTCCGCCGCGGCGGCCACGATGTTCAGCCCGAACCCGGTCCCCGCGTTCGCGGTGGTGTAGCCGTACTCGAACACCCGTTCCCTGGCGTCGACCGGGATGCCCGGCCCGTCGTCGGCGACGGCGATCCCGTCGCCGTCGGACAGCGCCGAGACGGTGACCGTGACGCCTTCGCCGCCGTGTCTGACGGCGTTGTCGAAGAGGTTCTCCAGCAGCCGGCACAGCCGCTTCGAGTCGGCGGCGACGGTCCCGAGGTCGCCGTCCACGACGAGGTCGGCGTCGCTGTCGCAGTCGACGGTCGCGGTCCAGGTGTCCTCGACGGCCCCGTTCAGGTCGATCGGCTCGGGGTCGCCGACGTGTCGGTCCCCGCTGACGAGCGTCCGAACGTCGTCGACGATGTCCGCCATCCGGTCGTGGACGTCCTCGAGGCGGTTCAGCCACTCCTCGCCGCCGGCGGCCTCGGACCGCAGGATCTCCACTTGGGCCTCCGCGGCGTTCAGTGGGCTCCGGAGGTCGTGGGTCAGCACCTCCGCGAACCGTTCGAGCTCCCGTTCCCGCTCGGCGCGGTCGCTCACGTCGCGTACGACGGCCACGACGCACGCCCGACCGTCGACGGTCGTGGTCGAGACGCTGGACTCCGCGCGGAACGTGCTGCCGTCGCGCCGGCGGGCGGTCCACCGGAACGTCGCCGACGCCGCCCCGGTGTCGGTCACCGTCCGCCGGGCCTCCGCGCGGGCGTCGGACGCGGCGTCGGGGTTCGCGGCGTAGGCGTCGGGATCGAGCGTACGGAACGCGGACGGCGGGTGGCCGAACACCCGCTCGACGGCGTCGTTGACCGCGACGACCTCGCCGGAGTCGGCGTCGGTGACGACCACGGCGTCGGCGACGTCGTCGAGGATCCCCGAGAGCCCGCCGCTCCCGACTGGCGTGTCCTTCATCTACCGGTCTCTCGGGACGGCCCACTGGTAAGTCGTTTGGCCGTTCCACGCCGGTCGCTTCCGCTCCGGTCCCGCAGCGACGGTCTTCCCCACCGGTCGCGGGTCCGGCTCCCCGGGAGGCCCGTGATCGGCCACGGTCAGTACAGCGACAGCTCGCCGGTCACGCGGTCGACCTCGTCGTCGTCGCCGGGGCCGACCGCGAGACAGGTCACCGTTCCCGGGTCGAGTTGGGTGTGACCGGCGTCCCGGACGATCGCGTTCGGGAGCCCCCGGCGTTCGGCGGCGTCGGCCAGCCGGAACAGCTCGGCCTCGCCGTCGGCTTTCAGCACGATCTTCTTCTGGCCGCCGCCCTTCCACGCCGTCCGCGTCCGGTCGTCGGCGTCCTCGGAGGCCGACAGCGACGCGTGGGCGACCTGGGCGGCGAGCTTCCCCCGACCCATCCCGAGGTCCGTCCGGGCGACGATGGCCTGTTTCATACCCCACGGAAGCGCGCGGGCCGGTATATGTCCTCCCCTCCGCGCGCGAAGCCAACGATTTACGTCGGTGCCCGCCCGTCGGTCGAACGATGATACTCTCGGACGACGGCATCCTGGCCCGGCTGGAAGCCGGCGACCTCGTCGTCGACCCGCTCGACGACATCGACATGCAGGTCCAGCCCGCGAGCGTCGACCTCCGGCTCGGCGAGGAGTTCCTGGAGTTCCAACGCGCCAACATCCCGTGTATCCACCCCAACCGCGAGGACGAGATCTCCGACTACGTCGAGGAGACCGTGGTCCCGGAGGGCGAGGAGTTCGTCCTCCACCCCGGGGACTTCGTGCTCGGAACCACGAAAGAGCGCGTGGCGATCCCCGACGACCTCGTGGCCCACGTCGAGGGGCGGTCGTCGCTGGGGCGGCTCGCGATCGTGGTCCACGCCACCGCGGGGCTGGCCGACCCCGGGTACGAGGGCCAGATCACCCTCGAACTGTCGAACCTCGGGACCGCGCCCGTGGCGCTCACGCCCGGCATGCGGATCTCACAGCTCACGTTCACCGAGCTCTCTTCGCCGGCGGCCCGCCCCTACGGCGCCGAGCGCGGCTCGAAGTACCAGGGGCAGTCGGGGCCGCAGGCCTCCCGGATCGGGTCGGATCCGGAGTTCTCGGGGGGCGACGGGGCATGAGGTTCGTCGAGGAGGTCGTCGTCGAGGAGTTCCTCCCGACGTTCCGGTCGATGCTGGCGGCGGCGCTCCGGGACCGCGGGCTGACCCAACACGAAGTGGCGGAGGCGTTGGGGATCAGCCAGAGCGCCGTCTCGAAGTACGCCCACGGGGAGGTGGGTCGACGGGACGAGGTGGTCGACGACGACCGCGTCCGGGAGCTGGTCGAGGAGGTCGCCGCCGGGCTCGCGACCGGGGAGATGACCCGGGTCCAGGCGCTCGTCGAGGCGGAGGTCCTGATCCGGCGGCTGGAGGAGGGGGACCTGCTCGCCCGGCTCCACGAGGAGGCGATGCCGGAGCTCGCGGCCCACGACGGCTACGTCCGGATCCACGACCCCGACAGCGACCTGCGGCGGAGCGAGGCGGTCCGCGCGTCCGTCCGGCGGGCGCTCCGCCGGCTCACCAACGCCAGCGGGTTCGCGGGACTGATCCCGAACGTCGGGTCGAACCTCGTGGCGTGTCTCCCCGACGCGGCCGCCGTCGACGACGTCGCCGGCGTCCCCGGCCGGATCTTCGACGTGAAGGGCCGGGCGACGGTCCCCGGGGAGCCGGAGTTCGGGGTCAGCGAACACGTCGCGTCGGCGCTGTTGTCGGCCCGCACGGCCGGGCTCGACGCCCGGGCGGCGATCAACCTCCGGTACGACGCCGATCTCGTCGCCGACCTCGACGCCGCGGGGTACGACACCGTCGCGTTCGACCCCGAGGCCGACGACGACGGGATCGCGGCGGCGATCGCGGCAGCCGGCCCAGAGGGCCTCACGCCGACGGTGGTCTGCTACCAGACCGGCGGCTACGGGATCGAGCCGATCACGTACGTGCTCGGTCCCGACGCCGACGCGGTGGCGACGGCGGTTGGCGGACTGCTCCGCGATTGAACCCGCGACGGTAGACACGAGCGGTCGGCGACGTCGACGCCGACGGCTACCTGGTGGCGGTGTCGGAGACCAGCTCCTCGACCGCGCGGTCGATCTCGTCGACCTGCCCGGTCTGTTCGTTGGTGGCGTCTGTCAGTTCCGAGAGCTCCGCTTCGAGGGTCGAAAGCTCCTCGACGGCCTCGTCGACGGTGGCGGCGACCTCCTCGGAGCTCGCGGCGAAGGCGTCGGTCGCGTCGGCGACCTCCTCGGCGCCGGTGGCGGTCTCGCCCACCGTCTCCCGGATCTCCCGCAGCGACCGCACGGTCCGCTCGACGGTGTCGATCGCTTCGACGATCTCGTCGGTGGTGTCGTCGAGTTCGGTCGCGGTCCGTTCGGTCGCGTCGACGACCTCCGTGATCCGCTCTTCGATCTCGGTCGCTTGGGTCTGTGACTTCTCCGCCAGCGACTTGACCTCGTCGGCGACGACCGCGAAGCCCGAGCCGGCGTCGCCCGCCCGCGCGGCCTCGATCGACGCGTTCAGCGCGAGCAGGTTGGTCTGGTCGGCGATGTCGTTGATCACGTCGATGATGTCGCGCATCTCGCCAGCCTTCGTGGTGAGCGTCTCCAAGGTGTCGCCGACGCCGTCGGCGGACGTGCGAACCGCCTCCATCCGGTCGATGGCGTCGTCGGCGGCCGCCTCGCCCTCGTCGGCCCTGTCGCGGGCGTTCCGCGCCGCGCGGCTCACCTGGTCGGCACTGGAGGCGATCTCTTCGATCGTGGCCGACTGGTCCGAGACCTCGTCGGAGACGCGTTCCATCCGCCGGGTCTGTTCCTCGGCGAAGGTCCCCAGGTCGTCGACCCCGCTCGCGATCCGGCCGATCGACGACGACAGGTCGGTCAGCTCCGCCTGGACCGTCCCCTGGACCTCACCCTGGAGCCGTTCCAACGCCCGCTGCTGTTCGACGTGTTCGGTGACGTCGCTCGCGACCTCGAACGCCCCCGCGACCCGGCCGTCGGGGCCACGGAGCGGCACGGCGTACGTCCGAAACACGGTGTCGCTCGACGGCACCTCCCGAACGTCGTCCTCGGAGATCGTTTCCCCGCGGTCGACGACCGTCTCCGCGAGCGTCTCGTCTTCGCCTTCGGTGCCGATCACGTCGTAGGCGTTCTCCCCGATGGCGTCGGTCGCGGGGATCCGGAGCTTCTCGCCCAGCGTGTCGTTCCAGTGCGTGAGCGTCCCGCCGGCCGTGGCCACGAGGATCCCCTCGGGGAACTCCGCGACGAGTTGGTCGAACATCGACCGCCAGAAGTCCCGCTCGGCGCGGAGCCGGTCGGCCTCCTCGGCCGCGTCGTCGGGGCCGCCAGCGCTCGCGTACTCCTCCCACAGCCGCTCGGTCAGCGGCTCCACGTCTCCGACCCGCGTTCCCGTGTCCGACGTCGTGGCGTCAAGGCTCATCGTCACGACAGTCCGCGTCACCGGGGTTTAATCTTCGGCGCCGGCTACCACTCGTGATAACTCGACCCGAACGATTTACCCCCGTAGACGACGTTGAACGTGTATGCACGGTGATTCGCGATGAACATGCTCGTCGACGGCGAGTGGCGGACCGACGCGTACCAGACCACCAACGACGAGGGGGAGTTCGACAGACAGGAGACGTCCTTCCGCGATCGGATCAGCGCCGATCCCGACGCGGAGTATCCCGCCGAGTCCGGCCGGTACCACGTCTACATCTCCCGGGCGTGTCCGTGGGCCCACCGCGTGGCGCTGACCCGCCGGCTCAACGGTCTGGCTGACGACATCTCGCTGTCGCTCGTCGACGCCGAGCGCTACGAGAACGGGTGGCGGTTCTCCGAGGACAACCCCGACCCGCTCTACGGCGCGGAGTACCTCCGCGAACTCTACACCCGAGCGGATCCGGCGTTCACCGGGCGCGTGACGGTGCCGGTGCTGTGGGACACGGAGACGGAGACCATCGTCAACAACGAGTCCCGGGAGATCATGCGGATGCTCACCACCGAGTTCGACGGCACCACCGACGTCGATCTCTGGCCCGAGGGCTACCGCGAGGCGGTCGACGAGATCCTCGACGCGATCTACGAGCCGATCAACAACGGCGTCTACCGCACCGGGTTCGCGGACTCCCAGGCGGCTCACGAGCGCGCCGCACGGGAGCTGTTCGACGCGCTGGACCACTGGGAGTCGGTGCTGGACGAAAAGCGGTTCCTCGCGGGCGACGTCTTCACCGAGGCCGACATCGCGATGTTCGCGACGCTGGTCCGGTTCGATCACGTCTACCACACCCACTTCAAATGTAACCGGCGGGCGATCCACGAGTACGACAACCTCTGGAACTACACCAAGGAGATCTACCAGCTCCCCGGCGTCGCCGAGACGGTGAACATGGACCACATCGTCCGGCACTACTACAAGACGCACGAGGACGTCAACCCCAAGCAGCTGGTCCCGATCGGCCCGGACATCGACTTCACCGAGCCCCACGACCGCGACCGGCTGCCCGCGGACCTCCCCGGCGCGCTCCGCGGCGCGACCGCAGTCGCCGACGACTGACCGCGCGGGTCGGATCCGACGCCCGCCGTCGCACCCGCCGCCTTCTTGTCCGCCTGCGCCCTCGACGGAGGTATGACAGACATCGACGACGCCGACCCCGACGACCGGACGCCCGCGGAGACCCGCCGCAACACTCCGGGCCGCGGGGTCCGTCCCTCCGCCGACGCCATCGACCCCGCCGCCCCCGAGGCGTTCGGGCTTGTGCAGGCGTGGTGGGGCGACGGCAAGGGCAAGACCACCGCGTCGCTGGGCATGGCGTTCCGCGCCGCCGGCCACGGCTACCGGGTCCACCTGCTGCAGTTCATGAAGGGCGGCGCCGACTCCGTCGAGGACGTCCGCGGGGAGTACAACGCGATCGCGGCGGTCCCCGGGATCTCCTACGAGAACACCGGCCACTACGGGTGGCACGGAATGGCCGACGGAACCGACGAGGACGACCACCGAGCGAAGGCCCGCGGCGCGCTCCGGCGCGCCGAGGAGCTGCTCGCGGCCGCCGAGGACGCCGACCTGACCGCCCCCCGTCCGCCCGATTCCGACCCCGAGGCCGGCGTCCACCTGCTCGTGATCGACGAGATCCTCTACGCCGTCGACCAGGGGCTGATCGAGGAGCGCGAGGTGCTCGACCTCGTGGACTCGAAACCCGACCGGCTGGAGCTGGTGTTGACCGGGAGCCACACCGAGCCGACGTATCTCCTCGACGCCGCCGACCTGGTGAGCCAGGTCCGGAAGGTGAAACACCCCTTCGATCGAGGGACCCGGGCGCGGAAGGGCACCGAGTACTGAGGCCGCGGGCGTGACCGACTCGACTCCTACCCGCGCGGACCGCGACGCTGCGGACGCCCCGGGCCCGGCCGACGTCTCCGACTCCGACTCCGCGACGACGATCCTGGTTGCCGGCACCGCCAGCCACGTCGGCAAGAGCACCGTCGCCGCGGGGCTGTGCCGCCGACTCGCCGACGCCGGGGTCGACGTGGCACCGTTCAAAGCGCAGAACATGAGCAACGAGGCGCGGGCGGTCGTCCGGCCGGCGGCGGTTCGGGACGGGGGGTCGGGACCCGACGCCGGCGTCGCGTCCGACGCCGACCGGCCCGGTTCCGGCTCCGACCCCCCGGCGTTCGGCGAGATCGGCGTCTCCCAGTACGTCCAGGCGCGGGCGGCGGGCGTCCGCCCCACCACCGACCACAACCCGGTGTTGCTGAAACCCCGGGGCGGCGGCGAGTCCCAGCTCGTGATCGACGGGGTCGCGGTCGGCCACCACGCCGCCGCGGACTACTACGCCGACTTCTGGGACGACGCCCGCCGAGCGGCCGAAGCCGCCCACGACCGGCTCGCGGCCGACACCGACGTGATCGTCGCGGAGGGCGCGGGATCGATCGCGGAGATCAACTTCCACGACCGCGACCTGGCGAACGTCGAGGCCGCCCGCCTCTCGGACGCGTCGGTCCTGCTGGTGGCCGACATCGAGCGCGGCGGCGTCTTCGCGTCGATCGTGGGGACGCTGGAGCTCCTCCCGGACGACGTCCGCGACCGGGTCGCGGGGGTCGTCGTCACGAAGTTCCGGGGCGACCGCTCGCTTCTGGCGCCCGGAATCGAGGAGGTCGAGTCCCGGACCGGGGTGCCGGTGCTCGACGTGCTGCCGTACGACGACCCCGGGCTCCCGGAGGAGGACAGCGTCTCGCTGCCCGATCCCGGGGAGCGGGCGACCCGCGGCGGCGACGACGCTCCGGCCGACCGGACGGTCACCGTCGCGGTCCCCCGGCTCCCGCGGGCGTCGAACACCGCCGACCTCGATCCCCTCGCCGCGGTTCCGGGCGTCCGCGTCGAGTTCCGGCCGCTGGACGCGCCGGTCGCCGACGCCGACGCGGTCGTGCTCACCGGCACGAAAAATACCGTCGACGACCTGCGGGAGCTCCGGGCGGCGGGGCTCGACGACCGGCTCCGGCGCTTCGACGGCCCGGTCGTGGGGCTCTGCGGCGGCTACCAGCTCCTCGGGACCCGGCTCGTCGACGCTGACGTCGAGGGCGTCGACGCCGACGCGACGCTCCGCGGCGTGGGACTGCTCCCGGTCGAGACCGCGTTCTCCCGCCGGAAGCGGGTCGCGCCCGTCACCTGGCGCCTCGACGGCGCCGGCCCGCTGGCGGGGGCGTCGGGGCCCGTGGCGGGCTACGAGATCCACGGCGGCGACACGCGGTTGGCGGAGCCCACGCGGGCGGAGTCGGACGCGCCCGCCGAAGCGCCGGCTTCGGTCTCGTTCCCGTTTTCGGCCCCGGACCGCGAGGCGGTGACTCTCGGCGCGGCGGCCGGCGACGTGGTCGGAACCTACCTCCACGGCCTCTTCGAGAACGACGCGGCCCGGGCGGCGTTCGTCGCCGCCGTCTTCGACCACGCGGGGACGTCGCGGCCGACCCCCGATCCGGGCGGTGCCGATGCCGACGCCGACCCGTACGCCCGGGCCGCCGCCCTCGTCGCCGACATCCCGCTCGACCCCCTCCTCCGGCCGACGTGACCCCTCCGGCCCGAGTCCCCGCCCGCGGCGGGAGTCGGCGCCGAACCTCGGAGTCGAAGACTTTTGCCCCGCCCCCGCCTCCGCCCGGTATGGTCGAGGCGTTCGCCGTCGCGAGCGGGAAGGGCGGCACCGGAAAGACGACGAGCACGCTGGCGCTCGGCATGGGACTCGCCGAGGAGTACGACGTGACGGTCATCGACGCCGACACCGGGATGGCGAACCTCCTGTTTCACGCGGGGCTCGACGACGCCGACGTGACCCTCCACGACCTGCTCGTGGCGGACCGTAACGTCGACGTCGCCGACGCCGTCTACGACCGGTTCGGGATGTCTGTGGTCCCCTGCGGCACCAGCCTCGACGGCTTCGCCGCCGCCGACCCCGAACGGCTCCGGGACGTCGTGGCCGACCTCGCGACCGACACCGACGTGCTCCTGCTCGACTCCCCCGCGGCGCTGGGGTCGAAGAGCGCGGTGCTCCCGGTCGTGCTCGCCGACCGGATCGTGGTCGTGCTCCAGCCCACCGTCCCGTCGCTGTCGGACGGGCTGAAGGTCCAGGAGTACGCCCGGTCGTACGGCACCGGTACGGCAGGGGTGCTGTTCAACCGCGTCCAACCCGACGAGGACGTCGACACGATCGCCGACCGCGCGGCGCGGTACTTCGGCGGCACCACCCTCGGAACCGTCCCCGAGAGCGACGCGGTCCGGGCGGCCCGCCGCGCGGGCGAACCCCTGCTAGCCCACGCCCCGACCGACCCGGCGGCGGACGCGTTCCGCGAGGCCGCCGCGGCACTCGACGTCCGCCCGGGCGACGCCGCGGGCGTGGCCGACCGGTTCCGGAGCGCCGTCGTCCCCGACCGCGCCTGATGGTCGTCGACGGCCGCATCCCCGAAGGACGGCTGTGCCGCTCCCGCACCGACGCCGACGTCGGCGAGACGCTCGCAGGGGCGCTCGACCGGGAGCTCACGGGGTACGTGGTGTTCGAGCCGCAGGGGTCGATCCTCCGCGGCGGCGACGAGCGCGCGGTCCTCACGTTCGAGGACGGCGTGCCCGTGCTGGCGTACCACGCGCCGAGCGACGCCGGCGGGACCGACGCCCTGGCGGCGCTCCCCGGCGGGCTCTTCCACGCCGACTCCTACGAACTCCCGGCGGCGGCGCTCGAAGCGGCCCACCGGGTCGACGCGCTGGAAGTCCCGCCGACCGCGCCGGCCGACCGGCTGGCGGGCGACGACGACCTCGTCGAGCGGACCCGCGAGGCCGCCCCCGACGACCGACTCGACGACGGCGACGACGCGGGGTCGGTCGCGGCGTTCCTCGCGGACGCCGACCGGATCGAAGCCATCAGGCAGGAGGCCCGCGCGGAGGCGGAGGCGCGCGCCGCGGAGTGGGGGCTGGCCGACCACCTCGACGAGGAGTGATTCAGGACGTATATACCGCCCGGCGTCGTACGGCGGGCGTGACCGTCCTCTCGTTGCTTCGCGCGCGGACGCCGCCGGCGTTCGCAGACTGGTTCCGTCCCGGCGGCGACTACCTCCTCCGGGTCGCCGAGGGGATGGGGTTCCCCACCGGCGACCTCGCGGGGCTCCTCGACGAGGCCGAGGCCGCGATGCGGGCGGGGCGAACCGGCGAGGACGTCGCGCCCGCCGTCAACCGCCTGATCGCCGCCGACCTCTACGCCGACGCCACCTTCGGACTCCCGTTCCTGGAGTGGACGCCGGTGTGGTACGAACTGGGGCTGGCCGCCCCCACCGCGTACGCCGGGTGGCGGCTCGACCGGATCGCCGACGCCTACGCCGCCACCATCGACCACGTCTCCCGGCCGCGGTTCAGCCGGCCGACCGACGTGGTCCGCCGCGGAAAGCCCGCGGTCAGTTTCGTGTCGGGGTTCGCCGACCGCTTCGCGTTCGCCGACGCCATCCTCCACCTGGAGTGGTTCGACTACGTCGCCGGCGAGTGTGGCATCCGCGTCCCGCCCGGGCTGGTCGACGAGGCGCGGGCTGGGATCGTCGGGTACTACGCCGGCGACCTCGGCCTCGAGGACCTCGATCCGGCGGTCCGGCGGTTCCAGCATCTGCTGTTCACCGACGACGAGTGGATCCGGACGGTGAACGAGCGCTACGACCTGGGGAGTACGCTTCTGGCGGTCTGGGAACGGGTCTGCAGCCGCGAGCGCGAGCGGTTCGGCCGCGGCGTGTCGGTCTGACCAGCCGGGTCGCGCCGGGTCCCGCGGCGCGGGCTCACTTGAACCCGCGGCTCGCGAGGTGGTACCGGAGCACGTCCTCGGTGCCGTCGACGAACGGGCCGAGATCGACGGCCTCGATCCGCCGGCTCGCCGCCACCAGCCGGCGGTGGTGGTCGTTCCACTCCGCGAGGAGTTCGGTGTCGAGACCGTGGGCTTCGATCCGTTCGACGGCGCGCGCCGCCTCCCCGTCGCCGCCGCCGTCGGGGCCGGCGCCGAGGTCGGACAACTCGCCGGGGTCGAGGATCCCCCGTTCGAGCGCCGCCACGACCACCCCGGAGCTGGCGTCGCCCTCGCGGAGCTCCCGCTCCCACGTGCTGAGCCAGTTGCCGATCCGGGCCATCCGCCCGGCGGTGTGGACCGCGCTCCGGAACGTCGACAGCTCCCCGCCGAGGTCGAGGTCGGCGTCGGCGTACATCAGGTCGACGTCGGCGAAGGCACACACCCCCATGTTGTGGGTCTCGTACCGTCGGAGGTCCGACCCGGTCGCGAGATCGGGCCGATCGATCGCGAGGGTGCTGTACTCGATCGCGGCCAGCACCTGGCGCACGTCGAACCGGTACAGCGGCGCGTACCGGTCGTGCCCCGCCGCCCGGCGAAGCCGGTCGTCCAGCCGGCGCCACACGCGGGCGGCGAACGCCGCGTACTCCTCGTCGACGCCGGGGTCGGTCGCCCCAGGAACCGTCGACTCTGCGTCGGCCCCGCCCAACCGAACGAGGCCGGCGATCGCGTCGAACGTCCGGTAGTCACCCCGTCTCTCGACGAGGTCGTCGAGCAGGGTGATGAAGAGCACCAGGATCGTCTTGTCCGTTGCGACGGCCGCGGCGTGGTCGTCGGGGACGAACGGCATCGCGTTCCGCGGCGCGAGCCGGTGGATCCACCGCCAGAGGAACCGGGAGCGCTCGCCGCCCAACGACTCGTACTCCTCGACGAGTTCCAGCAGCGCCGCCGGGAGGTCGTGGTCGCGGACCGACCGGCGGAGGGCGGCCGACGCGTCGCCGTCGACGGACCGACGGATCCGGGCTGCGGGATCTCCGAGTGACACGACTCGTTTGCTCGGACCGTCCGTATCTAAACCCTCGGATCGCCGACCGACCCCGGCGGTGTGCTCACGCCCGAGTTCGAGTATCCGTGTTGATACTGAAGCCGAGATTTTAAATACGAACGTGGGACGAACCACCCGTATGACCGATCGGGAACTCTCGGGGGAAGCGGGGTGATCCCAGCGACCGATGGCGGGGGGACGCGGACCAACGGACCGGCCGTTCCGCCGCCGGAGCCGCCCGAGAGCCCGGACGCGTGGTACGCCGACGGTGTGCGGGAACAGTACGAGGTCACCCCCGGCGTCGTCGTCACGCTCCGCGACAACCCCGACGGGGTCGGGTTCGAGTATCAGATCCGGGAACCGGCAGTCGGGGCACGCGCCGAGGCGGCGCTCGCGTCGGTGACGGAGTACTTCGCGACGGTCTCGGTCCGCCGCCCGCTCACCCGCGAGGGGGCGGCCGAGCGCGCCGCCGCGGGGATGCCGCGGAAGTACCGGCGGGTGATCGACCGGCTGGTGACGCTTCCGGCCGCCGCCCGCCGTCGGGTCGACTACCACGCGATGTCGGAGCTGCGCCTGCTCGGCCCCGTCACCCCCATCGCGCTCGACGACCGGATCGAGGTCGTCGATGTCGAGGGCGGCGAGGACGGCGCCTTGGTCGTCCACACCGAGACCTACGCGCCGGCGGTCACGGCGTTCAACGCCGACACCGAGTTCGCCACCCGGGTCGCGAGCGAGCGGCTCCGGCAGTACACCGTCGGGTTCGCGGGCTTCGAGGTCGACGTGGTCGTCCACCGCGACCGGCTCCTGGGCGACGATCGGTTCGAGGCCAAATACGCCGTTCTGGAGCCCGACCTGCTGCCGGGCGACGAGGCGCTCGTCGCGGAGTGCAAGGAGCGGATCTGGGAGGCGAACGTCGAGTCGGTGGTCGACGACCGGACTGCGTTCATCCGGGAGCGCGCCCGCCGGTTCCTCTCCCGCCGACTGACCGCGCGCAACACCAAGGCGTGGCTCGACGCCACCCGGTACCGCGTCCGGAAGGCGCTGGCGGCCCACGGGGTGGGCGTTCCGCCGGTCGACGACCGGTACGCCGAGGACCGGCTCGACGATCTGGTCTACTACGTGCTGCGTGACTACGTCGGCGAAGGGGTGCTCACGGTCCCGATCCGCGATCCACACCTGGAGGACATCGAGGCCAACCGGGTCGGCGAACGCATCAAGGTGGTGCCGCGGGCCGACGTGGTCCGGGCGGGCGAACGCGTCCCCACCAACCTCCGCTTCGACGACGAGACCGGGTTCGTCAACGTGGTGACGCAACTCGCGGCCGCCGACGGCGTCGAACTCAGCGCGAGCCAGCCCTCCGCGAAGGTCAACATCGACCCCCCGGGCGTCGCCCCCGACGCCACCGGCCACGGCGAGACCATCCGGTGTGCGGTCGCGCTCCCGGCCATCTCCGAGCAGGGACCGCACGTCTCGATCCGGAAACAGGCGTTGTCGCCGCTCACGCCCGTCGACCTGGTGGCGTTCGGCTCGATCCCGACGGAGCTCGTCACGCTGCTGTGGCTGCTGTACGAACACCGGCGGGTCGTGCTCTTCTCCGGTCCGACCGGCGCGGGGAAGACGACGCTCATGAACGCGCACATGCCATTCATCCCGTACGACCACCGCCCGATCAGCATCGACGAGGGCTCCCGGGAGGTGTATCTCCCCCACGAGACCGGGGTGTCGCTGTCGACCCGCGACCACGAGGACGAGTACAAGCGGGTGTCCATGGCGGACCTGATGACCGAGGCGAACTACCTGAATCCGGACGTGGAGGTGATCGCCGAGGTCAACACCCCGGAGTCGTTCGAGACCTTCGCGGAAGTGTTGAACACCGGCCACGGCGTCGTCGGCACCACGCACGCCGAGGACATCGAGACGCTGGTGAACCGCGTGGTCGAGCAGGGGTTGCCGGTCTACCTCCTGCGGGAACTCGACCTCGTGGCGTTCCCACGGCGGGTCGACGGCGAGCGCTACGTCGGGTCGGTGGTCGAACTCCTCTCGGAGGCCGAGTACGAGGCGCTCCCGCCGTCGGCGCGGACGGGCGTCGTCGAGAAGGAGGGGACGACGCTGTACTACAACACCGTCCTGTGGCGGGAGCCCGACGGCTCCTTCGGCATGGCGTACGACCACCCCGACCTCGGTGGCGCCGACGCCGCGACCGACGGGGAGACCCGCCGCAACGCGCTCCGTATCTTCCACCGCATCGCCGACGCGACCGACAGCGACCCCGAAGCGATCGAACGCGAGTTCCGCCGGAAACACGGCTACGTCGAGTATCTCGTCCGGGAGGGGGTCACCGACGTCTCCCGGCTGTTCGGATTCCTCTCGGACCTCCGGACCGACGAGGCCGCCACCGTCGAGCGCGTGCGACGGCGACAGGCGCGGGCCGACGGACCCGAGGCGGCGTCGACCGCGTCGGGATCGGGCGGCGACGCCTCCGGCCCGCCGGGGGGTGGCGGCGGGTGAGCCGCCCCCGGTCGACGCCCGGAACGGAGTCGGACGCGGTCGGCGGGGGTGGGGCGAGCGGCGGGGGTGGGGCGAGCACCGGTGCCGGCCCCGACGCGGCGACCACCGCCCGGTCGCTCGGCGTCGCCGACCGGCTGGCGTACGCGCTGTTCGCGAACCGGGCGGAGACCCGACGTCACGAACGCGACCGTCGGGTCTACCGCGGTACGAACCTGTCGGTTGCGTTCGACCTGTACGTCGCCCGGATCCACGCCGCCTCGTGGCTGCTCGCGGCGCTCGGGTTCGGGGTCGTCGTGGGGCTCGGAGCGGCGCTCCCGGCGGGGGTGGCCGAG
Organism: uncultured Halobellus sp.; assembly: GCA_964541645.1. GTDB lineage: Archaea > Halobacteriota > Halobacteria > Halobacteriales > Haloferacaceae > Haloquadratum. Next base: position 6,711 of record CAZIQT010000013.1, on the reverse strand, counting down.
TCGGCCGCGGGACGGCTCCTCCGTCGGCTCAGCGCGGTCGGGGTGGCGTCCGGTGTCCTCCCCGCGGATCCCCCCGTCACGGGGCGGTCGGTCGTGGCCGTCGCGGCCGTCGTCGGCGCCGTCGCCGCCGCCGGGATCCGCGTCGGCGTCGTCCACGCCGGCGGCCGGTACCTCCGGTGGCTCTCGGCAGCGCGGCGATCCGACATCGCCCGGACGCTCCCGGGCGCGGTCCGGTATCTCCACGTGCTCGCCTCCGGGAGCGACGGCCGGCGCGCGATGCTCCGGCGGGTCGCCGACACCGACGCGTACGGGGAGACCGCGGTGGCGTTCAGGCGCGCGCTCAACACCGCCGCGATGACCGGCAACGTCGACGAGGGGCTCCGGCGGGTCGCCCGCGACACCCCGGCACAGGACACGCTCGCGCCCTTCCTGTTGAAGTTCCGGGAGCACGCCGACCAGGGCTCGGACGCGCTCCGGGAGTATCTCGCGATGGAGAGTCGGATGCTCCGGAACCGCCAGGACCGCGAACGGAAGCGCGCCGAGGGGTTCCTGGAACTGCTCGCGGAGCTGTTCGTGGTACTCCTGGTGCTTCCCGCCCTGGTGGTGATCGTCCTGACCGTGATGAGCATCATCTCGCCGGGGCTGTCGGCGACGGTGTCGACCCCGTTCGGGGGGGTGACGCTCCGTGCGGCGATCGTCTACGGGTGCGTCCTGTTCGTCCTGCTGGTCGGGTTCGGCACCGCTCGGCTGGTGGCGCGGCTCCGGCCCCCCGACCAACACGTCGACTACCACCGGCCCGCGGGGGCGCCGGCGGTGCTCGCGACCGCGACGACGAACCCCGCGAGCGCGGCGGTGGCGCTCGCGCCCGTCGGGATCGCGGCGCTCGTGGCTGCGCTGTCGCTGGGCGTCGACCCGGTCGTCTCGGGCTTTGTGGGCTACGTCGGCTTCGCGGTGCCGGTCGGGCTCGTCGCCGTCCGGCGCGCCCGGCTCGACGACGCGAAGGACCACGAACTCAAGGACTTCGTCCACGCGGTCTCCGGACACGTCACCCTCGGGCGGCCGTTCCCCGAGGCGGTCGAACACGTCGCCCGCGACGTCGACCTCGGCCCGCTCGACCGTGACGTCGCGGACCTCTCGCTGAACCTCCGTCTGACCACGCCCGCTGACACCGCGGCCGCCGGCGATTCGGGCGGCGTCGACCTCCGAACCGCGGCGCTCGACCGGTTCGTCGACCGCGTCGGCACGCCGATGGCCGAACAGACGGTGGGGCTCGTGATCGGGGCGCTCGACGCCGGCAGCGACTCCAGCGTGGTCTTCGAGACCCTCCAGGGGGAGGTCGGGCGGCTCTACCACGACAAACGCGCGCTCCGCTCCGGGATGTTGGTTTACGTCGCGGTCGGGTGGACCACCGCGCTCCTCGTGATCGGGATCAGCGTCGCGACCGGCGCGACCGTCCTCTCGGGGTTCGACCGGCTGTCGGCGATGTCGACCCTCTCGGGGGTCGCCGTCGACGCCGGCGCGATCGACGTCGCGCGCGACCAGTACCGCCTGTACGTGGTCACCCAGGCGACGATGCTCGCCGCCGGGTGGTTCGCGGGCGCCGCCAGCCGGGGCCAGTACGAGGCGCTGCTCCACTCGGGGTGTCTGGTGGCCGTCTGTCACGTCGTGTTCGTGGGGGCTGGGTTGGTGTGAGCCGGTCGGCCACCCCGACCCCCGGCCGACGTCCGCGGTCGACGCCGATCCCCCCGGGTGACGACCGCGGCCAGACTGCGGTGGTCGGCGTCGCGGTGCTCCTGGCGCTGACGGTGCTGGCCGTCGGCGGGCTGACCGCGACCGCGGGGTCGATCGTCGACGACGGCGCGACTACCGCGGCCGCAACCCGGGTGGGTGCCGACCTGGCGGCCGCGCTGGGGCCCGCGCCGGAGGATCCGGAGACGACGATCGAGCTGACCGACGGCACGATCCGGGTCGTCAACCGGAGCGTGTGGCTCCTCCGGGGCGACGACATCGTGTGGGCGGGCCACGCCGGCGCGGTCGTCTACGCCGACGGCGATCACCGGGTCACGGGGTTCGCGGGCGCGGTGGTCCGGGCCGACGGCACCGGCAGCCGCATGGTCGCCCCGGGCCGGATCGCGCCGGCCGACGGCAGCCTCTACGTTGGCGTCCCGGTGTTGAACGCCACCGGCGCCGACGGGATCGCCACCGGGGACCGCCGGCTCGCGGTCACGCTCCGAACCGACGCGGCGACCGCCCGCGACACGCTGCCCGCCGGCGACTACCGGGTGGCGATCGAGACCACCCACCCCGGCGCGTGGGAGCGGTACTTCGCCGACCGCGGCGCCGACACCGAGCGTCGCGACGTCGACGGCGACGGCACTCCCAGCGTCGTGGCGTCGTTCGACGGCCCCCGGACCGTCCACCTCGTCGTCCACGACGTCAGACTCGATCTGGGGGTGGGACGGTGACCCACTCGGAGCGGTCGCCGGGCGATCGATTCGAGCCCGAACGCCCGGGCACGCGTCCTGACGACGCCGACCGCGGACTCTCCCCGGTCGTGGGCAAGACGCTGGAGCTCGGGGTGGGCGTGCTGTTCGTCGCGCTCCTGACGGCGACGTTCTTCGGCGGGGTCGTGCCCGACTACCGCGCGGCCGTGGGGGCGGAGCTCGGCGACCGGACGCTGGCCGCCGCGGCCGACCGGATCGAGGCCGCCGCCCCCGACCCCGACTACCCGCGCGTCGACCGACGCGTAGCGGTCCGGCTGCCGGCGACGATTCGAGGGGACGCGTACCGGATCGTCGCGGGCGACGGCCCGCCGTCGGTGCGGCTCGTCCACCCCGACCGGGGGGTCGGCGGGCGGCTCCGGCTCGCCCTTCCGGGCTCCGTCGCGGTCGACGGGTCGTGGCGGAGCACCTCGCCGTCGCGGGTCGTCGTCGACACCCGGGACGGGTCCCTGTCGGTTCGGCTGGTGGACGCACCGCCCGGAGACCGCACGGACGACAGCCCGCGGGCCACCGTCGCGGAGGGGTCGGTATGACCGCCCGCGGTCAGGCGAACCTGCTCGGGTTCGCCGCGGCGGTGGTGGTGGTCGCCACGGTGACGGTGACCGGCGTCGCGCTCGCGAGCGACGCCCTGGCTGACGCGGACCGACGACCCGCGGCGACACACGCCGCGGAGCGGGCGGCGGCCCACCTGGTCGCCGCCGACGCGGCTCACACCCGCGAGCGGAACGTGCTCCGCGCCGACCGGGCCGCGACCCTGACGCCCGCGGACCTCGACGCCGCGGTCCCGCCGGTCCGCGGCCGCCCGGTTTCGGTCACGCTGGGCGGCGACACGCTCGTCGAGCGCGACGGGAACGGCAACGTCGACACCGCACGCCGAACGGACGCCGCGGCGCAGGTCGCGCGGCGGGTTCGGGTCGAGCGCCCGGTTGACCGGAGTGTACGCGTCGACCTCACGGACCGCGGCGGCGTCACGCTGTCCGATCACACCGGCCGCGTCGCCGTCCGGATCGACACCCGCCGGACGCGGACCGTGCGGACGGTTCGCGCCGACGGCCGGGTGGTGCTCCACGACCCCTCGGGGCTCTCCGGTCGGTACGTCGTCGCCGTCCCGGAGACCCGACCGCTGACGGTGTCGTTCGCGTCCGACGGCGCCGGGCCCGGGACGGTGCGGGTGTCGTGGACCGCGACCGACGCGAGCGTCGAGCGGCTGGTGGTGAGCGTCGGTGCGTGACGCCGCCGACCGCGGACAGCTCGCGACGTCGCTCGTGGAAGCCGCGGTGGGGGGGCTCCTGGTCCTCTCGGTGGTCGCCGGGTTCCTGTGGGTTCCGGCCGGCGGGGACGCGGGGTCGGGTGCGCCGGCGCTCGACCGGACCGCCGCAGACGCGCTCGACGTGCTCGCCGCCGAGCCCCCGGCGGGGACCGGCCGGACCCGGCTCGCGGCGGCGTGTCGCTCCCCCGGATCGTTCGCGACCGAACGGGGAGCGCTCGAACGCCGGCTCCGGGCCGTCCTCCCGACGGGGACGTTCGGCCGGCTCGACACGCCACACGGAAGCGTCGGCCCGCCGCAGCCGGCGAACGTCCCGGCCGGCCGCGACACGCGGACGGTCGCGGGGTGTACGCTCACTCTCCGGGTGTGGTCGGTGTGACCCGGCGACGACCGGACGCCGGCGACGACCGCGGACAGATCGTCCTCGTCGCGGCCGCGGTGGTCGCCGTCGCGCTCCTCTCGATGACCCTCGCGTACGCCCAACTCGGCTACGACGCCGATCGAACGGGCGCCGGCACCGCGGACGTGGCGTCGGTGTCGGAGATCGACCGGCGCCTCGCCGGCTCGCTCCGCGGCGCCGCCCGCGCGGTACGGACCGCCGACGACCCCCCGACCTGGCGGGCGCACCGGGCCGTCGCGACCCGCGTCGCGGCGTCGGTGAGCGCAGACGCCGACCGGCTGGAACGGGTCCACGCCGGCGAGCGCAGGTCGCTCGTCGTCGAGTTCGACGACGCGGCCGCGACCCGGTGGGCCCGCGAGCGGTGCCCCGGCGGCCCCGGCCGGACGTTCGGCCCGTGCCGGGCGGTCGGCGGGGTCGTGGTACAGGAGCGCGCGGGCGGGACCGCCGTCGTCGCGGCCGCGTTCCGGATCCGGATCGTCTCGCCCGCCGAGTCGACCACCGCGGTCGTGACGCCGCGCGCCGTCCCGACCCGAGGGGGCGACGACCCGGGGTGAGCGGGGCGGCCCCGTGGCCGACTTCGACCCGGCCGTCGGCGTCCGGATCGGCGGGGCTCCCGCGCCGTCCGGTGCCGTCGACCGGTTCCGTGGGTCCGTCGGCTGGTGGTTTGATATGTTCGGCCCGATTCGGGTACACCGACGCCACTCTCGTATGCCGTGGGAACTCACTCCGGTCTCCGCCGTCGGCTTCGCGACCGTCGCCGTCTACGCGGTGCTGGTGGCCGTCGCGTGGGGGCACCGCGACGCCCGGTGCGGCTACGAGGTCGCCCTCCTCCACGCGGTCGTCGGGTGCTCGGCGCTTTCGTACTCCGTACAGCTCGGGTTCGGCTCGGTTCCCGACCAGACGTTCTGGTGGCGGCTCAGTTTCGCCCTCTCGACCGCGGTTCCGCTGCTGTGGCTGGCGTTCGTCGCCCGGTACGTCGGCCGGTCGCGCTGGGTGACGCGCCGGCGCGCGGGGCTGCTCGCGGCCGAGCCGCTGGTCGTCGGCGTCGGCGCCCTCACCAACCCGCTCCACGGGCTGGCGTGGCGGATCCCGTCGGTCACGGTCCCGCCGGGGTCGGCGATCGAGGTCGCCTTCGGCCCGCTGTACTACACCCACCTCACCCTGACGTACACCGCGGTCGTGGTCGGGGTGACGCTGCTTCTGCTCGTCGGGGTCCGGCGGTCGCTGGTCTACTGGAAGCAGGCGGCGTTTCTGGCAGTGGCGCCGATCCCCCCGTTCGCGTCGAACGTCGCGTTCCTGTTCGGGTCGAGCCCGGTCCCGAACGTCGATCTGACCCCGTTCGCGTTCACGTTCACGGGGGTGGTGGTCGTCTACAGCCTCTACTGGAGCGACCTACTGGAACGCACCCCGGTCGCACGGCGGCAGGCGCTCGCGGCGATGGGTGACGGCCTCGTCACGCTCGACGACGCGGGCATCGTCGTCGACGTCGACGACACCGCCGCCCGGGTGCTCGATCCGGTGCCCGAGGTCGGCCGCCCGATCGTGGAGGCGTACCCGGACCGGTCGCTGGCCGACCTCGACGGCACCACTGTGATCGACGCGAACAACCTGGCGTACGACATCCGCGTCTCGGAGTTGACCGACGAGCACGGCGACGACGTCGGGTACGCGATGGCGCTCCGGGACGTCACCGGCCGACACCGGTACCAACAGCGGCTCGAAGTCGCCAACCGGGTGCTCCGGCACAACCTCCGGAACGACATGAACGTCGTTCGGGGGTACGCCGAGACCGTCGCTTCGGGGGTGACCGACGACGCCGAGCGCGCCGCCGACGCGATCCTCGACCGCACCGACGACCTCCTCACGGTGGGGGAGAAAGCGCGCATGGTGTCGGAACTCGACGACGCACACAGGCGGACGCCGACGACGCACGACATCACGGAGTTGGCTGCGGGCATCGCCCACCGGACCGCCCGGGAGTATCCCGACGTCGGCATCGCCGTCGACGGCGCGGCCGGCGCGGAGGCGGCCCTCACCGACTCCGCCTCCCTCGGGGTCGCGATCCGGGAGGTGATCGAACTCCTCGCCGTCCAGACCGACGACGAGGTCGAGATCCGGGTCGCGGTCGAACGCGACGAGGGGGAGGCGGTCGTCCGGTTCGGGTCGACCGGGCCGGGGATCCCCGCGGTCGAGCGGGAGACGTTGACCGCCGGGTCCGAGAGCCCGCTTCAGCACGCCGACGGGTTGGGGTTGTGGCTGGCGTACTGGTGTGTGATCGAGAACGCCGGCGACCTGTCGTTCGAGACCGGCGGGGGGACGGGGGAGACGACCCCCGAACGCACCTGCGTCGTCTTCCGGTTACCGGCGCCCGAGGGGTGATCGCGCGGCCGTGCTGTCGCCCCGGCGCTCCGCCAAACCGAAACCGATTAAACGCGCCGCCGACCACGTTCGGGCGTAGCCGAGGTAGCCTAGCCCGGCCAAGGCGGCAGATTCGAGATCTGCTGTCCATTCGGACACGTGAGTTCAAATCTCACCCTCGGCGC
>CAZIQT010000012.1:6087-27116 GCA_964541645.1 uncultured Halobellus sp. | reverse complement strand
CGGAGTTCGACTCCGCGCAGTCGTACACGGGCCACGAGCCGGCGGCCGCCCGCGGGGAACAGAACGACTACGACCCGTACGGTCAGGTGACGCTCCGGCTCGAACAGCTCCGACACATCGGCCATCCGGTCGACAAGGTCGAACTCATCCTGATGGGCGGGACGATGACCGCCCGCAGCCACGACTACCAGGAGTGGTTCGTGAAGCGCGCCCTGGAAGCGATGAACGACTACGACCTCGACGCCGAGCCGACCCCCGACGACCGACGGTCGTTCAAGCCCGACCCCGAAGACGTGGAGTTCCGGTATCTCGAAGACGTCGTCGCACGGAACGAGACCAACGCGATCCGGAACGTCGGAACGACGTTCGAGACCAAACCCGACTGGTGTGACCCCGAGCAGATCGACCGGATGCTCGATCTGGGAGCGACCAAGGTCGAGGTCGGGGTCCAGACCACCTACGAGCGGATCAACCGGGAGATGCATCGGGGCCACGGTGTGCAGGCGTCGATCGACGCCACCCGCCGGCTCCGCGATGCGGGGTTCAAAGTCGGATTCCACATGATGCCCGGACAGCCGGGGATGACCGAGGAGATGATCCTGGAGGACTTCCGGCAGCTGTTCGACCGAGCGGAGTACCGGCCGGACTACCTCAAGATCTACCCCACGCTCGTCGTGCGCGGGACGCGCGTCTACGACCAGTGGCGCCGCGAGGAGTTCGAGCCGCTCGACAACGACGCCGCGGCCGACATCGTGGCGGAGGTGATGGGGATGATCCCCGAGTACACGCGGCTCCAGCGCGTGCAACGCGACATTCCCGCGGACTTCATCGACGCCGGCGTCTGGAAGTCGAACCTCCGACAGCTCGCGGCGCAACGCGCCGACGACCGGGGGATCGAGCTCCGCGACATCCGCGCCCGGGAGGCCGGGATGAACGACGCGACCCCCGACCCCGAGCGGGTCGAGCTGACGGAAACTACCTACGACGCCGGCGGCGGCACCGAATTCTTCCTGTCGTTCGAGGACCCGGTCGAGGATCTGCTCGTCGGGTTCTGTCGGCTCCGGTTCCCGAACGATCCGGTTCGCCGGGAGCTCGACGGCGCCGCGATCGTGCGCGAGCTCCACGTCTACGGCAGCGAGGCTGGAATCGGCAGCGGCGAGGGCGAGTGGCAGCACAAGGGGTACGGCCGCCGGCTGGTCCGCCGGGCGGAGGCGCTCGCCGCCGACGCGGGGTACGACAAGCTGGCGATCATCTCGGGGATCGGGGCCCGCGAGTACTACCGGCGGAAGTTGGGCTACCGCCAGGACGGGCCGTACGTCACCAAACGGCTCCGGTAGGGGCGAACAGTCGGCACTCCCGGCGGCGCCGGTGGGCCCGCCGGATCCCGACCCGCGTCGGCGTGCCGAGCAGCCGCTGCCCGACGCGGGGCCGTGCTCAGGTCACGCCGGTCGTGGCCGCGTGATCAGTTATAACCCCTCGTGAGCAGCGGCCGACGGCCCCGGGGCTCAGCCGTCGCCGTCGATCGTCTTCGCCATCGCGACGTGTGGGATGCCCGCTTCCTCGAATACGTCGCCGTGCGCCTCGTACCCCAGCTGTTCGTAGAACTCGCGGACGTGGGTCTGAGCGTGGAGTGCGAGCCGACCGACCCCCACCTCGTCGGCCCGGGCCTCGACCGCCGCCATCAGCCGGCCCCCCCAGCCTTCGCCGCGGCGGTCGGCCGCGACCGCGACTCGCTCGACCTTGCCGACGGTGGGGTCGTCAGATCCGGACGCCGGGGTCGCACCGCTCGCCGTTCGGAGCCGCGCCGCGCCGATCGCGTCCCCGTCGGCGTAGGCGACGAAGTGCGTGGCGTCGGCGCCGGGGTCGTCGTGCTCGTCGTACTCGATGTCCTCGTCGACGCCCTGCTCGTCGACGAACACCGATCGCCGGACGGAGAAGGCGTCGTCGCGTTCGGCGCCGGTGTCGACGACGAACACACCCGTTCGGTCCGACGCGTGGGAGCGCCCGTCGGCCGGGCCGTCCCGCTCGCTCTCGGAGGTCACACGCGGTCGAACGGTCGGCGGGGAACTGAGCGTTTCGGATCGACCGGGGCGTCCGGACCCGCGGTCCGGGTTCCGGGCGCGTCGGCTCGGGAGGTAGCGATTCACCCGGGCAGAAAAGTCCAGCCGCGTCGCCGGAAGGCGACCGCAGTCGGTAGTTAGTTGCGGACGACGTTCGTCGCGCGCGGTCCCTTGGGGGAGGACTCGATCTCGAAGTCGACGTCCTGTCCCTCTTCGAGGTCCGGGCCGCCGACGTCCTCCATGTGGAAGAACACGTCGTCGTCGGAGTCGTCAGTCGAGATGAAACCGTAGCCGCCAGTGTCGTTGAAGAAATCAACCGTGCCGTTTGCCATTGCAAACAAGCGTACGGCCGGTCCGGGCATAACCCTTCCGAGAGTCGCGGTACCACGACGCGTCGGGTCGTCCGCGCGCCGGGTCGGGAACGCCGGATCCGGCCCGGGAGGCGACAGCAGTCGCTACGGACGCGAGCCGTGCGAAAGAAGGTCGGGATGTACGCGGTCGCCGCTTACTCGAAGAGCTCGACGGCCTGCTCGTACCGGCTTGCGGGTTCGTCCCAGTCGACGACCTCGAAGAAGTTGTCCACGAAGTCGCCGCGGGCCGGGCCGTAGTCGTAGTAGTACGAGTGCTCCCAGACGTCGAGCGCGAGGACCGGGTGACCGCCCCAGAACGCACCTTCGTCGTGGTTGTCGACGGCGACGTTCCGGAGCTGGTTCGAGTACGAGTCGTAGACCAGCAGCGCCCAGCCGGAGGCGTCGCCGGCCGCGGCCTCGAACTCGCCCCGCCAGGCGTCGTAGGACCCGAAGTCCTCCTCGATCCGGTCGCCGAGGGCTCCGGACGGCTCGTCGCCACCCTCCGGCGACATGTTCTGCCAGAACAGGTCGTGGAGGATGTGTCCGCTGGAGTTGTGGGTGACGTTCCGGATCGCGCCGGCCGACGACGAGAAGTCGCCGTCCTCGCGGTTGGCTTCGAGCGTCTCCTCGGCCGCGTTCCAGCCGTTCACGTAGCCCTGGTGGTGGGTGTCGTGGTGCCACGTCAGGACCTGTTCGGAGATGTGCGGCTCGAGCGCGTCGTAATCGTACGGAAGTGGATCTAGTTCGTAGCTCATTGTCTGCCTCCGTGAGTACACTAGGTCGGATTCCTGTTAAACGTTGAGAGAGACGTGTTAACATGCTTGCCCAGGGGCGGGAGCCGAAGCCCCGAACCGGCGTCCGTATCCGGGACCGGATCGGCGGGTCGCCGGGCCGTTTTTGTCTCCCGGGACCGACCCGTCGGTATGTCGAACGACGGCGACGACTCGGCGGACGCCGCGGAATCGAACGTGTACGGAGCGCCGCTGGAGCCCTGCAGCCACGACCCCGAGACGGGGTTCCTGCGCGACGGGTTCTGCCGACACCTCCGCCGGGATCCCGGGCGTCACGAGGTGTGTGCGGAACTCACCGAGGAGTTCCTGGAGTTCAGCAAGGCGCAGGGCAACGACCTCGTCACCCCGCGGCCGGAGTACGGCTTCCCGGGGCTGTCCCCCGGCGACCGGTGGTGTCTCTGCGTGCCGCGGTGGATCGAGGCCCACGAGGCGGGCGCCGCACCGCCGGTCGTGTTGGAATCGACCAGCGAGGCCGTGCTGGAGGACGTGTCGCTGTCGACGCTCGAATCGTACGCCGTCGAGGCGTGATGCCGGGGGCGTGTCAGTCGTCGCCGCGGGCGGCCTCGTACATCGACAGCGCCGCCTCCCGGCGCTCCCCGTGGTCGACGATCGGCTCGGGGTAGTCGGTGTCGACCTGCGCCCGTTCGACCGGCGAGAGCTCGTGCCACTCGTGGATGGTGTCGGCGTCGACACCCCGGAGTTCCGGGACGTACTGCGTGATGTACTCCGCGTCGGGGTCGTACCGCTCGCCCTGCGTCATCGGGTTGAAGATCCGGAAGTACGGCTGGGCGTCGGTCCCCGTCGACGCCGCCCACTGCCACCCGCCGTTGTCGTTTGCGGTGTTGTGGTCCGCGAGGTGCTCCCGGAAGTGGGCGTACCCCGCCCGCCAGTCGACCTGGAGATCCTTCGTGAGGAAGGAGGCGACGATCATCCGGACGCGGTTGTGCATGTACGCCTCCTCCCGGAGCTGGCGCATCCCCGCGTCGACGATGGGGTAGCCGGTCTCGCCGCGTTTCCACGCCCGGAGCTCCTCTGGGTCGTCCCGCCACTCGATGTCGTTCTCGTACTCCTTGTAGTTCCGCGAGACGACTTCGGGGTTGAAGTACAGCACGTGGGTGTAGAACTCCCGCCACGCCAACTGGGATTGGAACTCCTCGATCGAGTCGAGCTGTTCCTCGGCGGTGAACCCCTCGACGTCGACCGCGCCGGCCTCGGCGCGTTCCCGTGCGGCCTCGGTCGCCGCGTACACCTCCCGAACGCCGATAGTTCCCCACTTGAGGTGCGCCGACAGCCGCGAGACCGCATTGCGGGTAGGGTAGTCGCGGTCCTCGTCGTAGCGGTAGATCCCGTCGGAACAGAACGCGTCGAGCCGCTCGCGTGCGGGCTTGGTACCCGCCGCTTCGACGTCGGCATCGGGCTCCGAGAAGCCCAGGTCCCCGATCGTCGGGAGCGGGTCACCGTCGACGTCCGCCAGCGTCGCCGCGTCGGGCGCGCCGATCGGGTCGGCCTTCGGGCGGTCGTGCCACTTCCGGCCGAAGTAGGTGAACACCGAGTAGGGGTCGCCGGCGTTGGTCGTGATCGACCCGGGCTCGTGGAAGATCGCGTCGTGGAACGACTCGAAGCCGACGCCGGCGTCGTCCAGCGCCCCGCGCACCCGGTCGTCGCGGTCGCGCGCGAGTCCGGAGTACCCCTTGTTCCACACGACCCGGTCGGCGCCGTACTCGGCGGCGAGGTCGGAGAGAATCGCCGCCGGGTCGCCGCGGGCGACGACCAGGTCCGACCCGCGGTCGCGGTACCACGCCCGCAACGAGTCGAGCGCGTCGAGCATGTACCGGACCCGCGCGTCGCCTGCGTACTCGAGGACGTCGTCGTCGAACACGAACACGGGGAGCACGCCGGAGTCCGCCGACCCGTCGGTGTCGCCCGCGACCGCGTCCGCCGCCGCCGCGAGCCCCCGGTTGTCCGTCGCGCGGAGGTCGTCGCGGTGCCAGAAGATCTGCATACCGGTCGCACGGACCCCGTCTCCGTCAACGTGTCGGCGGTCGACCCGGGGGGCCGCGGCCGCGACCGATCAGGTCTCGGGGTTCGGGATCGGGTCGATCCCCGCGCGCCGGCCGTCGAGCACGTCGAATCGCTCGCCGCGGCGGCGCTCGAGCAGGTGCAACAGCCGCTCGGCCCACCCGAGTTTCCGCGCCTTCTCCGGGCCGACCGTGTGGTCGTCGAACGCCCACCCCACGAACCGGAGGTCGGCCGCGCCGGCGTGGTCGGCGAGGAACGCCGCCCGGTCGCCGTCGGTGAACCCGCCGAAGTTGTAGACGGCGTCGACCGGCGCGGCCTGCGTGGTCGCCAGGGTGTGCGCCGGGTCGAGCCGTGGGAGCCACTGCTCGAGGAGATCGACGTTGTCGCCGTGGGCGTGCGCGGCGACCGGGGTGCCGGCCGCGGTCAACTCCCGTGCGGTTTCTGGGTTCTTGTCGAGGTCGGTGACGAACAGGTCGACCGGGATCCCGGCGTCACGAACCACGTCGGCCGCGGTCGACGCCGCAAACACCAAGTCGGCGTCGTCGACGCGGTCGACCTCGTCGGGAAGCGACGGCGCCGCGCCGACCACCGCGACGGAGTCCCCCGCGGCGTCGATACGGTCGAGATCGAACGGGGTCGCGAACGCCGAGACGACTGTCCGGGCGCGTTCGTCGCCCGCGCGCCCGTACCCGAAGTCGCCGAGGATGGCCTCGTAGACCGGCTCCCACGCCGCGAAGTTCATAGCCGCGGCTCCGGAGCGTAACGGTACGAGCCGGAATGGCACCAAGTACCCCTACCCGAATGCCCTTCCGGCCTCCAGTCGTCCGGTTCCAGTCGGTTTGGCATAAGTTTTCCCGTGTTTCGCCGCGGCGTGGACGGGTCGGCGGCGCCGCCTCCGGGCGCCCGCCCCGAACTCATCGCACGGCCGACCCGACGGTCTCCAGCGCCGTTACGAGGGCGTCGGTGCCGCCGTCGCCGGCGTCGAGGTCGGCGAGCGCCCGCGGCGTCCCGAACACCAGCGCCGAGCGGCCGCCGGCGCCCGCCTCGGCCGCCCCCGAGACCACCGTCGCGCCCGCTCCCGCTGCCGCGACCGAGAGCGCGCCGACGTCGCCGTCGGAGAGCCCCGTCACCTCGAACACCCGGACCACTGCGTCCCGGGAGACCGACGTCGCGTCGGCCGCGTCCGCCCCGACCACCCCGTCGGCTGCGATCCGGTCGAGGTGGCGCTCGGCCTCCCGGGGGGTCGTCACGTCGAGTTCCTCGACGTCGACGTCGCCGGACTCGCGCACCCGGCCGCGGGCGAACTCCGCGCCGATCAGCGCGGCGTCACGGGTCTCGGCGACGTCGTGGGTTCGGATCACGTGGGCGCCGCGCTCGACCGCCATCGACGTCGCCGCGAGCGAGACCGGCAGCGCCTCGTCGGTCGACCGGCCCGCGAGGTCCCGGAGGAAGTTCTTCCGGTTGATCGAAACCAGGATCGGGCGGCCCAGGCCGCGGAACTCCCGGAGCCGCCGGAAGGTCTGCCGGTCGTCCGCGAGGGTCTTCTCCTCGGACCACCCGCCGAACGCCGGGTCGACGATCGTCTTGTCGGTGAGCCCGTTCCGCCCCAGGGCGTCGTAGATGTCGTCGACGTCCTCCACCGCGCCGGGCCGGGTGAGGTCCGGCGGCGACGCCATCTTGCCGACGGCGACGTCGTGCTCCGCACACACCCGCGGCATCTCGGGGTCGGCGAAGCCGCAGATGTCGTTGACCATGTCGTAGCCGCGGTCGAGCGCCGCCGCCGCGACCTCGTGGTACCGGGTCTCGATCGAGAAGACGGCGTCGCCGGAGACGCTCTTCAGCGTCTCGACGGCGGTGTCGAGGCGTTCGAGCTCCTCCTCGGCGGAGAGCACCTCGAAGCGCTTGTTCGCCGACTCCAGCCCGACGTCGACGATGTCGGCACCCTCCCCGATGAGCTCCTCGTCGACGTACGCCGCGGCCTCCCCCGGGTCGTCGAAGACGCTCGGATCGTAGGGCGACTCCTTCGAGACGTTCAGAACCCCCATGATCCGCGGCGGATGCTCGTCACCGATCCCGACTCCGGCGGCGTCGACAGTTCGCATACCCGTTCCAGGGACGGCGGACACATATACTGTACGTCCGCGGACGGGCCCGCCGGAGGCGCCGGCGGGCGCGACCCGGCGGACCTTTCATCCGGCGGCCACAACCGCGGCCCGTGCCCGAGCCCAAATCCGCGTTCGACACGCTCTATCCGTACCGCCTCTACGAACCCGAGGAGGTGCTCGACCCCGACCTGATGTACACGGTTCCGGAGGTCGCGCGGCTGCTCCAGGGGATCGACCCCGGGACCGAACTCGCCGCCGACGCCGAGGACCGGGTGATCGCGTGGACGATCCCGTGGCTGATCGCTCACGCCGACGATCTGGTGATAAACGACCCCGTGGGCGACGAGCCCGGCTACTTCGGGCTGGCGAGCGACGAGGGGCCGACCGAGGAGATCCCCGACGACGTCGAGGACGTCCACGCGCCCGACGGGGCCGACCGACGGCCGGAGTGACGCCGGTCCGAGCCCCGAACTCCTGGATTACCGGCTGTGGACCGCACGGACCGCCAGCTCGACGTCGTCGACCGGGCGGTCGGTCACGCTGGGGCCGTGGCCGACGTGGAGCGCGGCGAGGTCGTCGCCGACGGCCGCCCGGAGCCTGTCGACGCTCGCCACCAGCGCGTCGAAGTCGCCGCCCGGGAGGTCGGTCCGGCCGACGCCGCCGTTCGCGAACACCAGGTCGCCCGCGAAACAGACCCCCGCGGCGGCCGAGAGGAAACAGAGATGGTCGGGCTCGTGTCCCGGCGTGTGGAGCGCCTCGTAGTCGTGGTCGCCGATCCGGACGGTCTCCCCGTCCGCGACCGCGTTGTCGACGTGGTCCTCGTCGGCGTCGTGTCCCCACGTCTCGACGTCGAAGGCCGCCTTGACCGCGGGGACGTTGTCGACGTGGTCCGGATGGGTGTGAGTGAGGTAGACCCGGTCGAGGGCGTCGACCCGGTCCTCGACCGCGGCGACGACGTCGAAGTTCGCGCCCGCATCGACCAGCGCGGTCGTCTCCCCGGTCACCAGAAACGCGTTCGAGGTGAACGCCTGGACGCCGCGTGCGAGGTTCGTGATCACGTCCGGGGTTCGCGGCCGGCGGTCTTTGGCCTTCCGCTCGGGCGGGTGGGCCCCCCCGCCGAACGCGGCGTTTTTGTACGCCCGCGCTGAGTTGCTGACGTGTACCGGAAGGGCCACTACGGCGTCTCGCTTCTGGTGTTCGCCCCGATCGCGTTCGCGTTGCTCGCGGCCGGTCGCGCCGACCTCGCGATCGTCACCGGGGGTGTGATGGTGTGGCTGGCGATGCTGCCGGATCTCGACCACCGGGTTCCGGGCATCCCACACCGCGGCCCGACCCACTCGATCGCGTTCGCGGCGCTCGTCGGCGGCATCTTCGCCGCGGCCGGATCCGCACTAGGGAGCGCGGCCGGAGTGGGGTCGGTCGCCGGGGTTGCGCTTCCGGTCGTCGGGTTCGCGATCGGTGCGCTCGCCGTGCTCGCCCACCTGCTCGGCGACGCGCTGACGCCCGCCGGCGTCAACTTCCTGTGGCCGGTGTCCGCCCGGACGTACACCGTCGGGCTCTGCCGCGCGGACAACACGGTCGCCAACTACGGCCTGTTCGCGGTCGGCGTCTTCGCGACCGGCGCGGCCGTATACTTGGGTGCGATCGTCTGAGTTCGCCGGCGCCGCCTCCCTGTTCCGGGCCGACGACGCAAACATTATATGTTCGCTTCACGTCAGTACGGTCGCAATGGCGACAGGCACGGTTGCGTTCTTTAACGACACGGGCGGTTACGGTTTCATCGAAAGCGAGGATTCTGAGGAGGACGTCTTCTTCCACATGGAGGACGTCGGCGGCCCGGACCTCGAAGAAGGCCAGGAAGTGGAGTTCGACATCGAGCAGGCCGACAAGGGCCCGCGCGCGACGAACCTCCAGCGCCTGTAAGAACGCACCACGGAAGCGGTACTGCGGTCGGCTGTCACGTCGACTCTCACCACGTTTTCCCTTTCTCGCCCCCGCCAGCGACGCGTCGAACGGGGAGGCCCCTCCTCGACGGGGTCGGGTCGGTCGCCGAGGGCAAGAATTTAGACACCTGCCCGGGATTGGTGTAACAACCTCATATGGACGGCCCTACACCTCAGGTCCTCATCGTCGAGGACGAGACCGATCTGGCGGACCTCTACGCCATCTACCTCTCGGATCTCTACGAGGTGCAGACGGCGAACGACGGCCGGACGGCGCTGGAGCTCGTCGGCGACGACACCGACGTCGTCCTGCTGGACCGACGGATGCCGGACATGACCGGCGACGAGGTGCTCGGGGAGATCAGAGCCAGAGGGATCGACTGCCGGGTGGCGATGATCACGGCCGTCGAACCCGACCTCGACATCGTCGAGATGCCGTTCGACGACTACCTGGTCAAGCCGGTCACCCGCGAGGACCTCCACGGGCTGGTGGAGGTCCTGCTCCGGCGTGCCGGCTACGACACGCGGGCACAGGAGTTCTTCCAGCTCGCCTCGAAGAAGGCCGCCCTGGAGTCGACGCCGGACGTCTCCGTCGAGGAAGAAGAGGAGTACCAGGAGCTCACCCGACGCATGGAGGAGCTCCAGGAGGACCTCAACGAGACGCTCTCGGAGCTGACCGACGACGACTTCCGGCAGGCGTTCGCGTCGTTCCCGGACGGGGACGCGGCGCTCGGCGACGACGACGCCGGCGACGACGAGTCCTGACCGACTACTGCTCGGACCGCCGGCTTCCCGGTTGCGGATCGACGTGTGCCGGCGCCAGCAGGTCGTCGATCCGTCGGTCGTCGAGCCACTCCAGCAGCCGGACCAGCTGGTCGGCCGCCGCCTCGAACAGCTGGGCACCGATCTCGGGCGTCGCGTCGGTCTGGTCGCCGAACACGCCGTTGTCGGAGTTCTCGACCGCGTCGTAGAACGTCCGCGCGCCGTAGCGCTCCAGGAACTCGACGTCCGTGACGTCGCGAACGCCGCCGTCGCGGGCGGCCGCGAGCTCGTCGTCGCGCACCAGCTCCGGGGCGAGGTGCTGGATCATCGCGGTCTCCTTCGGGCCGCCGTGGGGGCCGTTGTACTCGAAGACCTCGTCGACGAGCTCCGGAATCGACTCGTCCCACATCCACTCCACCGCGTAGAGGGTGCCGTCGTCGCGGAGCCGACGTCCGACCTCGCGGAGGTGTTCGACGTTGCCGCCGTGGGCGTTGACGAAGACGACGCGGTCGATGCCGTGGTACGCGAGGTTCCGGGTCAGCGACTCGACGTAGTCGCGGAAGACGGGGGCGTCGACCCACATCGTGCCGTGGAACTGCCGGTGGTGGGGGCTGACCCCGACGTTCACGGTCGGAGTGCAGAGGAACCCGGTGCGGTCGGCGGCCTCGCGCGCCAGCCCCTCGGCGATGAGGTGGTCGGTGGCGAGCGGGAGGTGCGGGCCGTGTTGCTCGGTCGACCCCAGCGGGACGACTGCGATCGACTCCTCGGCGACGTACTCGCCGAGCTCCGGCCACGTCCGGTCTGCGACGTACATGCCGGGGCGAGGTGGCCGGCGATTATGAAGGTACGGCTACGCGATCCCGGCTCGGGGGCTGGCAGTCGGCACGCGTCGCTCCCGCGTCGACGTGCCGAACGACCGCGGCCCGACGCGGGCGGCTCCCGACGACACGTGGCGGGTGGCCGCCCGATACGTCATAAACCTACTCCGCGGGGGGTGCCGGGTCGGGGGCCGCGTCGCCGGGGCCGTCGTCCTCGTCGTCGCCACCCCGGAGTTCGTACAGCGCTGTCGCCAGCGCTCCGAGACCGAGGAGGAGGACCGCGACCCGGACCACGCCGCCGACGACCGGGAGCCGCTGGATGGCGGCGGCGACGACCACGCCGACCACGAGCGCCGCCCACCGGTTCCGGTAGTCGCCGAGCGACAGCAGCCAGGTTCCGAGCACGAACGCGCCGTACACCGTCGCCGCGAGGACGACGGCGCCGAAGACCAGGATCCCCACGATCGACACCGGGATCCCCACGATGGTCACGAACAGGATCAGGAGCGCGACCGGCGTCCCGAGGAGCGTCAGCAACCCGATCCCGCCGCTCCGGAGGGGCCGAGTCGTGCCGACCTCGGCGAGCCGGGAACTGAACCGCGGAGTCGAGAGAAGCAGGATGCCCCCGAGAAGCAGGCTCGTCAGCCCGGAGTAGACCGCGCCGACCCACGCCGGGATCGTCGGCAGGTCCGCGCCGGACCCGCCCCCGGCGCCGCCGAACACGTCGGGACCGGCGACGTCGAGGTCGTCGTCGCGGGTCACCCCGCCCCGGATCGTGGCCCCGTCGGCCACGGACGCGTCGCCGGACCGGTAGGTCAGGGCGCCGTCGAGGGTGGCCGTCCGGGCGACCGCGAGCGTTGCGGCGTCGACGGCGGCGTCACCGCGGACCGACCCGGCGAGCCGGGCGTCCGCGACGTCGGCAGCCAGGCGCCCGACGCTCGACCCCGCGCGGAGTTCCAGCGCCGCGGCGGCGACGGTCACCTCGCCGTCGACGGTGCCCTCGATCAGGACGCTCCCGGCGGCGGCGTCGAGGTCGCCGGTCACCCGACCGGAGTCGGTGACCAGGACCGATCCCGCCGCCGCGGAGACGTCGCCGTCGACCGTCCCGGCCACGACGACCGCGCCGGAGGTCGCGTCGATGGGGCCATCGACCGTCTCGTTCTCGTCGACGCGGACGACACCCCCTGTTCGGTCGGGGCCGTCCGCACCGGGTTGCTGTGCGACTGCGGTCGTCGGGAGGCCGCCGAACGCCACGAGGACCGCGAGGAGGGCGACGGCCACACGGAACGGGTACCGTGACATGGTCGGTTACCGAACAACTGTTCGCATGTTGTACGACAGGCGACATAAATCCCCCGAGCGGCCACCGGGGTGGGTTTTTGTCCGCCGCCTGGGGGCCACGGGGCACACGACGCTCGGCGACGCCGGGGCGACGGTCCCGGAGGTCCGTCCCGGGCGTCCGGGCGCCGGCGACCCCGGCTGGCGGGAGCGGGGGCTCGACGGGGGCGGGCCGGGAGCCGGTCGACCGCCTCGTCGGAGGTCCAGCCACGAGTCGGCCGGGGACGGTGTCGGGCGGCGCGCTCACTCCGCTCGCGGCGCGGTCGCGGGGCCGCGCCCGCCCGACCCGCCGGCGAGCCGCCACACCGCCCGGGCGGCCAGGAGCGCGATCCCGACCTCCGAGAGCCCGACCGTCAGAAACGCCGCGGCGTAGCCGGCGGTCGACGTGGTCAGCCCGCCCAGCAGGAACCCCGCGAGGAAGCCCAGGCTGCCGAAGACGTTGAACCCGCCGAGCGCCGCCCCGCGGGTCGCCGGCGTCGCGACGTCGGTGACGAGCGCCATCGTCGCGGGCGCGACCAGCGCGCCGAGCGCACCGACCGCGACCATCGCGGCCACCGCGAGCCACAGCGCGGGTGCGATCCCGACGGCGACGATCCCGAGCCCGTAACAGACCGACCCCGCCACCACCGGGACCGCCCGCCCGATCCGGTCCGACAGCATCCCCGCGGGATACTGCAGCAGCGCGAACGGCACGAAGAAGGCCGCGAGCGCCAGCCCCGCGCCGGCGGCGTCAAGCCCGAACGCGGTCCGGAAGTAGAACACCCCAACCAGGGCGAAAAACCCCGCCGTCATCCGGTCGATGAACCCGAACGCGTAGGGGACCGCGAGCGCTGGCTGTCGCCGGAGCCCCCGGAGCGCGTCGCCGACGCGGAGCCGGGTGCCACCGAGGTCGTCCTCCGGCAGCAGGACGAACAGCAGCCCCACCGCGGCGAGCGTCGCCGCCGCGGCGTACACCGGATAGAACGGGTCGGCGTCGGCCAGCCGGCCGCCGACCACCGACCCGAGCGCCGCGCCGAGCCCGATCGCGATGCCGGCGGCACCCATGTTTCGGCCGTTACCGCCCGCGAGATCCGCTAAGGCGGTGATCGACAGCGAGAACGCCCCGATGGTGGCGGCGCCGCCGAGGACCCGAACGACCAGGACGCCGGCGAACGGGAGCCCGAGCGCCGGCGCGGCGGCGAGACCCAGGTAGCCCGCGGCGCCGCCGAACGCCCCCGCGGCCGCCAGCGGCATCCGCCGTCCGACCGCGTCGCTCGCGGCGCCCCACACGCTGGCGAACGTCACGAACGCCGCAAACTCCGCGACCAGGAACCACATCCCCGCCCGGACCGTGGCGTCGCCGCCGAGCGCGACGACGAGGTCCTCGACGCCGGGGTACAGCAGCACCTGCGAGACCAACACGCCCCACACGCCGACGGCGAGTCCGAGCCGAGTCCCGCGGCGAGTCACGCCTCCGGGTAGACGCTCCGGGAGCATAGCCGCGTCGCTTCGGTCCCTCGCGCACAACAGAACCCACTTGACCGTCTGCCGCCTACGGCGGGTATGGACGGTGACGGAACCGACGCCTCGCGCCGGGACGTGCTGAAGGCCGCCGTCGCGGCCGGCGGCGCGTCCGCGCTGTCGGCGTGCCTCGAGTTTGCCGAGGAGGACGACCCCGTGCCGGCCGGCCCCGACGACCTCGCGACGCTCCCGGAGCGCCAGCACGCCTGGGAGGGACGGATCCGGACGGACGAGCACGCCAACGCGCAGCTCCCGCGCCACCAGGTGCTTCTGTACCTCTCGCTGCCCGGCTCCGGGCCGCCCGACGGGTCGGACCGGGCGGCAGTCGAGGCCGCCCTCCGGACGCTCGACCGGGCGTACGAGCGGAGCCACGACGGGCTGTTGGCGTCGATCGCGTACTCGCCGCGGTATTTCGACCGGTACGACGCGTCGCTGCCGGCGTCGATCGACCTCCCGGAGCCGCGGCGGCTGTCGCCGTTCGAGTCCCCCGAGCTCGACCGCCAGGACGCGATGGTACACCTGGCGTCGGACCGCCCGGAGGTCGTGCTCGCGGCGGAGGCGGCGCTCACCGGCGCGGAGGCGACGGCGAACGGCGTCGAGACCGAACGCACGCTCACCGACGTCTTCGAGGTCGCGGACCGCCGGACCGGGTTCGTCGGCGCGGGGATGCCCGCGGCGCGGCAGGACGGCCTCGAAGGGATCCCCGACTCGAACCCGGTGCCCGAGGCGTCGCCGCTGTTCATGGGGTTCATCGCCGGCTTCCGGCGGAACCAGGCCACCGAGGACTACGTCACGCTCCCGTCGGGGCCGTTCGCGGGCGGGACCACCAAACACGTCTCGAACCTCCGGATGCGGCTGGACGACTGGTACGGCGAGCAGTCCTACGACCAGCGGGTCGCGGAGCTGTTCTCGCCGACCCACGCCGACGAGGGGCTGGTGGAGGGCGTCGGGGCGAACCTCGGCGACGACAACGGCGTGACGCCGGAGATCGTCGATGCGATCCGCGACCACGCCCGGGAGTTCGCCCGCGTGGGACACGCCCAGAAGGCCGCCCGCGCCAACCGCGACGACGACGGCCGGGTCCGGACGCTCCGGCGGCACTTCGAGTCGACCGACGACGACGAGGCCAGCCTCCACTTCCCGAGCCTCCAGCGGGAGATTTCGACGTTCGAGGAGGTTCGGAAGGCGATGAACGGAACCGACCTCACCGACGAGCCCGCGATCCGCCAGCGGGTGAACAACGGGATCTTGGAGTACGTCTTCGTGAAGCGCCGGGGGAACTTCCTGGTCCCGCCGCGGTCGCTTCGGGCGCTGCCGACCCCCGACGGCCGGGTGCCGGGGGTCTGAGCGGCGGGGATCGGGCTCGGGTCAGCCGCCGTTCCCGAGCGCTCCCCGGATCGCGGCGTCGACCGTCTCCAGCCCGTAACCGCCGAGCTCGCGGCCGTTCACGAACACCGCCGGCGTTCCCGGGACCGCCCGTGCCACGCCCGCCTGCCTGTCGGCTTCCACGACCGACCGGTAGGGTTCCTGTTCGGCCGCCGCGGCGACGGCACACCCGTCGACGCCCTGGTCGTTCGCGAGGTCGTGGACGACCTGGTGGCCCGACTCCGACAGCCGGTCTTGGTTGGCGTAGACCTCCTCGGCGAACGCGAAGAAGGTCTCGGCGTCGGCCCGGTCTTGGACCGCTCGGGCGGCGGAGGCGGCGCGCCACGACCACTCCTCGTCGACCGGGATCGGGAAGTCGAAGAAGCGGTACCGGGCCTCGCCGGGGTCGACGTAGGTCGACCGGATCTCCGGGTAGACCTCCTCGGTGAACGTCCGGCAGTGCGGACAGGCGTAGTCCTCGAAGACGTCGACCGTCACCGGGGCGTCCGCGGGGCCGAGCGCCGGGCGCGGGAGCGACGACACGGACTCGAGCGACCCCACGTCGCAGTCGTCGGGGAGCGCGCTCGCCGACCCGCCCAGACACCCGGCCGTCGAACCGACCGCGGCGGCGCCGACCGCGGCCAGATAGGAGCGTCGCGTCGGTTGCATACCCCGGCCTACGGCGCGGGTCCGTATATAAGATACCGTTCGGAGCGACTCCGACTGCCGGCAACCAGTTATCAATTATGAATTTTGGAGGCGTGAGATTAATTCCCCGAAGCGAAATCGATCGCGTATGCTGACACGGCGGGACGTTCTACGGACGGGGTGTGGCGGTGGGATCGCCGCGATCGCCGGGTGTTCGGGGTCGCGGACCGGATCCGTGAGCGGGGACGGGTCCGAGGCCGAGGTCGTCGTCGGCTCCAAGACGTTCGCGGAGAACCGGATCCTCGGCTACATGGCCTACGAGGCGCTGAGCGAGCTGACCGACCTCCGGGTCGTCGACGAGATCGGGTACGGCGCGACGTCGGCGGCGTGGGAGGGGCTGACCGAGGGGCCGCTCGACCTCTACTGGGAGTATACCGGGACGCTCCGGCTGACCCACCCGCCCGCGCGGGAGGACCTGGTCACCGACCCCGAGGAGCAGGCCGCGACCGCGCGCGACACCGTCGAATCCGAGTACGACCTCGCGGTGTTGTCGCGGGCGCCGTTCAACAACACCTACACAATCGTCACGACGCCCGGGTGGATCGACGCCACGGGTGTCGAGTCGCTGAGCGGGCTCGCGGACCGCGTCAACGCGGGCACCACCGACGACACCATCGCGCTAGGCCCGTCGTTCTACGACCGCGCCGACGGGTGGCCGGGGCTGCTGGAGCATTACGGGTTCGACCCCGACGCGGCCCGGGCGTGGGGCGGCAACGTCGAGGTGGTGTCGCTGGGGTTGACCTACGAGTTCCTCGAGACCGGCGGCGCGGACCTCGCGATGGGGTTTCTGACCGACGGGCGGATCGGCGTCGACGGGTTCGAGCCGCTCGCGGACGACGAGCGGTTCTGGCCGATCTACAGCCCGTGTCCGTGCGTGTCGGCGCCGCTGGTCGAGGAGTACCCCGCGGTGCGCGACGCCCTCGACCGGATCGGCCCGACCATCGACGGCGCCGACCGGATCCGCGAGCTGAACGCCGCGGTGACCATCGAGGAGCGGTCCGCCCAGCAGGTGGCGCGTGACCACCTCGCCGAACAGGGGGTGATATAGATGGCCGACGACGGCGCCGGCGTCCTCGCGCGGGTGCTCCCCGACCGGATCCGACGGTCGTACCTCCTGAAGTTCGCGCTCGCGACCGGGGTGGTGTTGATCGCGGTCGGGCTGGTCGGGTACGGCGTCCAGGCGGAGACTTCCGCGACGCTGCGTGACGACGTGTCGGCGTCGCTCACCGAGGGGACGGCGTCGGAGGCGGCGTCGCTCTCGGAGTTCGTCGACAAGAAGCGGCAGCCGGCGCGGTTCGTCTCCGACGACAGGGTGTTCCGGGAGGGCACCACCGGCGACGTGCGGTCGTATCTGCTCAGGGAGCGGGCGTCGAAACTCGGCGACGACGCCCGGAACGTCCACTTCGTCAACACGCGCGCCCAGCGGATCATCGCCAGCACCGACGACAGCCGGGCCAGAAACGACATCGGCGACGAGCCCTGGTTCCGGTGGTACCAGTTCGACAGCTTCGACGACACCATCGTGACCGACCCCTACGAGGGCCCCGACGGCGAGACGCGGATCGCCGTCATCAGTCCGGTTCGTGGGGTGTTCAACGGCGCGGTCGTCGTGACCTACGACGTCACGGGCGCCCAGAGTCGGTTCCGGAGCCCGGTGGAGGGGACCGTCACTCGCGTCGTCGACTCCGGGGGGACGGTCGTGTTCGCCGACGACCGAAACGAGACGCTCGCGCCGTACCTCGACGACGAGAACGCGAGCTCCACGGCGGTCGAACGGGGCAGCGAGGGCGAACGCGGGTTCGTCGACGACCCCGCCGTCTCCGACCAGCGGGACGGCGACTACGTTCTGGCGTACGCCCCGGTCGCCGGCACCGACTGGACGCTGGTGAAGGCGGTGCCGACGGGGAACGCCTACGCCGTGGCGCGGACGGTCGAGCGCGGCCTGTTCGTCCTGGTCGGGATCGGGCTCGTGGGGATCGTGTTCCTCGGGGGGACGGTCGGGCGCAACACCGCGAACGCGGTCAGCCGGCTGTCTGACCGCGCGGCCGCGATCGAGGACGGCGACTACGAGGTCGCCGTCGATTCCGACCGCCGCGACGAGATCGGCCAACTCTACGCGTCGATCGCGGGGATGCGCGACGGGCTGGTCGAGCGGATCGAGGCGGCCGACGAGGCGCAGACCGAGGCCGAGGCCGCCCGCCGTGAGGCCGAGGCGCTGACGGCAGAGCTCGAAGCTACGGCCGAGGAGTACGGCGACGCGATGGCGGCGTGTGCGGAGGGCGACCTGACCCGTCGCCTGGATTCGGACGTCGACAGCGACGCGATGCGGTCGATCGCGCGGTCGTTCAACGGGATGCTCGCCGAGTGGGAGCGGACGGTGGAGTCGATCCAGTCGTTCGCCGACTCCGTGGAGACGACGACCGCCGAGAGCGAGGCCAGCATCCGCGACATCGAGACCGCGAGCCGCGAGGTGAGCGAGGCGGCCCAGCGGATCACCGAGACCACCCACGAGCAACGCGAGCAGGCGGCGGCGGCCTCGGACGACACCTCGGAGCTGTCGGCGACGGTCGAGGAGATCACGTCGACGGCCGCCACCGTCGCGTCGACCGCCGAGGGGACGGCCGCGGCGGGCGAGACCGGACGGACGGCCGCCTCCGAGGCGGTCGCGGAGCTGGAGGCGATCCAGGAACGGACCGAACGGGCGGTCGAATCCGTCGAAGAGCTCGACGCCCGGATGGCGGAGATCGGCGAGGTGGCCGAGCTGATCGGCGACATCGCCGACGAGACCAACGTCCTCGCGCTCAACGCCAACATCGAGGCGGCGCGCGCGTCGACCGGCGAGGGCGGCGACGGGTTCGCGGTCGTCGCCGACGAGGTCAAGAGCCTCGCCGCCGAGACGAAGGAGTCGGCCGAGGAGATCGAGGGGCTCATCGCGGAGGTCACGACCCGGACCGAGGCGACCGTCGCGGACATCCGGGACGTGGGCGAGCGGGTCGACGACGGCACCGAGACCGTGTCGGAGGCGCTCGGCGCCTTGGAGGAGATCGCCGACCGCGTCGACGAGACCAACGAGGGGGTCCAGGAGATCAGCCGGGCCACCGACCGTCAGGCCGACGCTGCCCAGGACGTCTCCGCGAAGACCGACCGGGTCGCCGACCTCGCGGCGGACGCCGCCGACGAAACCGAGAACGTCGCGGCCGCCGCCGAGGAGCAGGCATCGCAGGTCGAGGAGACCACCCGCCGGATCGACGACCTCGCCGAGCGGGTGGCCGACCTGCGCGCGGAGCTCGACGCCTTCGAGACCGGCGGCCAGGGGGCGACGCCCGATCCCGCCGGCGCCGGAGGGACCGCAGCCAACCCTGCCGGCGCCGCGGGAGCGGGGACCGACCGGCCGGCCGCGGACGGCGGCGTCGACGGGGCCGACGCGGGCGGGCCGACGACGGGGGGCGACCGGTAGCGCCCGGGAACCCAGCGTTCCCGAACGCTCTCCGCGGCGTCGACGCCGTCCGCTCCGGGACGTGCGGTCGAACCAGTCGACTTTTTACCGCCGCGCGTCGCTCTCGCGTATGGAGTTCGAAGAGGACGACGCCGTGGTACTGCACGACAAACACAGCGAGTTCGACGGCCAGACGGGAACGATCACGCAGGTGGTCGAGACGATGTTCGGCGACGCCACCTACACCGTCAGCTTCGACGACGGCCAGGAGGTCGGGATCGCGGCCGACCAGCTCGAACCCGCTGGCGACGACGGCGCGGCCGACGACGGGGAGTAGACGGAGTTTTCACCTCAGCGGTGTGAACGTCGGCTATGCCACGGATCCCGTTTCACTACGTCGACCTGCGGACCTTCTGTTACGAGACCGAACAGGTCGCGCGGGTCGAAGACGCCCTCCGAGCCTTCCTCCCCGAGGAGTTCGAGGTGACGCGGGCCGAAAGCGAGGGCCACCACGGCGACCGGATCGTGGTGCTGTCGGCGCGGGTGGAGAACGCCGACGGCGTGCGGTACGTGCTCTCGCGGCTGTCGGAGCTCCCGGAGTTCGACCGGTTGCTCGACGAGCTCGACGACCGGGTCACCGACAACACCGAACTGTTTCTCCGCGTCGACAAGCAGGCGGCGTTCCGCGGCGCGGTCCGCCGCGGCGACGGCATCACGCTGCGGGCGAAGGTCGAGGCGTACCCCGCGAGCAAGGACGCCGCGGTCGAGAACGCCCGCGAGGCGCTCGACGCCGCGGAGTCGCTCGACGCCGACCCGGGTGAAGAGTGAGCCCCCCCGTGGTCGGCCGTGGCGCCCTGCGGAGTCGGTCGACGGCGGCTCGACGCCGCGGGACGGCAAGAGGTATTTTCATATGACCCCAACGACAACAGGTCGGTATATCGGCGGCGTGCGGCCGCCGCGAACGCACTATGAGTAGTGATCCCCCGCTGGTGCTCGTCGTCGAGGACGAACGGGACTTGGCCGACCTGTACGCGACGTGGTTGAGAGACGAGTACCGGGTTCGCGTCGCCTACGGCGGCCGCAAAGCGATCGAGAAGCTCGACGACGCGGTCGACGTCGCGCTCCTCGACCGGCGGATGCCCGACCTCTCGGGCGACGAGACGCTGGAGGCGATCCGGGAGGAGGGCGCCGAGTGCCGCGTCGCGATGGTCACCGCGGTCGAACCCGACTTCGACATCGTCGCGATGGGGTTCGACGACTACGTGGTCAAACCGGTCTCCCGGGACGGGCTCACGGGGACCGTCGAGAGCCTCCTCCTCCGGAATACCTACGACGACGGGATGCAGGAGCTGTTCGCGCTGGCCTCGAAGAAGGCGCTGCTCGAATCCGAGAAGGACCCCGCCACCCTCGAATCCAACCGGGAGTACCGGGAGCTCTCCGAGCGGGTGTCGGAGCTCCGGGCGGACCTCGACGAGACGCTGGCGTCGTTCGACGACGACCACGACATCGAGGCGATGTACCACGACCTCGACGACGCGTTCGCGTTCGACGACGACCCCGACCCCGACTTCGAGTAGCGATCCCCCGTTCTCCGCGTCGGTAGCCGTCCGCACCCCCGAGAGCCGCGCTCGTCGCCGTCCCGGATTTGTTCTGCCGTTTCGGATTAAAATAATGTTTCTTCGTATCAGAAAATGTCAGAAAAATTTAATTTAAACCCGCGATACGTATCTATCGTCATGTCCGACAATGACACCAACGCCGTCGCAACGTACCTGGCCGAGCACCCCCGCGCGATGGGGATCCTGTTCACCGCCCTGCTTCTGCTGTCGCAGGC
>CAZIQT010000012.1:0-5987 GCA_964541645.1 uncultured Halobellus sp. | reverse complement strand
CCTGCACCTGCGTCACGTGGAAGCTCCCGTCGCCGACCACGATGTAGTCGCTCCCGACGTAGGTGTCGCGGCTCGCGATCTCCAAGGAGGGCCGGATCGGGAACCCGTAGTTCAACAGCCGCGCGAGGCTCCGACCGATGTCGACCGCCCCGTCGTTGACTACGTCGCTGAGCGTGACGATCCCGGCGATCGCACCCCGCTCGATCAGCTCCATCCCCTGCTCGTAGGACTGACACGCGTTGAGGAGGAACGAGTCGACGCCCACCTCCTCGACGCTACCGACGTCGAGGGCGCCGTCGGGGCACTGGAACCCCTCGCCGTCGATGTGGCCGATGTAGTGGAGGAACTCGGTGTCGTTCTTCAGCACCTCCCGGAGGGCGGCGGCGGGAAGCTCGTAGTAGGTCCGCACGTCGAACGGCAGCGACTCCCGGGAGCCGTACACCGACTCGACCGCGTCCCGCTCGGCGGCCATCCGCGGGTCGTTGCAGACGACGGTGATGCCGATGTCGCCCTCGACGGGGTCCCGATCGAGCCGGTTCCGGTACGCTGCCCCCGACGCCTTGCTCGCGCCGATCGGGATCCCCGGGCCGACCCACGCCTGTTCGATGGCGTCGGTCTCCGGCGGGCGGACATACGTCCGGGTCCGGCCCGACCCGGTCTGCGGGCGCCCGGCGTCGGTGCTCCGGGTGAACGTCCCCGTCTCTGGTGTGGGCTCCCGGTCCCAACTCGGGCTCGGACTCGGCGGCCGGCCGGGCGCGGAGGGGGAGGCCGACGGCCGCCGGAGGAACCCCTCGACGGCCTCGGCCTGGGTCGTCGACCCGGTGGCGGGCTCCGCGGACGGCGTCGTCACGACCGCCAAGTCGTTCGCGAGAAACGGGAGGAGTTCCACGTTCGACGCCGCGGGCGAGACGTGTGCGGTGAGTTTCCACGTCGGGGCGTGGGCCTCGACCGTCCGGTACGGCACGTCGAGGTAGGCTTCGAGCTGCGCCCCGGTCGACCGGCCGTAGAGGTCGGCGAAGTCGAGGTCGACGGCCGACCCGAGGTCGGATTCGAGCGCGGTCCGCTCGTGGAGGTCGACCTGGTAGTAGCCCTCGGTCCGGGTGAGGCAATCCAGGAAGAACGTCCGTTTGAGCAGGCGCTCGACGCCGGTTTCGAAGTCGCCGTCGGGAGCCAGGTCGTGGGCGAACCCCGTGTTGGTGACGACCCGCGGCGTCGCGCCGGGCACGACCCGCGCGCCGAGGTAGTACGCCAGCGGCGCGGCGGCGTAGACGTGCCGCCTGGTCGCCGGGAGCTCGATCCGAACCCCCGTCTCCGGGGGCGAGAGCCCCGCTGGTGCGTCGAAGGAGTCGCCGCGTTCGACGAGCGGCGGGTGCCCGCGGAGCGTCGGGTACGACCGCTCGACGCTCGTGGTCTTCAGCGCCGACCCGAGGAGCGAGACCGCCCGCATCGCGTCCCGCGGCCGGTCGGAGGTGGTGATCGTCGCCGCCGGGCGCTTGTGGTGGGAGCGCGCCCCGACGGTCACGTCGGTCGCGCCGTCGAACTCGATCCGGGTGCGCGTCGCGTCGGAGACCACCCGGAACGGGGCGTCGACCCGGAGGTAGAGCTTGATCGGTGCGAACAGCTCCACGCTGTAGGTGCCGTCGTCGAAGGACTCCTCGGCGAAATGTTCGGTCCGGGCGAGGAGGTCGCCGGCGTCGTCCCGGACGCACACCGAGACCACGGTCTCCAGGGTCAACCGGTCGGTCCGGAACCGGACCGCGGCGTCGGCGGGAAACCGGAACGCCCCCGGGTCGGCGTCGTGGAGGTCGACCGGGTCGGGCGTGGAGAGCAGAAACCGGCTGCGCTCGATCGGATCCGACACCACGACGCCGCCGGACTCCGCCGGCCCGAACTCGATCCCGAGGTGGCCGTCGTCGGAGCCGGCGCCGCCCGAGCCGGTCGGATCGGCGATGCCTGACATACTGTCACTCCTCCGGACACAGGGACAAAAGCGTACTGGGGCTCACGCGGTCGTGTCGACCGGCAGCCACTCCGAGACGACGTCGGCGTCCCGGAAGTGCCACCGGTGGACCGCGTCGGTCCCGTCCACCCGGAGCTGGATGATCGCGTCGAAAAGCGGCGCGAGCAGCCGGACGGGGTCGGAGTCGAGCGGCCGCGACAGCCGGACGTGGCCCATCCCGCCGACCCGTCGGATCTGGAAGGAGACCAGGTGGAGAAACCGGAAGATCGCGGGGTCGGGGTACGCCGAGAGCAGCGGCGCCACGCAGTCGAACGCCACGCGGAGCTCCGCGGGGTCGAGCCCGCCCGCGACGTCGTCGAACCACCCGATCGTGTCGCCGACGGCGGCCCCCAGATCCGCGATCGACCCGTCGATCGTCTCGACGACGCTCCCGTGGCCGTCGGCGTCGGAACCGGGGTCGGGTGCGGGGCCGGCGCCCGCTGCCGGGTCGGCGTCGGGACCCCACTCCCCGGGGCGCGGTTCGTCTCGAGCGTCGGGCGCGTCAGCGGTCGCGGCCGACCGGCGGGCGGCGACCCGACACCGGAACACGCGGGTCCACTCCGGGGTCCAGCGCTCGACCGGGGCGAGCCGCCGCTCCGGGCCGCGTCGGGGTTCGACCAGCAACCGGCGCCGGTCGGGGCCCTCGCCGAGCAGCCGCGCCGACAACTGCGCGTAGATCGACCCCGGGGCCGATCCGACCACGAGGAGCGCGCTTC
Source organism: uncultured Halobellus sp. (assembly GCA_964541645.1). Taxonomy (GTDB): domain Archaea; phylum Halobacteriota; class Halobacteria; order Halobacteriales; family Haloferacaceae; genus Haloquadratum. The sequence continues at coordinate 3,272 of CAZIQT010000012.1, read as the reverse complement.
CGCGGGATTTCAGCTCCTCGAGCGCGGTCGTGACTCCCACGGTGGTGCCGACGACCGCGTCGTCGCCGCCCGCTCGGTACGGCATTCGTAGCCAACCCGGGATCGGACCCAGTAATAGGTTCTGATTCTGTCGTGACAGGTACGGCCGGCCCCCGGACCCTCAGTCCGACCGCACGAACGACTCGATCCGGTCGAGCGCGGCCTTCAGGTCCGGCATCCCCGAGGCGTACGAGACCCGGAGGTGGCCCTCCCCACCCTCGCCGAACACCCGGCCGGGGACCAGCGCGACCCGTTCGTCGCGGATCAGCGCCTCCGCGAACGCCTCGTCGTCCTCCCACCCCGGCGGACACTCCGGGAAGACGTAGAAGGCGCCTGTGGCCTCGAAACAGTTCATCCCGAGTTCGTTGAACCGGGAGATGACGTAGTTCCGCCGGCGGTCGAACGCCTGCCGCATCTCCGCGACCGCGTCGTCGCAGCTCTCTATGGCCTCGATCGCGGCGAACTGCGCGGTGGTCGGCGCCGACAGCATCGTGTACTGGTGGATCCGGTTCATCGCGCCGATCACCTCCGGCGGCCCGAGCGCGTACCCGAGCCGGAGCCCGGTCATGGCGTAGGCCTTCGAGAACCCGTTGAACACGACGGTCCGCTCGCGCATCCCGGGCAGGGTCGCGATGGAGACGTGGTCGTCCTCGTACCGCAGCGCCGCGTAGATCTCGTCGGACACGACGAAGAGGTCGTGCTCGCGGGCGAACTCCGCGACCGCGGCGAGTTCCTCGCGGGTCATCACCGCGCCGGTCGGGTTGTTGGGGTAACACAGCACCAGCACCGACGCCGCGTCGGCGCCGGCGCGTTCGAGATCCTCGTAGGTCAGCGCGAACTCGTTTTCCGCCCGGGTGGGGACCGACAGCACCTCCCCGCCCGCGAACGACACCGTCGGGCCGTAGGAGAGGTACGACGGCTGCGGGAGCGCGACCGTGTCGCCGGGGTCCACCAACGCCCGCATCGCGAGGTCGACCGCCTCGCTGGCGCCGGTGGTCACCAGGATCTCATCGTCGGGGTCGTACGACAGGTCGTACCGGGTGACGTGGTCGGCGATCGCCGCCCGGAGGTCGCTTCGCCCGCGGTTCGCGGTGTAGGAGGTCCGGCCGCGCTCCAGGGAGTCGATCGCGGCGCTGCGGGCGGCCCACGGCGCCGAGAAGTCGGGCTCGCCCACCCCGAGCGAGATCAGGTCGTCCATCTCCTCGGCCAGCTCGAAGAACCGCCGGATCCCGGAGGGCGGCGTCTCCCGGGCCCGACGCGAGAGGTGGCGGGACGCTTCGGGCGGCTCGGACTCCCCGGTACCGGCGGTCATGGCGAGACGGCGAGACGGTCGTCCTCGTCGCCGTCGCCGAAGTAGACGCCGCGTTCCTTGTACGTCGCCATCACGAAGTGCGTCACCGTCTGGGTGACCTCCGGGATCGGGGCGATCTGATCGGAGACGAACCGCGAGACGTCGTGCATGGAGTCGCCCTCGACGTCGATCGCGAAGTCGTAGCTCCCCGAGACCAGCCGGAGCGACGACACCTCCGGGAACTTCGCGACGCGGGTGGCGATGTCGCGGTATTTGGTCTCGCGGTCGAGTTCGACGTTCAGCTCGACCTCCGCGCGGACGTGGGATTCGTCGACGTTGTCCCAGTCGACGACCGCCTGGTAGCCGCGAATCGCCCCCTCCGACTCCAGCTCGTCGACCAGCGCCTCGACCGTGGCTGCGTCGGTCCCGAGTTGGCGGGCGATGTCCTCGGTGCTCTCGCGAGCGTCACTCAGCAGCAGGTCGAGCAGTTCCCGCTTCGTTTCCATACGAAGGTGGTAGGATGCACGGGTGAAAGGGCTTGCTCTCCCCCGACGGACGCGACGGGAGCGGGGGCGGCGAACCGTCGTCGGGCGGGACCACGACGATCGTCCCGGGTGGGAAAGGTCCAATACCCCGGGGGCCGGCGTGCCGAACGATGGTCCTCTCGGACGTCTTCCTCTCCCCGCTGGGGCTCGCGGCCGCGCTCGCGGCGCTTCCCGTCATCGTCCTCTACTTGATCCGGCCGGATCCCCGCCGGCTCCGGCTCCCGACCGTCCGGTTTCTGATCGACGCCGAGGGAACCTCGTCGTCGCGCCCGCTGTTCCAGCGGCTGCAACGCAACCTGGTCTTCCTGTTACAGCTGCTCGCGATCCTGCTCTTCGCGACGGCGCTCGCGGCGCCGTACGTGCCGGCCGCCCAGTCGGAGACCGTCGAGGAGACCGTGGTGGTGGTCGACGCCACCGCGAGCATGACCGTCGAATCCGGGGGGTCGACCCGATTCGAGCGCGCGGTCGACGCCGCCGGCGGCGCGGTCACCTCGACCACGTCGGTCGTCGTCGCCGACGCCGGGGTGTCGGTGCCGCTCCGGACGGGGACCGCGGCGGACGCCGCGGAGACCCTCGGGCGGCTGCGCCCGACCGGCGCCCCGGGCAGCCTTCGGACCGCGATCACGCGGGCGGCCAGCCTCGCCGGCGAGAACGCCCGGGTGGTCGTGTTCAGCGACTTCGCGGGGGGAAGCGAGTGGCGGACCGCGGTCCGGGCGGCGGAAGCCAGGGGGCTCACGGTCGACCTCCGGCAGTTCGCCGCCGGCGGCGCCGACAACGTCGGGATCGTCGACCGGAGCTTCGCCGGCGAGGAGGTCACGGCGTCGGTGCGGAACTTCGGCGGCGACCCCGTGACCAGGCGGGTGTCGCTGGGCGACGAGGCGGCGACGGTCGAACTCGCCCCCGGCGACGTCCGGACGGTCACGTTCCCGGTGCCGGCCGACGGCGGGGAGATCCGGCTGTCGCCGCGGGACTCCTTCACCGCCGACGACGTGGCGTACGTGGCCGCCCCGGCCGACGCCACGGTCGACGTGCTGCTCGTCACGAACGACCGGAACCGGTATCTCGAAACCGCGCTGTCGGTGATCGGCCCCGTGGCGGTGACGCGGGTCGCACCCCCCGACCCGGTTCCGACCCCCCCGGAGGACGCCTACGACGTGGTGCTGTACTCCGGCGTCGACGGCGGGGCGATCGGCGACGGCCACGTCGCCGCCGGGCGGGCGGCGGTGGCGGGCGGCGGCGGCGTGGGGATCCAGGCACAGCCGTCGATGCCCGCGGCGGCGTACGGCGACCTCCTCCTGATCGACCCCGACGCCGTCGCGTCGAACCCCGCGCTCGCGACGCCGGCGGAGGCGGAACTCACCCGCGACCTCTCGTTCCCGCCGCCGGAGCGGTACGTC
>CAZIQT010000011.1:0-27223 GCA_964541645.1 uncultured Halobellus sp. | reverse complement strand
GAAGCAGGGAGCGAACGAAGTGAGCGACCGTGGTTCGAATCCTCGTCGCGCTCGTACAGCGAGGCGTGTCCCGACGTACCGGAAAGGATTCGAAGCAGGGAGCGAACGAAGTGAGCGACCGTGGTTCGAATCCTCGTCGCGCTCGTGAAATCGGAGAGTTCACTTCCGCGGCTACCGTCGCCGTTTACTACGTACCCGACCGACCGGCCGGTATGCGCGTCCACATCCCGATCTTCGACGGCTTCGACGAACTCGACGCGATCGGTCCCTACGAGGTGTTCCGGACCGCCGCGAACGTCGGCGCCGACTGCGACGTCTCGCTCGTCACGCTCGCCGACCGCGACGTCGTCACCGCGGCGAAAGGGCTCCGCGTGGTCCCGGACGGGGTGCTGCCGGCGCCGGACGCCGACGACGCGCCGGACCTGCTGGTCGTGCCGGGCGGCGGGTGGGGCGACGACGACGGCGGGGTTCGCCGGGAGGTCGAAACCGGGGCGCTGCCGGCCGCGATCCGCGAACACCGGGCGGGCGGCGCCGAGGTGGCGTCGGTCTGCACCGGCGCGATGCTGCTGGAACGCGCGGGCGTGCTCGACGATCGCCCCGCGGTGACCCACCGGAGCGCAATCGCGGACCTCCGGGCGGCGGGCGTGGAGGTGCTCGACCGCCGGGTCGTCGACGCCGGCGCGGTGGTGACCGCGGGCGGGATCACGAGCGGGATCGACCTCGCGCTCCACCTCGTCGAGCGGGCGTTCGGCGACGACGTCGCCGCCGCGACGGCCGCGGAGCTGGAACACGACCGGAGCGACGACGTCACCATCGTGCGGTGACCGTGCGCCGAGCGTTCCGGGTGAACTCGGCGCCCGCCTCCCGGTTCCGAAGCGTTTAATCCGGCGCGAACGACTTTTACAGCCGATATGACGAAAGTCAGTGTGGTCGGTGCCGCCGGAACGGTCGGCGCCGCGGCCGGGTACAACCTCGCGCTCCGGGACGTCGTCGACGAGCTCGTCTTCGTCGACATCCCGGACAAGGAGGACGAAACCGTCGGGCAGGCCGCGGACGCGAACCACGGGATCGCCTACGACTCGAACACCGAGGTCGTCCAGGGCGGCTACGAGGCCACCGCGGGGTCGGACGTCGTGGTGATCACCGCCGGAATCCCCCGCCAGCCCGGACAGAGCCGGACCGACTTAGCGGGCGACAACGCGCCGATCATGGAGGACATCGGGTCGTCGCTGTCGGAGTACAACGACGACTTCGTCTCCGTGACGACCTCGAACCCCGTCGACCTGCTGAACCGGCACCTCTACGAGGCCGGCGACCGCGACCGCCGCTCCGTGATCGGGTTCGGTGGCCGGCTGGACTCCGCGCGCTTCCGGTACGTGCTGAGCCGCCGGTTCGACGTCCCCGTGCGGAACGTCGAGGCGACGATCCTGGGCGAACACGGCGACGCACAGGTCCCCGTCTTCTCGAAGGTCCGGGTCGACGGCCGCGACCCCGAGTTCTCCGCCGACGAGCGCGAGGCGATCCTGACCGACCTCACCGAGTCCGCGATGGACGTCATCGAGCGGAAGGGCGCGACCCAGTGGGGGCCCGCGACGGGCGTCGCTCACACCGTGGAGGCCATTCTCCGCGACACGGGCGAGGTGCTGCCGGCGTCGATCCCGCTCGACGGCGAGTTCGGCTACGACGACACCGCGGTCGGGGTCCCGGTCAAACTCGGCGCCGACGGCGTCGAGGAGGTCGTCGAGTGGGATCTCGACGACTACGAGCACGACCTGCTCGACGACGCCGCCGGAAAGCTCTCCGAGCAGTACGCGGAGATCGCGTAGGTTCATATACGGAACCGGGACCACCGCCGGCGTGACGTAGGAGCGACCCCGCGCCGGGCAGCGGTCGTTCGGCACGTCGGCGTGGGGGGCGACCGTGCCGACTGTCAGCCTATCCGTGCGGTCACAGCCGCTCTGCGATCGTCCGCGCGGTCCTCTCGCCGACTCCCGGCACGTCGGTCAGGTCCGACGACGACGCCGACCGGACGTTCTCGACGCTCCCGAACCGCCGGAGCAGCGCCCGTCGGGTCTCCGGACCGACGCCGGGGACGTCCTCGAGAACGGTCCCCACGTCGTCGCGAACGGTCTGGTGGTACTGGACCGCAAACCGGTGGGCCTCGTCGCGGACGCGTTGGAGGAGGTGGAGCGCGGGATCGTCGTCGTCCCAGTCGTCGACGCCGTCGGGCGTGACGACGAGCTCCCGCTGCTTCGCCAACGCGACCGCGGGCACGTCCCACCCCGTCTCCGAGAGCGCGTCGCGCGCCGCCCCGAGCTGGCCGTCGCCGCCGTCGATCAGCAGCAGGTCCGGGTCGGGTCGGTCGTCGCGGCCCTCGACGGCGCGCTCGGCGCGCCACCGGACGAGGTCGCGCATCGACGCGTAGTCGTCGTTGCGGTCCGGGAGCCGCTTCCGGCGGTAGTCGGACTTCTCGGCCGCGCCGTCGACGAAGCAGACGTCGCTCCCGACGACCGCGTCGCCGCCGGCGTGGCTCACGTCGAATCCCTCGATCCGGTCGGCCGCCGGAAGCCCCAGCGCGGCGGCCAGCGCCCCGGCTTCGTCGTCGCGGTCCGGCCCGCTGCGGGCGTTCTTCAGCGCGAGGTCGACCAGCTTCGCCTCCCGTCCGGCCCCCGGGACGCGGACGTCGACCCCCTCGGCGTTCAGCCACGCGACCACGTCGCCGTCGTCCGGGCGCTCGGAGGTGAGGACCGCGTCCGGGAAGTCGCGTTCGGCGTAGTACTGGGTCAGAAACGCGGTGAGGACGCCCGCCGACCGCTCGCCGCCCTCCGGGGCGTCGAGCCGGTGGGTCGAGCGGTCGACGAGTTGGCCGCGTTCGCTATGCAGCCGCGCGACGGTCGCGGCGTCACCCTCGACCGCGACGCCGAGCACGTCGACCGCCCGTTCGTCGGTGCGGGCGGAGACGGCCTCCTCGCCCGCACCGTGGAACGACTCGATCGCGTCGAGCCGATCTCTGAGGTTGGCCGCGCGCTCGAACTGCTCGGACTCCGCGGCGGTCGCCATCGCGTCTCGGAGGGGGTCCGCCAACACGCCGGTCTCGCCCTCGAAGAACCGGACCACCGACTCGACGTCGTCGCCGTACGCCGACTCGCAGATCTCGCCGGTACACGGGGCGGTACACAGCCCGACCTCGTAGTCGAGACACGGCCGATCCCGGGTGGCGTACTTATGATCCGAACACCCGCGGAGGCCGTAGGTCTCTCGGAGCGCCTTCACCACCGTCTCGACCCGACGCTTGTCGGTGAACGGGCCGAAGACGGTCGCCCCGGGCGTGGGATCGCGGGTGATCTCGATCCGCGGTACCGCGTGGTCGGTGAGCTGCACCAACGGGTAGGACTTGTCGTCCTTCAGCCGGACGTTGTACCGCGGCTGGAACCGTTTGATCAGGTTCGCTTCGAGCAGGAGCGCTTGCGTCTCGGTGTCGGTGACGGCGACGTCGATCCCGTCGGCGCGGGCGACCATCCGGCGGATCCGCTCGCCTCGCGGGTCCGCGTACGACCTGACCCGGTCGCGGATGTCGACGGCCTTGCCGACGTAGAGCACGTCGTCGCCGTCGAGAAACTGGTAGACGCCGGGGTCGGTCGGGAGCTCCGCGGTGCGGTCGCGGAGGTCGCTGCGATCCATCACGCCGACGTAGCGCCCCGAGCGGCTTGAGCGTGACGCGGTAGCTACAAGGCGCGCCGCGACCGAACGCGGGTATGACCGACGCGGACGCCGTCCGGTGTTGGCTCGTCGAACGGACCTACACCGACCGCGGACTCGTGGACACGACCTACGCGACCCCCGACGGGTCGTGGGCGCACCGACGGCAGGTGTCGACGACGGTGCTGCGACAGCGCGGGGCCGGAACCACGGCCGCCGTCGACGTCGACCCCGACGAGTTGACGCCCGTCGACGACGCCGACGTTCGGGAGCGGTACGCGGCGGAGGCCGAACGGATGCGGAGCGCCCACGACCCCGGCGACGAGGTGTAACCCGGAGTCCGAAACCGATCCGAACGGCCGCCAGGGAGTCTCAGACCTGATTCTCGCACCAAACGCTTTATCCGGGGACCTGACAACCTTCGGGTATGGCTGCCATCGAACTCGACGGGGTGACGAAACGGTTCGAGGACGTCACCGCCGTCTCGGACCTCTCGTTGACCGTCGAAGAGGGGGAGGTGTTCGGTTTTCTCGGCCCCAACGGTGCGGGGAAGTCGACGACCATCAACCTCCTCCTCGACTTCGTCCGCCCCACCTCGGGGACGGTGACCGTACTGGGTCACGACGCCCGTCGGGAGAGCGTCGCCGTGCGGGAACGAACAGGCGTCCTCCCCGAAGGATTCGACGTGTACGACCGGCTGACCGGCCGCGCACACGTGGAGTTCGCGGTCGATTCGAAGGAGGTCGACGCCGACCCCGACGCCGTGTTGGAGCGGGTCGGCCTCGCCGACGCCGCCGACCGGAAGGCTGGCGGATACTCGAAGGGGATGCGCCAGCGGCTCGCGCTCGCGATGGCGCTGGTCGGCGACCCCGACCTCCTGATCCTGGACGAACCCTCCTCGGGGCTCGACCCCGCGGGCGCGAAGGAGATGCGCGAGATCGTGCTCGCGGAGGCCGACCGCGGGACGACGGTGTTCTTCTCGAGTCACATCCTCGAACAGGTCGAGGCGGTCTGCGACCGGGTGGGGATCCTCCGGGAGGGCGAACTCGTCGCGGTCGACTCCATCGACGGGCTGCGGGCGGCGTCGGACGCCGACGCCACGCTCCGGATCACCGTCGGCGCGGCGGTCGACGACGACTTGCTCGCGACGCTCCGGGGCCTGGCTGGCGTCGACAGCGTCGACCGCGACGGCGACGACGCGCTCCGGGTGGCGTGCGACAGTGACGCCAAGACGACGGTCGTCACGACGCTGGAGGACGACGGCGTCCCGGTCGACGACTTCAGCACCCAGGAGGCGTCGCTGGAGGACCTGTTCCTCGCGTACACGGAGACCGACGGGACGCACGGGGCGCCCGACGGCGGGGCTGACCGCGGCGACGCCGCCGACGAGGAGCCCGAGGCGGACGACGCCGGGAACGCGGGGAACGCGGAGGTGCCACGATGAGCTGGCAGGCCGTCGCCCGCAAGGAGTTCCGCGACGCGATCCGGTCGCGGTGGCTCCACGGGTCGACGCTGTTTTTCGCGCTGTTTCTCGGCGGCGCTGCCGCGCTGTTCTTCGGCGTCCTGATCGGGCCGGAGAACCGCCAGGTGTCGAACCTGTTCGGCTTCTTCGCCAACCTCGGGGTGTTCAGCTTCTCGTTCCCGGGGCTGCTCGCCTTGGTGCTCGGGTTCATCGCGCTGTCGACGTCGTACGGCTCGATCACCGGCGAGCGCGAGACGGGGTCGGTCAAGCTCCTGTTGTCGCTGCCGAACTCCCGGCTCGACGCGGTGGTCGGGAAGTTCCTCGGGCGCTCGGCGGTGGTGGTCGCCGCGCTGCTGGTGGGGTTCCTGTTCGTGTTCGTCGTCCTGATCGCGACCGGGACCCGGCTGCAACTCGGGTCGTTCGTGCCGCAGGTCGCGCTCACCGCGCTCTTAGGGGTAGCGTTCGTCTCCATCGGGCTCGGGATCTCCGCGCTCGCGGGGTCGAACCGGGAGGCGACCCTCGCGACGATGGGGCTGTACCTCGTCTTCGCGGTGCTGTGGGGGTCGGTCTCGGAGGGGATCCCGAAGCTGCTCAACTACACCGCCGACCAGGTCGGGGCGGGCGGCGTCTCGGAGCTCACCCGGGTCAAGCTCGGCGTCTTCCTGAAATATCTGAACCCGCTGAAGGCTTACGAGACGCTCGCGGCCGAGCTGTACTACGGCCCGGCGCGGGCGCGGCTGGTGAGCGCGACGTTCGGCGAACAGACCGCGCTCGGGCCGGTGCTCCAGGAGTCGGTTCCGGTGTACTTCTCCGGGGGGTTCCTGTTCGTCGTCCTGCTTCTGTGGATCGCGCTCCCGGTCGCCGTCGGCTACTGGGCGTTCGACCGCGAGGACCTGTAGCGCCTCGGGGCGGTCACGCGTCGGCGGCCCGCGGCAGGTCGACCACGATCCGCGTGCCGCGAGGGGTCGCGTCCTCGACGCGGACGCCGCCGCCGTACCCTGTGACGAGCGTGTACACCAGCGAGAGCCCGCCGCTGGAGCCGTCCTCCCGGGGCTCGAACACCGACTCCTTCAGGTCGTCCGGGATGCCCGGGCCGTTGTCGGTGACGGTGAGCCGGACCGTGTCGCCCGTTACCGTGGCCGCGACCTCGACCTGCGGGTCGTCGGCGTCGTTGTGTTCGACCGCGTTCTCGAGGAGGTTGTCGACGACCGACCGGACGCCGTCGTTGGCGGTCACGACCGCCGACTCCGGGAGGTCGGCCTCGACAGTCGCGCCGAAGGCGTTCCCCACCCGTGCGGCCAGTTCGGTGGTCACGGGGACGAGATCCACCGGCTCGAGGTCCGGGTCGCCGACGAGCGTGTCCGCGATGACCCGGCTGGTCTCGATCCGGGACAGCGCCTCCTCGGTCTTGTCGGCGACGAGGTCGGGGTCGCCGGCGACCTCGTCGGCCGACTCCGACAGGAGGTCCGCGTGGCCGCGGATCACGTTCAGGTCGTTCCGGAGGTCGTGTCTGATGAGGTCGTTGATGAACGCCAGCGCGTTCGTCGCCGTCCGGGAGCGGCGCGCGTCGGTCCGGGCGCGGGCGCCGTAGTACCCCGCCACCAGGCCCGCGATGCCGCCGGCCGACGCCGCGACCAGGAGCGGGAAGATCGGCTCGACCAGGGGGCGGCCCTCGAAGGTCCGAACCAGGAACGTCGCCCCCATCACCCCGACGAACAGGACGGTGCCGCCGAGCGACCACACGACGGCGGTCCACGTCTCGCGGGGCGGGAGGTCGGTCTGCGAGAGCCGACGGCCGCCGTACGCCAGCGCGAGCGCCGGGATGCCGTCGAGCGCGAGCGCGAGCGCCGGCCCCGCGACGCCGCCCACCGCGGCGATCTCCCGGCTGTGGTGAGCCACGGCGGCCGCGAGGAGCACCGTGCCGACCGCCACGATCAGAAGCGGGGAGCGAGCCCGTATCCGGTCCGGATTCACTTCCTTTGATTTCGCCTGACGGGGGTTTGAACGTTCCGACACGTCCCCGGCAGCGGGGTTACGCGGACTCGTCGGGCGGGTACGCGACCCCGCGGTCGGCGAGCAGGTCGGCGAAGGCGTCCTCGTCGAGGATCGGCACGTCGTTGTCGGCGGCGGCGTCGCGCTTGGTCCGGCCGGGGTCGTCGCCCGCGACCAGGTAGTCGGTGTTGCCGGAGACGCTGCCGGTGACGCTGCCGCCGTGGCGCTCGACCAGGTCGGTCGCGTCGGCCCGCGTCACCGACAGCGACCCGGTGAACACGACCGTCAGCCCGTCGAGGGCGTCGGCGGCGTCGGGCCGAGCGACCGGCTCCGGGTCGACGCCGACCGCGCGGAGCTCCGCGATGACCTCGCGGTTCCGGTCGTTGTCCAGGAACGTCCGAACGCGGTCCGCGACCGTCGGGCCGACGTCGTCGACCGCCCGAAGCTCGTCGTCGGTCGCCGACAGCAGCCCGTCGAGGTCGCCGAACTCGCGGGCGAGGTTCCGGGCGGTGCTCCCGCCGACCTCCGGGATGCCGAGCGCGACCAGGAACGCCGGCAGCGGCGGCGACCGGGTGGCGTCGATCGCCGCGACCAGGTTCTCGGCGCTCGTCTCCCCCCATCCGTCGAGGGCGGCGAGATCGTCGACCGACAGCCGGTAGAGGTCAGGGAGCGACGAGAGCACGCCCGCGTCGACCAGCTGTCGAACGCGTTTTTCCCCCAGACCGTCGACGTCGAGGGCGTCGCGGCTGCCGTAGTGGACCACCGCGCGAACCAGCCGGCCGTCGCACGCCAGCCCGCCGGAGCAGAACGCCAGCGGACCGTCGCGCTCGACGGGGCTGCCGCACGCCGGACACGCCTCGGGGAACTCGAAGGCGCCGTCGGCGCGGTGGTCGAGCACCGCGGCGACCTCCGGGATCACGTCGCCCGCGCGCCGGACCCGGACCTCGTCGCCGACCCCGACGCCCAGCCGCTCGATCTCCTCGGGGTTGTGCAGCGACGCCCGCGACACCGTGACCCCGCCGACGTCCACGGGATCCAACAGCGCGACCGGGGTGAGCCGGCCGGTCCGGCCCACCTGGACGACCACGTCGGTGACGCGGGTGACGGCCGCCCGCGGCGGGAACTTGTACGCGAACGCCCACCGGACCGCGCGGGCGGTCGCCCCCAACTGCTCGCGGGCGTCGCGGCCGTCGACCTTGATCACCGTCCCGTCGATCTCGTAGTTCAGGTCCTCGCGGGCGTCGAGCAGGGCGTCGCGGTAGTCGATCGCGGCGTCGACGGCGTCGACGATCTCGATCCGGTCGGCGACGTGGAACCCCCACGCCCGGAGCCGGTCGAGCGCCGCGCGCTGGGACGGCGGCATCGCGCTCGCGTCCAGCACGTCGTAGACGAAACAGTCCAGCGGGCGGTCGGCGACGACCGCGGGGTCGAGCTGTCGGAGCGTCCCCGCGGCGGCGTTCCGGGGGTTGGCGAACGGCTCCTCCCCGCGTTCGACCCGCTCGCGGTTGTGGTCGCGGAACGCGTCGCGGGGCATGTGCACCTCGCCGCGGACCGCGAGCCGGTCGGGCGGGTCGCCCGCCAGCGCCAGCGGGACCGACCGGATGGTCCGGACCTGCGCGGTCACGTCGTCGCCGTACTCGCCGTCGCCGCGGGTGGCCGCCCGGACGAACGCGCCGTCCTCGTAGACGATCTCCACGGAGAGCCCGTCGAACTTGGGCTCGCAGACGTAGTCGACGTCGCCGACCGCCTCCCGCACCCGGCGGTCGAACTCCCGGAGGTCGTCGGCGTCGGTGGACTGCTCGATCGAGAGCATCGGCGCGGCGTGTTCGACAGTGTCGAGTTCGTCCACCGGCTCGCCGCCGACCCGCCGGGTGGGGCTGGCGTCGGTCGCGAGGTCGAAGTGATCTTCGAGGGCTCGGAGCCGTGCGAACAGGTCGTCGTAGGCCCGGTCGGAGATCAGGGGGTCGGCGAGAACGTAGTACCGGCGGTCGTGCTCCCGGATCGCGTCCCGGAGGGCGGCGGCCTGCGACGCCGCGGTCGCCCGCGACAGCGACGCCACGGGGTCGAACTCCAGGTGCGGGTCGCGGAGGTATGGGTTGTCCGGATCGGCGTGTGTCGGGTCGGGCCCGCCGTCGGCGCGGCGGGGCGACGGCTCGTCGCTCATTCGTCCCGACCGTCGGACGGCGCGGTGTTAGGTGTGTCGTCAGCGGGCGGCGGCCGTCGTCGTCGACCCTGATATGTGAACCGCGTTTTGACCGAACCCGTGCCGCTTATGCCCCAGCGCCGCAATCGCCCGGTATGGACGAGGACTTCCTCCTCCTCAACCCGGGTCCGGTACCGATCACCGACGAGGTGTCGGCGGCGATGGATGGGCCGATGGTCTCCCACCGGTCGGCGGCGTTCGAGGAGGTGTACGGGCGTGCGCAGGACGGCCTCGACTACGTCTTCGAGGAGTCCACGCTCGACGGGACGACGACCGCCACCGACGCGGGCGGGACCTCCCTGCTGCTCAACGGCACCGCGTCGATGGGCATGGAGGCCGCGGTCGCGAACCTCGTCGGCAGTGCGGGACGGAGTCCCGCGAGCGACCGGACACGGTCCGGGAACGCGGGCGGTCACGTCGTCGCGCTCGTCAACGGGAAGTTCGGCCGGCGGTTCGCGCGGATCGCCGACCGCTACGCCGAGGTGACCCGCGTGGAGGTGCCGTGGGGGGAGTCGATCCCGCTCGCGGACGTCGACGCCGCGATCACCGCCGACACCGACGTGGTGACCATGGTCCACAACGAGACGAGCACCGGGCTGCTGAACCCCGTTTCGGGCGTGGGCCGGATCGCCGACGACTACGACGCCCGGTTCGTGGTCGACGGCGTCACCTCGATCGGCGGCGACGTGTTCTGTGTCGACCCCTGGAACGTCGACGTCGCGATCACCGACGCCCAGAAGGCGCTCGCGGCGCCGCCGGGGATCTCCGCGATGTACGTGACCGAGGAGGTCGTCGACGACCTCGACGGCGAGTCCGCGCCGTTCTACGAGGACCTGGAGAAGCACCTCCGGAAGGCCGATTCCAACCAGACGCCGTTCACCAGCGCGGTGCCGCTGTTCCGCGCGATGGCGGTCGCGGTCGAGGACATCGTGGCGGAGACCATGCCCGCCCGGATCCGCCGCCACCGCCGGCAGGCCGCCGCGTTCCGTGCGGGGTTCTCGGGGATGGGGCTGGACCTGTTCGGGACCGCCGAGGACGCCACCGTGCGCTCGAACACCGTGACCGCGGTGTCGCTGCCCGAGGCGGTCCGTGGTGACGACGCCGACGCGTTCTTCGACGGCGTCGACGCCCGGAACGTGAGCATCTCCGGCGGCCAGGGCCACCTCGGCGGGTCCATCTTCCGGGTGAGCAACATGGGGGGGCTCCCCGACGAGGCCATCCGCCGTGGCGTCCGGGTCGTCGGCGAGGCGATGGCCGACGCGGGCGTCGACGTCGACATCGCCGCCGGACGGGCGGCCGCACGCGCGAAACTCGACGTCGCCGAGGCCGCCCCCGCCGACGACTGAGGCTCGCGACCCCCCGGGGCGACCCGGAGAGCCGGCGTTTTTGCCGCTCGGACGCCAACCGGCGGGTATGTCCACGTACGTCACCGGCCGCACGCTCGACGCCGACGGCGCACCGATCCCGGGAACGGGGTTCGAGGTCGCCGACGGGGGGTGGCTCGACGACAGGGTGCGCGAGCGGGTCGGCCCGATCACCTCCCACCCCACCCGGTCGGTCTGGGGGATTCCGCTCTCCGACGACGAGGAGCCGATCCGGACGCTGAGCGTCTTCGGCCCCGGCTACGACGGCCCGCCGGCGCACTACCACGAGCGGAGCGTGGAGGTCTTCGCCGTCGAGTCCGGATCGCTGACGATCCGACTCGACGGCACGGAGCGGACGGCCGCGGCGGGCGAGTCGGTCACGGTCGACCCCGGCGTCGCCCACACCTTCCGGAACCGTGCCGAGGAGCGGGCGCTCGTCGTGACGGAGATCCGGTCGCCGGGGCGGCTCCGGCAGGTGCTCCCCACGCTGGGCGGGTTGGCGCACGACCGGTCGCGGTCGACGGACGACCCCCTCCAGCGGGCGCTGATCGCCGACGCGCTCGACGGGAACACCACCTTCCTCCGGACCGAGGGGGTGGCAGGGGCGGTGGCGAGCGCGGTCGCACCGGCGGCTCGGCTGGCGGGCTACCGCGGGGCGTACGCGGCCTACCTCCAGCCGGCGTTCTGGCGCGCCCACGTCGAGCAGCCCACGGCGTAGTCCGGCCGGAGTCCGCGGGTCGGCGCCCCGGGGGCGCCGTCGGACCGTAACCGCCGGTTATAAGTCGACCAGCGAATATGCGTATTACACATACGATGGCCGATGGGTTCCACACCCGGAGTCTGCACGCCGGGCAGACGCCGGACGAGACGACGGGGTCGCGGGCGCCGCCGATCGTCCAGACCACCTCGTACGTCTTCGACGACGCCGACCGCGCGGCCGACCTCTACGCGCTGGACGCCGACGGCGACGTCTACTCCCGGATCTCCAATCCCACCACCAGGATCCTGGAGGAACGGCTCGCCGCGCTCGAAGGGGGAACCGCCGCGGTCGCGACCGCCTCGGGGATGGCAGCGCTGGACGCGGTCACGAGCGTGCTCGCGTCGGCGGGCGACAACGTCGTCGCCGCCGCGGACATGTACGGCGGCACCGCGACCTACCTCACGAAGATGGCGACGCGCCGCGGGATCGACGTCCGCGTGGTCGACACCCTGGAGTACGACGCCTACGAGGAGGCGGTCGACGACGACACCGCCTACGTCCACGTGGAGACGATCGCGAACCCCTCGCTGAAGACCCCCGACTTCGAGCGGGTCGCCGGGATCGCCCACGACGCGCGGGCGCCGCTGGTCGTCGACAACACCTTCGCGACGCCCTACCTCTGCCGCCCGATCGAACACGGCGCCGACGTGGTGTGGGAGTCGACCACCAAGTGGATCCACGGCTCCGGCACCACCGTCGGCGGGGTCGTAGTCGACGGCGGCACCTTCCCGTGGGACCACGCCGACTACGACGAACTGTCGGGCGAGAACCCCGCCTTCGGGGTCGACTTCGTTGAGCGGTACGGCGACGCCGCGCTCGCGAACGTGGTCCGGCAGCGCGCGCTCCGGACGCTCGGGAACTGTCAGTCGCCGTTCGACGCGTGGCAGACCATCCAGGGACTCGAGACCCTCCCGCTCCGGATGGCGAGACACTGCAGGAACGCCCACGCGGTCGCGGCGTTCCTCCGGGACCACGACGACGTCGCGTGGGTGTCGTACCCCGGCTTCGCGGACCACCCCACGCACGACGACGCGACCCGGTATCTCGGCGTCGACGACGGCGACGGCGGGACCGAGGGGTACGGCGGGATGGTCACCTTCGGCCTCGCAGCGGGGTTCGAGGCGGCCAAGCGGACGTGCGAGGCGACTAACCTCGCGTCGTTCCTCGCGAACGTGGGCGACGCGAAGACGCTGGTCATCCACCCGGCGTCGACGACCCACGCGCAGTTGGACGAGGCCGAACAGCGCGCCGCGGGGCTGTCGCCGGAGATGCTCCGGCTGTCGGTCGGAATCGAGGACGTCGACGACGTCGTCGCCGATCTGGACCGGGCGATCCGGACCGCGACCCGGAACGCTGGGGGCGGCGGATGAAGACCGACGGCGGCACCGTCGACCTCGGCCGGTTCGACTTCGCCTCGGGCGACGAGATCCCGACCCTCGAGGTGGCCTACGAGACCTACGGCGAGTTCGACGGCACAAACGCGGTGCTCGTGTGTCACGCCCTCACCGGCAGCCAGAACGTCGCGGGCTACGGCTCCGAGACCGCCGGCCAGGCGCGGGCGTGGTGGAACGACATCGTCGGTCCCGGGAAGGCCATCGACACCAACGACTACTACGTGGTCTGTGCCAACGTCCCGGGGTCGTGTTACGGCACCTCCGGCCCGCCGTCGACGGGTCCCGACGGCGAGGTCTACGGCACCGACTTCCCGCCGGTGACGGTGGGCGACTGGACCCGCGCCCAGCGGCTGCTGCTCGACGAGCTCGGCGTCGGCCGGCTCCACGCGGTCGTCGGCGGCAGCGTCGGCGGCATGAACGCACTCGACTGGGCGAAGCGCTACCCCGACGACGCCGAGTACGTCGTGTCGGTCGCGGGCGCGGCGCGGCTCGACGCCCAGTGTCTCGCGTTGGACGCCGTGGCACGGCGGGCGATCACCACCGACCCCGCGTGGAACGGCGGCGACTACTACGACGCCGACGCCCGGCCGACCGACGGCCTGGCGCTGGCCCGCCAGATCGGCCACATCATGTACCTCTCGAAGTCGTCGATGGACGGGAAGTTCGGGCGGCGCGCCGCCGGCCGGGACGCCCGCCGGGACTCGTTCCCGTCGGACCCCGCGGCCGCCTTCTTCCCGTACCGCGACGTGGAGTCGTACCTCGACTACCAGGCCGAGAAGTTCGTCGACCGGTTCGACGCCAACTCGTATCTCTACCTCACCCGCGCGATGGACGACTACGACCTCGCGGAGGGGTACGAGGACGACGCCCGCGCGGTGGCGGCGTTCGAGGGCGAGGCGCTCGTGGTCTCGTTCACCGGCGACTGGCACTTCACCGTCGACCAATCGGAGACCGTCGCGCGGGCGTTCCGGGAGACGGGGATCCCGGTCGCCCACCACGTGGTCGAGTCCGACCACGGCCACGACGCCTTCCTGGTGGAACCCGAGAAGGTGGGCCCGCCGCTCCGGGACTTCCTCGACGACGGCGTCGACGGCCGCTCGATCCACGACACCGACGGGGCGTCCGACGCCGGCGACGATTTCGCGCCGGTCCACGCGTCGCTGTTCAGCCGGTAACGCGCCGGGACCCGAACGCACTTCCCGTTCCGCGGTGTCTGGACGGGTATGCGATACGCCGACCTCGTAGCTCGGCTCACCGGGCTGGGTGTCGCCGCCGCCGGCGTCGCACTCGCCGGACGGACGGGGCTCGTCGCGGCGCCCCGCGGGGTTCCGGGCATCGGTGTCGTCGGTCCCGCGTCTCTCACGCCCACCGTCGCCGGCACCGTCGCGGTCGGCGCCGCACTCGTGATCGCCGGATTCGCAGTCCTCGTCGGCCGCGGCCGGGCGGTCGCGGTTTCGGTCGGCGGCGTCGCCGCGATGGGGGTCGTGGTGCTGCTCGCGGTCGGGCCCGGCGCCGGAATCGGATCCCCGACCCTCGCAGTGGGCGTCGGCGCCGCGGGGCTCGCGCTCCTGCTCTCGGGCGCCGCGACCGGCGGCGCGGCCGGGACGGAGTAGCCGCCGGCGTCACTCCGCGGCGGCCGCCACGCGATCCAGGAAGGCGTCGAACGCCCCGCTCTCGGGGTGGAGGTGGGAGTAGGTCCCCAGCGTCCGGTACTCGGTGAGGCCGTCGCGTTCGTCCGTGATCCCGGAGCCGCGGCGGACCGCGAACGCGAACCGTGCGTCGGCGCCGACGTCGGCGCTGGAGTAGTGGAACTCGTGGCCACGACGGGTTTCGCCCGCGCACGCGGTGAGCGTGTCGCGGTCGGCCCGGAGCTCGACGTGATCCAGCGCCTGGTAGCGGTCGCACATTCGGACCTCGGCCGGGAGGACGCCCGCCATCGCGTGGGTGTCGCCCTCCACGGTTGTCAGCGACTCCGACAGCGCCATCAGCCCGCCGCACTCCCCGATGACCGGGAGGCCGTCGGCCGCGCGGTCGGCGATCGTCGACAGCGCCGGGCTCTCCGCGAGCGCCGGGCCGTGGAGCTCGGGGTAGCCACCCGGGAGGTAGACTCCGTCGCACGCCGGGAGGGTCTCGCCTGCGACCGGGGAGAACGTGACTACCCTCGCGCGGTCACGGAGGCGGTCGAGCGTCGCGGGGTAGACGAACGCGAAGGCGGCGTCGCGGGCGACCGCGACGGTCGGGCGCTCCCCGGCCGTCCGGGCGGGGTCGCGGTCGGCGGGGCCCGGCTCCGGGTCCGAGGCGGGCGGCGCCCGCGCGACGTCGAGGAGTCGGTCGGTGCGGATCGTCTCCGCGGCCGCCGCCAGCGCCCCGTCGTCGACCGGCGCCTCCGACCCCAGCTCCAGCCCGAGGTGGCGGTCGGGGATCTCCAGCGCCGAGTCCGGCGGGATCCGGCCGAAGTACGTCAGCCCCTCGGGGAGCGCGTCGCGGATCCCCTCGGCGTGGCGGCCACCGTGGGCGCGCTGGGCGAGGATCCCCGCCACCTCGACGTCGACGCCGGCGTGGGCCGCGTACTCGCGGAACCCGTGGGCGGTGGCGGCGACGCTCTCCATCCCGGCCTTGGCGTCGACGACGAGCACCACCGGGAGGTCCAGCGCCGCCGCCACCATCGCGGTGCTCGAACAGTCGCCGTCGTACAGCCCCATCACGCCCTCGACCACGCAGACGTCGCCGTCGCCGCGGGCGTAGTTCCGACGGAGGCCCTGCCGGCCTTCGAGCCACAGGTCCAGCGTCCGAGAGGGTCGGTCGGCGACCTGCGCGTGGTGGCTGGGGTCGATGAAGTCGGGGCCGGCCTTCGCGGGCTGGACCTCGTGGCCGTCGTCCTGCAGCGCCCGGATCGTCGCGAGCGCGGCGACGGTCTTGCCGACGCCGGACTGCGTCCCGCCGAGCACGACGCCCCTCACGTGTCGGCCCCCGCTCCCGCTGCGGTCTCCGCTCCGCCCGCCCGAACCACGAGCACCGAGAGGTCCGAATACGGCGTCGACTCCGGCCCCTCGCCGCCGGCGGACGCCCGGAGGGCGCCGAGCGTGGTCCGGGTCACGGCCTCGTCGTCGTGGGTCAGCCGCTCGAACACCAGCGCGTCGAGGGCGGGGTCCGCGCCGGCGTCGACCAGCAGGTCCGCGACGTCGCCCGGCATCCGGTCGAACGGGCGGGGCAACACCAGCAGGTGGCGGTCGTCGACGGCGGCGACGAGCCGATCGAGGTCGGCGTCGAGGTCGCCGCTCTTGTGGAGCGTCACGAACTCGGCGTCCTCCATCGGCGTCCGGGCCCGACTCGCGGCGATCTGGAGCGACGAGATCCCGGGGATCACCTCGACGGGCGCGTCGACCGCGCGCTCGACCTTTCCGAGGAACTGGTACCCCGAATGGTTGGGGTCGCCCATCAGGACCGCGACCCCGCGATCGCCCGCGGCGACCCGCTCTGCGAACGCGTCCAGCGTCTCCCCCTCGTCGCGGTAGCCGCAGGTCAGCAGGTCGGCGTCGGTCTCGTCCGCGACGAACTCCACCACGGTCCCGAACCCGACCACGACGTCGGCCGCGCGGATCGCTTCGGCGCCGCGGCGGGTGAGGTACTCGGGGGTACCGGGGCCGATCCCGACCGCGCGGACGGGAGCCGCATCCGCGGCCGACGGCTCGGGTGCCGCGGCCGCGAACGTGGCCGGATCCGGCCCGGCGTCGAGGTCGTAGTCCTCACTCATCGGTCGGACCCTCGTCGTCCCCGAGATCGACGGTCCCCTCGCGGGCGTCGCTGGCGACGTGGACTAGTTCGTTCGTGAGCGCCGCCGCGAGCCCGCTGCCGCCGCGGGTGCCGACGTTCGTGACCGCGGGCACGCCGTACTCCGCGGCGACCGCCCGCACCCGCTCCCGGCTCTCGGCGGCCTTCACGAACCCAACCGGCGTCGCGACGACGACCGCCGGGCGGGTGCCGTCGGCGATGCAGTCCGACAGCGCCAGCGCCGCGGTGGGGGCGTTCCCGACGACCGCGATCGCGCCGTCGTAAACGCCCCGTTTGTCGAGTTCCAGCACTGACGCCGCGGTCCGGGTCATCCCGGTCTCGGCCGCCAGATCCGCGCCCTCGCCGATCGCTTTCTCCACCGGGCAGTCGTGGCCGCGGCCGGTGATCCCCGCCTTCGCCATCGTGATGTCGGTCACGATCGGTCGCTCGTCGAGGACCGCGCGGGCGCCGGCGACGACGGGGTCGTTGTGGAACCGCAGCAGGTGCTGGAAGTCGGGCGAGCCGGTGGCGTGGACCGCCTTCCCCCGGAGCCGGTCGTCGAGCGTCTCGCTTGGCACGAACGACCGGACGATGTCCATGCTCGTCTCGGCGATGTCCATCGCCTCCGACGTCGTCGCCCCCAGATCCGCGTACGCCTCGTCGGGGGACTCGTCGGCGTCCCCGGCACCGTCGGCCGCGACCTCGCCGTCAGTCATCGGAGACCGCCTCCTGCCGGCCGGCGGCGTCGGCTTCGAGGTCGCCCTCCACCGAGAGGTTGACGTCGCGGAGCCGGTCTTCGGTTTCGGCGTCCGCGTCCCACAGGTTCCGGTCGATCGCTTCCAGTAGCGTGCCGGTGATGCTCTCCAGGGCCCACGGGTTCACGTCGCGGAGCCACTCCTGTCGGTCGGCGTCGAAGGCGTAGGCGTCGGCGACGTCGGACCAGAGGGAGTCGCTCACGACGCCGGTGGTGGCGTCCCACCCCAGCGCCACGTCCACCGTGGTCGAGAGGTCGCCGGCGCCCTTGTAGCCGTGTTCCGCCATGCTGTCGAGCCACTCGGGGTTGAGCACCCGCGCCCGCATCGTCTTCCGCACCTTCTCCTCGTTGGTGTAGACGTCGACGTTGTCGGGGTCGCTGGAGTCCCCGACGTAGGAGGCCGGCTCCTCCTCGGCGAGTTCGCCGACGGCGGAGATGAACCCGCCGTGGAACGCGTACCAGTCCGAGGAGTCGAACTCGTCTTGCTCGTCGGTGTCCTCGATCTTGACCGTCGCCTCGACCGAGGAGAGCCGGCGCTCGAAGCTGTCGTGGGACTCGCTGACCGTCCCCCGCTTCCCGAGTGCGTAGCCGCCCCACTGGACGTACACCTCGGCGAGGTCGGAGCGGTCCTCCCAGTTGCCCTCGTCGACGGCCTTGTTGGTGCCCGCGCCGTAGCCGCCGGGCTTCGTGGTGAACACCCGCTGTGCGGCGAGGTCCGCGGCCTCGTCGGCGTCGACGCCGTCGGCTTCGAGTTCCCCGGCTTCCTCCTCGACGTGTTTTTTGACGGAGTTCATCTCGTGGGACTCGTCGAGGTCGACCACGGCGTCGACCGCGTCGTGGATCACGCTCGCGGCCTGCGGGAACGCGTCGCGGAACAGCCCCGACACGCGGGTCGTGACGTCGATCCGCGGGCGGCCGAGTTCCTCCAACGGGATCGGCTCCACGCCGTCAACCCGGCCGGCGTCGGTCCAGACTGGCTCGACCCCCATCAGCCCGAGCACCTGCGCGATGGTCTCCCCGCGGGTCCGGACCGTGGGCGTGCCCCACGCGACGACCCCGACCTCCTCGGGGTACGCGCCTTCTTCGGTTCGATGGCGCTCCGCGACCCCGTCGGCGACCTCCCGACCCACCTCCCACGCGGTCCGCGCGGGCACCTTCCGGGGGTCGAGGGTGTAGAAGTTCCGCGCGGTCGGCAGGAGGTCGACGCCGCCGCGGGTGGGGGCGCCGCTGCCGCCCGGGGGGACGTGTTCGCCGTTCAGCGCCGCCGCGGTCCGCGGGATCTCCTCGGCGGCGCCCGCGACCCGCGGCGCGGCCTCCTCGCAGACGAACCGCAGGACGTCACGGAGGTTCTCGTGGGCGCCCGGCTTCGCTCGCGCGTCGCCGAGGGGGTCGACGTCGACCACCAGCAGGTTCATATTCACCTCGTCGTCGGGGTCCGCCTCGGCTTCGGAGGCTGGCACGTCGAACTCGCGGGTCGCGAGCTCCGAGACCAGGGAGAGGGAGGTCTCGTGGACCCGATCCGCGGCCTCCGAGAGGTACATCCCGAGGTCGTCGTCGTAGGCCCCCGGCTCGTCGAGCATCCGGTCGTAGTCGACCCCGAGCACGCCGGCGACGCTCTCGCGGAGGCTGGGGGCGCCCGGGTTCTCCAGGCGGGTGAGCGCGACCAGATACGCCACCAGCCGGTCGTCGGCCGGCGGCTCGCCCATCGTGTGGAGCCCCATCCGGATCTGTGTCGTCTTCACGTCGGTGAGGTACTCGTGGATCCGCTCGACCAGTTCGGCAAAGTCGACGGCGTCGGTCGAGTCGAGCCCGAGGCCGGTCGCGAGATCCAGGTCGGCGACGACCGCCTCGATCCGGTCGCGGAGGTGCTGCCCGTCGTCGGCGCGGGCGTCCTCCATCCCCGCCTTCCGGTACTCGCGGACCAGCTCCTCCAGGTTCGCGAGGTCGTCGTAGACCCCCGCCGACCGCATCACGGGCGTGAGGTAGTCGACCACCGCGGCGTACGACCGCCGCTTGGCTTGGGCACCCTCGCCGGGGTTGTTGACGATGTAGGGGTAGACGTTCGGGAGGTCGTCGATCAGCTGGTCGGGGGCGCTGGCGCCGTCGAGCCCGACGGTCTTGCCGGGGAGCCACTCCAGGCTGCCGTGGGTGCCGAGGTGGACGACCGCGTCGGCGTCGTACTCGTTCCGGAGCCACGCGTAGAACGCGTAGTAGTCGTGCGGCGGCTGGAGGTCGGAGTCGTGGTAGACCTTCGAGGGGTCCATGCCGAACCCCCGCGGCGGCTGGACGGTCACCAGCACGTTCCCGTACTCCACGCCCGGGATCGCGAACGGCCGGTCGGGGGGGTCGCCCCACTCCGCCGTGACGGCGTCGCGGAACCGGTCGTCCGCGTCGTCGAACCACGCGGCGTACTGCGTCGGGGAGACGGTGTCGACGCTCAGGTCCGCCACGTCCTCGGGGGCGACCCACCGCGAGTCGAGGGTGAGTTGCGACGTCAGCCGGTCGATGAGGTCGGCGCCGTCGGTCGGGGCGCCGTCGACGGCGTACCCACGGGCGTCGAGTTCGTCGAGGAGGTTGACCGCGCTTGCGGGGCTGTCGAGCCCGAAGGCGGTCCCGATCCCGTCGTCGCTCGGCGGGTAGTTGTGGAGCACGACGGCCACCGACTTCTCGTCGTTGGGGAGGTGTCGGAGCCGCGCCCAGTTGACCGCCAGCCGCGCGACGTGGTCGACCCGGTCGTCGATCGGGAAATGCTGCTTCGGCGCCGATCCGATCCCCGCGGCGTCGTCGGTCCGCTCCTTGCCGCTGATGGGGTGGGTGACGACGTTCCCGTCGAACTCCGGGAGCGCCACCGACAGCGCGAGCTCGAACCCCATCACCCCGGTGTCGCTGGCCTCGTACCGCGACTGCGACCGCATCGTCGTGATCGCCTGGAGGACCGGAACGCCGAGTTCGGTCAGGAACACCTCCTCGGCGGTGCGGCCCTCGTCGTCGGCGTCGCGGCCGCGCTCGCTCATCGACAGCGCGAACATGAACGAGCTCACCACCGCGTCGACCGCCGGGCCGTCGTCGTCGCTGAACCACTCGCGGGCGACCCACTCGGCGTTCTCCTGGCCGTCTTCGTCGGTCGCGGGGTTGCAGAACGCGGGCAGGACGTTCGCCCCCTGCGCCTCCAGCGCCCGAACCAGGCCGTCGACGTACCGCGTGTTGGCGTGGGTCCAGTGGGACTCGTAGAACCACACCCCGATGGTGGGCTTGTCGGGGTCGTGGGTCGCCCGGAGCGCCTCGTAGCCGACCCCCGGGTGATCCGGGTGGTAGACCCCTTCGGTCGGGAGCTCGACCGGGTCGTCGTAGTCGTAGTCGGCCGCCGCGTCGGCGTCGGTCCCGCCGTAGGTGTCGGCGAGGAACCGACAGCAGTTCGCGAGGTTCACGGTGCCCCCGCAGTCGAGATACTCCCAGACCCGGTCGCGGTCGGCGTCGGCGACGGTGGTGTCCTCGGCGGCGTAGGCGTCGCCGGTGGATTTCACCACCAACGGTACGCCCGCCTCGCGGAGCCGCTCGACCGCGTGGTCGTACCCCGGCATGCTCCCCTCGCCGCCGTGGAGCCAGAGGACCACCGCGGTCGCCGACGCCACCGCGTCGACGAACGCGTCGACGTCGGTCCCGTCGCCGAGGTCCTTCTCCGAGCGCACTTCGAGGTCGATCCCCTCGATCCGGTCCGCCGCCGCCTGGACCGCCCCCAACTCGTTTTCGGTCGCGGTGTAGAGCCCGATGGTCGGCATCGATGATAAAGCATTATTGTCCTACTACAAGTAAGCTTTCACAACTGATGACCAGGCGTCACACGCCGCTGCCCGCGATCGTCGGCCAGTCGGAGCTGAAGCGCGCGTTGCTCGCGGTTGCGACCGACGACGCCCTCGACGGACTCCTGATCCGCGGGGAGCGCGGGACCGCGAAGTCGACCGCGGTGCGGGCGCTGGCCGACCTGCTGCCCGACCAGCGCGCGGTGGCGGACTGCCCGTACGGGTGTGCGCCCGACGACCCCGACCGGCAGTGCGAGTCGTGCCGGGAGCGCACCGACCCGCCGGTCGAGACCCGGCCGGTCCCGCTCGTGACCCTCCCGCTGGGGGCGACCCGCGAGCGGGTGGTGGGGACGCTCTCGGTCGCGGACGCGCTTGACGGCGACGCGGAGTTCGATCCCGGGTTGCTGGCGCGGGCACACCGGGGGCTGCTCTACGTCGACGAGGTGAACCTGCTCGACGACCACCTGGTCGACGTGCTCTTGGACGCCGCCGCCGGCGGCGTCAACCGGGTCGAGCGCGACGGCGTGAGCGTCGAACACCCCGCGGCGTTCACCCTGATCGGGACCATGAACCCCGAGGAGGGCGAACTCCGGCCGCAGCTCCGGGACCGCTTCGCGCTCCAGACCACCGTCACCGGCGCCGACGACGTCGACGACCGGGTCGCGATCATCGACCGGGCGCTCGGGGCCGACGGCGGGGGCGACGACCCGGAGCCGCTCGCGGACCGCTACCGCGCGGAGACCGACGCCCTCCGCGACCGGCTGGTCCGGGCGCGGTCGCTGCTCGACCGCGTCGCCCTCCCGCGGGAGTTCAAAGCCGAGATCGCGGCGCTCTGCCGCGACGCGGGCGTCGACGGCCACCGCGGCGACATCGCGACAGCACGGACCGCGCGGACGCTCGCGGCGCTCGACGGCCGGTCGAAGGTGATCGAGTCCGACGTCGAGGAGGCGGCGGCGTTCGCGCTCCCCCACCGGCTCCAACGACAGCCGTTCGACGACGCCCCGGACGTCGACGAGGAACTCGACGACCGGTTCGGGGAGGAGGACGACGCGGGCGACGGCGGGGACGCCGATGGGGACGTCGACGACGCAGGCGACGGAGACGCCGACCCGGACCCGGACCGCGACGGGTCGGACGCGGGCGGCGACGGATCACGGGGCGACGCACCCGACGACCCCGACGGCCCCGAGCGGGACGACGCCGGGTCGGGGGGCGAACCCGGGGACGAGGGCGACGACGCCTCGAAACGGTCGGCGGGTGCGTCGGCCGAGGGACCGGACGACGACGACAGTCCGGACGGCGCCGGCGGGACGCCCGACGTCGACGACGGTGACGACACCGACGACCCCGACGGCACCGCATCCCCGCTCGTGCCGGGCGAACGCCGGGCGGGCGTCGGCGACGCCGCCCCGCCGCCGGTGGGCGACGTCGACGGCGAGGGGGCCGGGCCCGACGGCGGCTCCCGGGCCGGCGTGGACCCCTCGCCCGACGGGACGGGCGCCCGGGTTCGGACCGAACGGGCGACCCCCGAGGGCGACGTCGACGCCGCGGCGTCGGTCCGTGCGGCCGCCGCTGCGGGCCGAACCCGGGTGACCGAGGCGGACCTCCGGCGCTCCGTGCGGGCGGACGCCGCGGGCGCGCTCGTCGTCTTCGTCGTCGACGCCAGCGCGTCGATGCGGCCCGCGATGCGCGCCGCGAAGGGGACGGTGTTGTCGCTGCTGGAGGACGCCTACCAGCGGCGCGACGAGGTGGCGTTCGTGGCCGCCGCGGGCGACGACGCCGAAGTGTTGCTGCCGCCGACCGACAGCGTGACGCTCGCGGCCCGCCACCTGAAGCAACTCCCGACGGGCGACCGGACGCCGCTGCCCGCGGGGCTCGACGCCGCCACCCGGCTTCTCGACCGGGAGCGCGCCGACGCGAGCGTGGTCGTGGTGGTGACCGACGGCCGGGCGAACGTCGCGGACCGCAGCGGCAGCCCGACGCGGGCGACGCGGGCCGCCGCCCGCCGGCTCGCCGCGACCGGGTCGTCGGTGGTCGTCGTCGACGCCGGCGACGACGGCACCGGCGTGACCGACATCCTCGAACGCGAGACCGACGCCCGCCGGGTCCCGCTGGGCGAACTCTCCGCCGAGGGGATCGTCGGGGTGGCGGAGACGACGGGGGCGGCCGACGACGGGTAGCTGCCCGAGGCCCCCGCCCTCACTCCTCGACGGGGAACGTCTCGTGGAGCGTGTGGTGGGCGTCGCCGAGGTCGTCCAAGAGGGAGTCCGCGTCCGCGCGGAGCCGTCGGAGGCTGGCCGCGGCGTCGCGGACCGCGACGACCCGGCCGCGGAGGTACGCGCCGTCGCGGTCGGTGGCGTCGGCCGCCATCGCCTCTTCCTCCAACTCGAGCAGGGCGGCGTCGAGGTGGCGTTCGGCCTCGTCGAGCGTCGACGCCTCGGCGAGCGCCGCGATCGGGCCGCCCGCCTCCAGGGCGTCGCCGAGTTCCGACTCGGCGTGCCGGCGCACGCTCTCGTCGGTGGTTCCGGTGAC
Source organism: uncultured Halobellus sp. (assembly GCA_964541645.1). GTDB lineage: Archaea > Halobacteriota > Halobacteria > Halobacteriales > Haloferacaceae > Haloquadratum. Next base: position 3,492 of record CAZIQT010000011.1, on the reverse strand, counting down.
GTTCATCAGTGCGAGTCTGAGTGCTTCGAGTTCCTCACAGGCCATAGGTGGTGTGGATCGGTCGGGTGATCATAACGTCTGGTGGACGAGTTCCGAAACGATGCTGTCGTCTTCGAGGTGCGAGGAGACGACCCGCTCCGTGTCGTCGGTGGTGACGCCCCCGTACCAGATCCCGTCGGGGTAGACCGCCACCATCGGGCCGTCGCCGCACTGCCCCAGACACGAGCTACGGGTGATCCGGGCGTCGCAGTCGGCGTCGCGGGCGGCGCTCCGGAGCCCCTCGATCACCGCGGTCGCGCCGGCCTCGGCGCAGGTCTGGTTGGTGCAGACCGCGACGTGTTTCGCCGGGGCGTCGTGGACGTGTGGATCGTCGTCGACGTCCTCGCGGTCCTCGTGTTCGGCCTCGTGGACGAGCGACCGGAGCATCGCGCGGGCGCCGCCCCGGTCGTCCTCGTAGCCGGAGAGTTCGACCTTGTATTTGCAGGTGTCACACGACATCTCGACGCTGTCGGAACGGGCCTCCCGCCACCGGTCGGCGAGCACGTCGACCACCCGGTCGTCGACCCCGAGCGGGTCGCTCGCGCCCGCGGCGACGTACGGATACTCCTCGTCGAACGCCGCGGCGGCCTCCCTGATCCGACCGGTCAACACGCCGTCGCCGAGCATGTACGGCACCACGGCGATCGCGTCCGGGCGGTCGGTCGCGACCGCGTGGAGGGTGTCGTCGAGCTCCGGCGTTGTGACCCCGATGAACGACGCCTCCACCCGGTCGAGGTCGCGGCCCTCGTAGAGCAGCCGTGCGAGCTTGTGGACGTCGGCGTTGGAGTCGGGGTCGCTGGAGCCGCGGGCACACACCACGACCGCGACGTCGGCGGCGTCGCGGTCGACCCCGAGGTCGGCCTCGATCGACCGCACCCGGTCGTCGAGCAGGTCCACGAGCGACGGGTGGACCCCGAGGTGGGAGCCGTACCGGATGGTCACCCCGTCGAATCGGGCGCGGGCGGTCTGGACCGCGAGCGGAATGTCGTTTTTGACGTGGCTCGCGCCGAACAGCGACAGCGGGACGACCGTGAGCCGGCGGCAGGTGGGCGCGAGCGTCTCGATCGCGTCGGGGATCGCGGGCTCGGCGAGTTCGAGGTACGCGGCGTCGACCGGGATCCCGAGGTCCGACTCGAGGTCGGCGGCGACCTCGCGGACCTGCTCGTTCGACTTCTCCCGGCGGGAGCCGTGACCCACCAGCAGCACCGCGTCGTCGTCGATCGGGGCGTCCGGCGGGGACGCGTCGTCGACGCTCATTCCCCGGCCTCCGGGGTCGGCTCCGACGCCGGCGCCATCGCCGCCGCCCGCTCGATGCTCTGCCGCAGCTTCCGCCGCCGCGTCGGCGCGAACAGGTCGCGGTCGTCGCTGCCGTCGTAGACCCACTCGCCGAACGCGCCGGCGGCGGCGTCGTCGATCCCGAACCAGACGCCGCCCGAGGACGTCTCGGATACGTCGCCGGTCGGCGCGTCGACGGGACACTCGGCGAGCAGCCGGTCGATCGTCTCCAGCAGCGCCCGGTCGTCGTGGACGAACGAGACCCCGACGACGCCCGCCGACGACTTGAAACAGACCGTCCCGCAGCTCTCGAGCAGCCCGCGGAGGAGCTGCCGGCGGTGGTCCGCGAGCGCATTGAACCGGTAGCCGCCGGCCTCGTCGCCGGTCGGCAGCCCGAACGCGGCGCTCCCCTGCGCCGCGACGCCGCCGGAGACGGTCACCGTGTACTCCTCGACGGCCTTCGTGAGGGCGGTGTCGTGAGCGTAGGGGCGCTCGATCCGGTCGTGGTCGACCTCCCCGCCGCCGGCGATCGCGGCGAGCCGCTCGGCACACGTTTCGTCGGCGGTTTCGACGACGACCCGCTCGCCGTCGACGTCGCCCGCGCCGGCGACGTGGCCCCAGAAGTAGGCGGTGTCGGGGTGGCTCGCGAGCAACCCCGACGGAACGGCGTCGCTCACGCGTCGCCCTCCCCGGCCGTGGCGTCGGCCTCCGGCGCCGCCGGCTCCTCGCGAACCGTGATCGCGCCCGGCGGACACGCCCGCTCGGCCAGCGCCGCGGCGTCTCCGTCGCCGTCGAACGTCGCGATCACGCGGTCGTCGGTCCGCTCGACGTCGACGACCCCCGCGGCGTCGGGGTCGACCGTCGCGAGCCCGGCGTCGTCCTCGACGAACCGGTCGTCGTGGACCAGGCAGGCGAAGATGCCGTCGCACGCCCCCCGGTCGATCTCCACCCGCATCTCAGTAGTCGTACTTCCGCTCGTAGCCACGGGGCGTCACCATCCGGTCGTCCCAGACGTAGGTCTCGCCGTTGCCAACGAGCAGGGTGGTGGTCATGTCCACCAGGTCGGTCTCGCCGAGCTCCGGGAGGTCGCCCAACTCCGCGATGACGACCTCCTCGTCGTCGCGGCCGGCGGCGTGGACGATCCCCACCGGCGTCTCGGGGTCGCGGTGCTCCAACAGGATCTCACAGCAGGTCTCGTAGTTCGATCGCCGCTTCCGGCTCCAGGGGTTGTAGATCGCGACGGTGAACCCCTCCGCCGCGACCGCGTGGAGCCGCGACTCGATGGTCTCCATCTCGGTGAGGTGATCCGAGAGGCTGATCGACACGGTGTCGTTCACGAGGGGGGCGCCGAGCCGCGCCGCACACGACTGCGCGGCCGGCACGCCCGGCACGACCTCGAAGTCGACCGCCGACGCCGACCCGCCCTTGGATTCGAGGATCTCCAGCGCCAGCCCGCCCAGGGCGTAGACGTTGGGGTCGCCGCTGCCCACGATCGCGACGTCGTCGCCCGCGAGCGTCCGGTCGATCGCCTCCTCGGTCCGGGAGACCTCCCCGCACATCGGGGTGGAGTAGATCTCGTCGGCGCCTTCCACGATGTCGTCGGGCAGGAGGTCGATGTACGTGGTGTATCCGACGATCTGGTCGACGCCTCTGAGCGCCTGCTTCGCCCGCGTCGTCATCCCGCCGGGTTGGCCCGGGCCGAGCCCGACCGCGACCAGCCGGCCGGGGTCGGCGTCGAAGTCCGCCGCCGCCGCGGCGACCGTCTCCTCGGTCGAGTCGGCGCCGCATTTCGAGGTCGACGAGGAGGTCGAGCCGTCGGTCGACGTCGAGCCGCCGCACTTCGAGGTCGAGGTCGACGACGACGTCTCGGCCGCGACGCCGCCGTCGGGCGTCACTTCGGCGTCCGTCGCCGCGCCGCAGGTCGGTTCTGTGTCCGTACTGTCGGTTGTGTCTTGTTTGCTCATTGTCAGAAGTCGTCGACGTCACGCCCGCCGCGCGGGGTGACCAGGTACGTTTCGAAGTCGTTGCCCCAGGGTTCGGTCTCGTGGGTGCCGATCAGGATCGAGGTCCCCATCCCGCCGACGTCGTCCTCGTGGGCGGCCGCCTCGCCGAGGGTGGTGGTGGTGAACGCCTCGCCGTCGAGGTTCCGGCCCGCGTCGCCGCGGCCGGCGTCGTTGA
>CAZIQT010000010.1:0-27958 GCA_964541645.1 uncultured Halobellus sp. | reverse complement strand
CCTCGACGGGGTCCCAGTAGAACGCCTCCCGGGTGACGACCCCGCCCATCTCCTTCGAGTACCCCTCGATCTCCTGGACCGAGGTGACCCGCCGGAGGGTCTCGTTGCCCCGCTTGACCCGGTTCTGGAACAGCGCGATGTCGGCGTTCGACATGAACGTCTCGGGGACGTTGATCGGATCCCCGGTGAACCGCTGGATCATGGAGACGATGTCGGAGGCGTGGAACGTCAGCATCACTGGGTGGCCGGTCTGAGCCGCCTGGAACGCCATCCGGCCCTCCTCGCCACGCACCTCCCCGACGATGATGTAGTCGGGGCGCGACCGCAGCGCGGCGGCGACGAGGTCGAACATGTCCACCTCGGAGTCGGCGCCGCGGCCCTCGCGGGTCAACAGCTGCTGCCAGGTGTTGTGCGGCGGCAGCACCTCCGCGGTGTCCTCCGCGGTGTAGATCTTCGCGTCCCGCGGGATGAACGAGGTGACCGCGTTGAGCGTGGTGGTCTTTCCGGACGCGGTCTCGCCCACCACGAACACCGTGCGCTCGTTCTCCAGCGCCATCCAGAGGTACGCACACAGTTCCGGGGAGAGGGTGCCCCAGTCGGTGATCTGGAACACCGACAGCGGGACGTCGTCGCCCTGGCGAATGGTGAGCGACGACCCCTTCAGCGACACGTCGTCGGAGTAGATGATGTTGATACGCGACCCGTCGGGCAGCGTCGAGTCCACGATCGGGTGGGCGTCGGAGACCGGGTCGCCGATCCGCTCGCCCATGTTCCGGAGCCAGTTGTCGAACTGCTCGGCGGAGTCGAACTCGATCGTGGTTTCGAGCAGCCCGAACTCCCCGTGGTCGACGTCGACCTGGTTGGGGCCGATGACGTGGATGTCCTCGTTGGCGGGGTCGCGCATGATCGGTTCCAGCGGGCCCAGCCCGACGATGTCCCGCACCAGCCGGTACCGGATCTTCTCGTAGGTCTCTTCTGAGACCTGCAGCGGACCGAGTTCGAGCCGCTGGACCAGCTCGGCGAGCCGGCCGTCGCGATCGCCCTCCAGCACGGTGATCTCCCCGAGCAGCTCCTGGATCCGGTCCTCGTAGTCGGTGTCCTCCGTCGGCGCGGGCTTCGAGACCGACCGCTCGAGGAGCTTGTCCTTCACGTCGCCGAAGACGTCGCGCTCGGACTCGTCGAGCTCCGGTTCGATGGTGTAGTACTTGGTGGTCTCCCCGAAGTTGCCGTACACCTGGCTGTACACCGGGCCGCCGAGGTGGTAGATCACGTTCGGCCGACGGGACTCGTAGCCGTCGGGGTCGTCGACCAACATCGGGAACTCGCCGGTGATCTGCCGGAACCGCTTGAGGTGATCCCGGAGGTGGTCCCACCGCTGTGCGTGCTGTCGGAGTTCCGGACTCAGCTTCGCGGAGCCGTGTTCGGTCGCCATTACGCAACACTCCTGGATTCGATGACGATGCCGATTCCCGACCGGACCGAGAAGCCGATCCGGTCACCGACCTGTTCGCCCATCCCCGCAAAGCGCTTGACGAAGATGTTCCGACGGACGTCGTTGCCGACTTCGACCATCTCGAGTTCGAGGTAGACGTCCGCGATCGACCGGAACGGACCGATCGCCTCCTCGTCGACCGTCGAGGGGTCGACGGTGAGCACGATCGTCTTGCCCTTCGTGGTCAGATCGCGGAAGAAGGAGATGATCTCCAGGGCGGCCTGCCGCTCCTCGTTTTGCCGGACCAGCGCCTCGAACTTGGGGTCGTTCCGGAGGATCGCGTCGAAGGTGTCGATGACGATCACGTCGCCCTCCCACATCGTGTCGGCCTCCATCATACGCTTCAGCAGCTCCTTCCGCTCGTCGTCCGACTCCCCGGTCAGCGTCCCCGAGGCGTCGATCCTCGCGGGGATGAACAGCACCTCCTCGTTGATGAGGGGTTTGACCATGTCGTACGTCAGCGAGTCCATCTGGTCGAGGAACCCCTTGACTCCCAACTCGGTCGACACGAGCGTCGTCACCACGCCCTCGGTGTTGAACCCGTAGGTGAACCGCTGTGACAGGACGCTCTTGCCGGCCCCGTAGTCGCCCTCGATCAGGACGATCGAGCCCTTGGGCATGCCGCCGCCGAGCTCCTTTTCGAGACGGTCGTGATCGGTGAGTCCGATCGGGTAGTGGTTCGAGCTCATCGTCAGGCAGTGAATCTAAACGTCTCCTCGTCGCCGCTGACCACCAGCCGGACGCGGGTGTCGCCCGAGAGGTCGTCGAGACCCCCGACGGTCACCTCGACTACCCCGTGCGGCGTCCACTCGGGGCCGCCGTCGACGACGGAGACCGACACGTCCGTGCGGTACTGTGCGTTCACGATCACGTCGAACGACTGGCTGGTCGCAGGTATCGTCCGCCTCCCCGTGTTCTTGACGTAGAGCGTGAGGTTGTCCGACCCGTCGTCGTAGACGTTGCCTTCGGGGTCGCTGATGACCTCGATGTCGGTCCTGATGTTCTCCGCCACGTCGGCGCCGCGGTCATCGAGGGCGCCGCTGATCCCGGTGACGGTGTCGATAAGCACCCCCGCTACGCCGGCGGCGATCACGATGCTCGCGATGAACAGGATCAGGCTCGGGACCGACACGTCGGCCATTCAGCTCACCTCCTCGACCGTGGTGTTGCTGGCGGCCACGCCGTTCTCCGCGACCACCTTCACCCGGTCGGGGGTGGTGCTGGCGTCCAGCGTGGTCGCGTTGACGTCGACGCCGAACTCGAGCCGCCGGTCGGGCGCCCACACGTCGGTGTCGGCGTTACTGCCGACTGCCGTCGAGTCCGGAATTACGTACTCGTTGTCCACGAGGAGGCTCGTATCCGCGACCGACAGGGTGGTGGTTCCGTCGTTCGCGACGGTGACGTTGAGGGTTCCGCTGGAGGTGTTGTACACCACCGCAGTCACGTCGATCACGGTGTTCCGGCGGTCGAGCAGGTCGTCGGTCGCTGCCCCGCGGGCGTCGGAGACCTGCTCGGCGCTGCCCGCCGCGGCGGTGTACAGCGTCCCCGACGCGATCAGCACGCCGAGGAAGATCACCGCCGTCGACCCGCTAACGCCGAATCCCACGGGAACCCCCTCCGAGTGCCGACAGCTCTTCGAGCAGCCGCGCCTCGTCGACGTCACCGGCGAGGCGACTGACGTACGTGAGGCTCTCTTGATGATCCCGAACGCGGAGGTCGCGCGTCTCCTCGGTCTCGCCGACGACGGCGGCGTTGCGGACGTGTTCGCCCACGGTCCGTTCGACTCGGCGGGTGATCCATCCCTGTTCGCGGTACTGCCGCAGCGCTCGGGTCGCGCCGACGACCCCGCCGACCTCAACCAGGAACCGGGCCCACTCCAGCACCACCGACTCGGCGGTGTACCGCGGCGGGATCCGCGCGAGGTACGCGTCGGTGTCGTCCTCGACGGCCGCCGGCCGGAACGCGCTGCCGGCGGCGTGGCCGTTGGTCGCGCCGTTCGTGGCGGCGTCGGCCTCCGAGTCCCCGGGATCGGACTCGACGAACTCCCCGGCCTCCACCTGGTCAGCTTTCACCGTGCCGGCCTCGACTTCGTCGGCCGCCACCCGGTCGGCTTCGACGTCGTCGCCGAACGCGTCGCCGGCGTCGGGGTCGTCGATCCCGTCGGCGTCGAACGGCTCGTCCTCGACGGCCTCAGCCAGCCCATCCTCCGCGTCGGCATCCTCGTCCTCCGCGTCGTCGTCGACCTCGTCCCAGCCCTCGCTCTCCTCGTATTCGGACTTCAGTTCGTCGAAACTCGTGCCGCCGCCGGACTCCTCGTCGCCCCCGTCCTCCCCGTCGAGTGCGTCCGCGGGATCCTCCCGCTCCTCCTCGACGAGTTCGTCGCCCGCGGCGAGTTCGGCCTCGTCCTCGTCGGCGTCGATGTCGCCGAAGTCCTCGTCGAAGAACGCCTCGGCGTCGGCCTCGGCGACCTCCGGATCGAGGTCGTCCTCGGCCTCCTCCTCCATCTCGAAGAGCCCGAAGGCGCCCTCGCTCTCCAGCCCGCCCATCTCGCGGGCGTCGTCGACGAACGGGTTGATCCCCCGGGTGACCATCTCGTAGATGTCGAGCAGCTTCCGGACCGTGTCGTCGAGTTCCTCGACGGTCTCGCCGATCTGTTTGTTCTCCTCCCGGACGGTGTTCATCTCCGAGGTCGTGGAGCTGATCTCGTTTTCCAGCTCGGAGATCCGGTCTTCCATCTCCGCGATGGTGTCGGCGTCGACCTCGCCGCCTCCGAGGTCGCCGTCGGCGTCGTCGAGCCCACCGCCCATATCGCTGCCCATCTCGCCGTCGAGGTCGTCCATCCCGCCGCCGTCGGCGTCGTCGAACCCGCCCATCCCGTCGTCGAAGTCGTCCATGCCGTCGTCAAAGTCGTCCATGCCGTCGTCGAAGTCGTCGAGGTCCTCGTCGAACCCCAGACCGTCCGTCGCGACGGGCTCCGACTCCGAGCCGTCGGCCCCGGTGATCCAGTCCATCACGCCCATTCCGGGTCACCCCCATCGTCCCGACTCCCGGTCGCCGTCCGGAACGGCCGCCGTGGAGGGACACAGCGCCTCGCGAACGCCGCTGGCGTGGTCCGACCGGTCCGGTCGCCCGGTCTCGGTGGCTCAGGTAGCATTCACCCGAACGTCCGTTCGTTAGTACAAGAAGGTTCGCCCGAAATTATCGCTCCTGATACGCCGCCCGAACGGGGGACCGAACCGCCCGACGCGCCCTCGGCCGCGGTCGGACTGCGCCCGACCGATCGGCGGCCGCCGTTTAAGTTCGACGGGCTCGTGGAGGTGCGAAGAATTATCCACGTGGGGACCCGATCGCGTATCAGACTCCCTTCAGGAAGTGATCACACGCATGCCAGAATTCGTTCAGACGGGCGTCGAAGGGCTCGATTCAATTCTCAACGGGGGGATCGTCGAAAACGCGGCCGTGCTCGTGAGCGGAAACCCCGGGACCGGGAAGAGCATCCTCGGAATGCAGTACCTCTACAACGGCGTTCGCGCGTTCGACGAGGGCGGCATCTACCTCACGTTCGAGGAGACCGCCGACGACATCAGCCAAGCCGCGAACTCCATCGGCTTCGAGGAGTGGGACGAGTTCGTCGAGGCGGGCCGGATCAAGATCTACGACAAACGCACGCTGCTCCGCAGCGGCGACTTCTCCGACACGCTGGACACCATTCTCGACGACCTCCAGGACACCCAGTACGACCGACTGGTGCTCGACTCGTTGACGATGTTCCAGCTCTTCTTCGAGGAGGAGAAGGAACAGCGGCAGTACCTCCTGAAGTTCATCGACATCCTGAAAGACAGCGGGCTCACCTCCATCCTAACGATGGAACAGTCGGCGGTGTTTCCCGACACCGAGATCGGGCTGGAGAACTTCCTGACCGACGGCAACATCTACCTGATCCAGTCGCCGGCGGGATCGACGTCGAACCGGTACATCTGGGTGGCGAAGATGCGGAAGCAGCCGATCAAGAACTCGATGTTCCCCCTGGAGATCGACGAGGGCGGCATCGAAGTCTACGAGCAGGCCGCCGGCTTCTCGATGATGGGCGACTCCCCGCCGGGGTTCGGCGAGGAGGATCCCGGAGCTGGGTTGGAGTAGTACAGGTCCGTTTCGGTCCGACTTTTTCTTCTGTCGATACTGCTACGCGGTTCGTACATAAAAAAGAACGCCGAAGCTCCGAGCGCCGACTAGAGCTTGACTGGTTCGCCGGTATCCTTGCCTGCGAGCTGCTGCGGCATCGTGATGATTACTTGCGTGGTGCCGCCAGTCTGGCTCGTGATATCGAGCCGGACCTGGTCCCCTGTGTCAAGTCCCGCTGAGCCGTCCTCAATCGCGGAGGCGTTGATCGTCACTTCGTAGCGATCCGCACCGCTGTTGAGCACGCCGAAGGAGCTGTCTTCGTCAGTTCCCTCGACGGCAGTCAGATTGAATTCGTTGCTGTTGCCAGCCGGGAGGGCCGTATCGCTCGAACTGTTGGTCAAAGTGACCACTTCGTCGTCGCTGAGATATTTGATCGACGTACTGTTCATATCCACGGCGCTTGACCCCGCCGCCAGCCGAACGGTCATCGTTATGTTCGCGATATCGTCGCTGCTGCCGACCGTACCGTGCGTATTCAAGACTTCGACACGGTTGGTGACCTTGTCGACGCTCTCTTGACCGGCGTCCTCCGCGGTCGCTTGGAGGAAGCCAGCCGTATTCACGAGGACGCCCGCGGCGATTGCTGCCACGAGCACCATCGCGATGAACACGATGAGCGTGCCGATCCCGACCTGTCCGCGGTCGGTGTCCGTTCCGTCGTCGAGTTGTGATAGTTCCATCATTGTTCTATCTTAGAGTGGGACCGGGTCATTGTCTTCCTGCCCGGCAAGTTGCTGGGGCATGGTGAGGATAACCTGTGTGGAACCACCGGAGCGACTGGTGATCTCCAGTTCCACCGAGTCGCCCGTGCTGAGGCCGTTCACGTTGTCCTCGACGACTGAGGCGTTGATCACGATCTCGAAGCGGTCGGCCTGTTCGTTCAGGACGGGGTACGACGTGCTGCTGTCGTCTTCGAGGTCGATCGCGGTGTACTCCGTCGAGTTCAGGCCGGCGCCACCCGGCCCCGTGTTTTCGGACACGTTCCCCAGCGTCTGTCCGCTGGTGGTGGTCTCGTTTTCGTACACCAGATTCCTCGCGGTCGTATCGCTCACGTACTTGATCGTGGTATCCTCAAGCGAGACCGCACCCGACCCCGCGGCGAGCCGAACCGTTAGGTTCAGACTGTCGACACCCTTCTCATTCCCTCGGTCGTTGACGACACCGTGTGTACTCACGACGTCGAGCCTGTTCGTCACCTTGTCGACGCTCTCCTGTCCGGCGTCCTCCGCGGTCGCTTGGAGGAAGCCAGCCGTGTTCACGAGGACGCCCGCGGCGATCGCCGCCACGAGCACCATCGCGATGAACACGATGAGCGTGCCGATGCCGACCTGCCCACGGTCGGCGTCAGTATCGTTTGTCATGTGTCGTGTTGTCTCCAGCCGGCCCCGACTCCGTGCCGGAGGCGGTGACCGTCACTTCCCGGTATCAGGAGCTTGTACATAACTGTGGGGGGACAAATATCAATTCTAATATTGGGGGTAGGATTCGCATAACGCAGGTCTGAGACAAGCTACGGGGGATAGAGAACGAAAGGACCGGCGGGTCCGACGAACGAGCGCGTCGGGAGCCGACGGACCGCTGTGGAGCCCGGTAGGACGGGGCGGTGCACCCGAAGGGTCGGCTTACTCCTGGGAGATCGTGCGCCAGACGTCGTCGAGTTTGTTCTTCACCTCGGGGCGCTCGGTCACCTGGACGTCGAGTTCGTTGCCCTCGAAGTTGATGACGATCTCGTCGATCTCCCGGCGGTAGACGTTGGTCCGGCGGTGTTCGTCCGAGAGGACGCGGTCGTGCAGTTCGAGCAGCCCGGCCCCCGTGAGCTCCTCGATCCGGCGATAACACGTCGCGATCGGGATGTCGAGCATGTCGCTGAACTCCTGTGCGGAGTACGCCTCGTCGGCGGCGCGCAGGATGTCGGGGTTGTACTCGTTCCCGAGCGCTTCGAGCGTCCTATCGGACTCCATAGATGATAATGGCTTCAAACCGGAATTACGTCAATGTGACGGTCACCGCGAGTAGGATATCGCTACTGATAGCCGTCGGTCGAAACGCCAGCCCGGCGAGCGGATGGGAGCTTCTACCGGCGGGGTGCGGACCGTCGAACCGGAGCGCGTACGCAGCCGGAACCGCGGAGTGGCGGCCCCGATGGGCTTATTATCGCGCCGGAGACACCACGACGTATGGCCCCGACGGACCCTCCGGAGGACACGCCGCGGACGGCGCGCGAGGAGGGCGTCGTCAGGCCGGAGGACCTCGATTACACCGCCTCCGAGCGGGTGGCCGAACTCTCCGACGACCGCTACGTCGTCGCGACCGACGAGAGTCCCCCCTCGGTGGACGGCGACGCCGACGCCGACGCGGACGACGCCTCGGAGGACCGCGGGAGCCTCGCGCGCCAGCAGATGGCGCGGTACGTCTCCGACCAGGAGGCGGAGTACGGGTTCGTGCTCACCGCGGCGATCGACGGCGAGGTCGAACACCTCGAACACGACTCCGACGACGTCGCAGCGGCGTTCGGGGACTTGGCGGAGTGGTACGTCTCGCGGATCGACGCCGATTCCGACCCCGCGGAGGCGCTCGGCATCCTGCTCCTGGCCTCCGAAACCCCGGTGTCGTTCCCGGCGAAGTCGCTCGCGCCGGTCCTGAAGCGCCACGGGTTGAGCCTCGACGACTCGATCGAGGACCTCGTGGGCGCGCTCGCGGGAGACGGGTTACGGATCCCTCCCGAGGAGTGACCGCGCAGCGATCGTATCAGGCGTGATAACCGGGGCGGTGCGTTTATACGGGATTTGTCCGGAAGAACTGCCATGGCACGCTCCGTACTGGTGGTCGACGACTCGGCGTTTATGCGGAACCTGCTGAAGCAGCTGCTCGAGGACGACCACGAGGTCGTCGGCGAGGCGGAAAACGGCGTCGAGGCGGTCGAGCTCTACCACGAACACGACCCCGACGTGGTCACGATGGACGTGGTGATGCCGATCAGAAACGGGATCGAAGCGACCGCGGAGATCAAAAGCGACGACCCCGACGCCGCGGTCATCATGTGCACGTCCGTGGGACAGGAGGAGAAGATGCGCCAGGCGGTGGAGGCGGGCGCGGACGGATACATCACGAAACCGTTCCAGAAACCGAACGTGCTCGAAGCCATCGACGACGTGGTGGGCGTCGAAGCATGAACCTCGACGTCGAGTCGTTGCGGACGTTCAGCGACCTCGCCCAGTCCGGGGCCGAGGAGGCCGCGGACTCGCTGGCGACGCTGACCGGCTTCGACGCCCGGGTCGCGGTGACCAAAGTCGAGATGTCGACCCGCTCGGACGTCCGACGCCAGTTCCGCGAGCGGGATCTGGTGTCGGTCCACATCGGCTTCTCCGGCGGGATCGAGGGGCGTACCGTCCTCGCGTTCGACCGGGAGCGTGCGGTGTCGCTGGTCGACGCCCTCGTTCCGGGCGCGTCCGACGACCCCGACGGCGACCTGGCGACGAGCGGGCTGAAGGAGCTGGGGAACATCATGCTCGGCGGGTTCATCGACGGGTGGGCGGACTTCCTGGGGGAGTCGATCGACATCACCACCCCGACCTACGTCGAGTTGGACTCCGACCGGTCGCTGGAGGACGTGATCGCGGCGTCCGGCGACGGGCCGGCCGGCGAGTTGGATCCGGGTGCCAGCCGCACCGACCACCGGACGGACACCAGCCACATCCTCGCGTTCCGGAACCAGCTCGAGACGGTCGACGAGGAGGCCGGCTTCTACATCTACATGCTCCCGACCCGGGCGTCGGTCCAGCGGATCGTCGACGCCACCGGGCAGGACGACGGGCTCCCGGTGGAGACGTTCACCTCCTTCTCCCGGATGGTCACCGAGGGGTCCGCACAGGCCTCCGAGGACCTGACCGCGATGACCGGCATCGACACCAACGTCGACGTGAGCCGGTTGAGCTTCGTCCCGATCGAGTCGGTCCCGATGCAGCTGACCGACGAGGCCCGACGCGGGGTGGTACTGGAGTTCACCGGAACACCCTCGGGGTACATCGCGATCCTCTTCGACCCCGAATCCGCCGAGAGCGTCGCCGACGCACTGATGCCCGGCACCGACGCCGACCCCGCGATGCGGCAGAGCGCGATCCAGGAGATCGGCAACATCGTCACCTCGGGGTTCCTCGACGGGTGGGCGAACACGCTGGAGACGACGATCGACATCTCGACGCCGACCTACGTCGACGACATCGGCTCCGCGATCGTGGACCCGCTGGTGACGGAACTGGCCCAAACCCAGGAGTACGCGTTCCTGATCGACTCCGCGATCGCGACCCCGGACGAGACGTTCACGTGTGACATCTACGCGCTACCGGACGAGCGGGAGCTCCGGAGCGCCTTCGAACAGCTCGCGCCCGAGCCGAACTGATGCGGCACCGCACCGGTGCCGCAGACGGCCGCTGTGACGACGGCGGTCGCGGTAACGGCGACCACGACCGCCGGCCGACCGCCGGGTGATCCGGAATGAAAGTGTACACGACCGACCCGCCGACGCCCGAACGCACCAAGGTCGGCGTCGCGGAGTACGCCGTCGCGGAGGGGGAGTCGACGCTCGTGACCAGCGGGCTCGGCTCCTGTGTCGGGATCGCGCTGGCCGACACCGACGCGGGGGTCGGAGGGCTCGCACACGCGATGCTCCCCTCCGCCGCGGACCGAACCGCCGGCTCGGAGCCGGGTGACGACGGCCGTCCGGCCGGGAAGTACGTCGACACCGCGGTTCCCCACCTGTTGACGGCGATGGCGGACCGCGGCGCCCACCGGTCCCGGATCGAGGCCCGCCTCGCCGGCGGCAGCGCGATGTTCGAGTTCAGCTCCGCCGACGGCGGGGTCGGCGACCGGAACGTCGCCACCGCGAAGGCGGCGCTGGCGGAACGGGACGTCCCGGTCGTCGCGACCGACGTCGGCGGCGACCACGGACGGTCGCTGACGCTGACCGCGGGCACGGGGGAGCTGTCGGTCCGGCGGGCCCACGGCGACACCCGGGTCATCTGAGTGCTCGTGTGGGCGCGCCGTCGATACAGCATCGACCGCGGGAACGCCGGCGCGCCGAGTCGTTTTTGTCGGCCTCGGGCGTACCGCGGGTATGCAGGTCGCAGTCGTCACCGTCGGGGACGAGCTCCTGGCGGGTGACACACCGAACACCAACGCGTCGTGGCTGTGCGGGGAGTTGACCGAGCGCGGCGTCGACGTCCGGCGGGTCACCACCCTCCCGGACGTCGAGGCCGACATCGCCCGCGTCGTCAACGAGTACCGCGCGGAGTACGACGCGGTCGTCGTCACCGGCGGCGTCGGCCCGACCCACGACGACGTCACGATGGCGGGGGTCGCCGCCGCGGTGGGCCGCGGCCTCGAACCCCACGCCGGCGCCCGGGAGTGGCTGACCGGCGAGGGCGGCTACGCCGCCGCCGACCTCGCGGACGGCACGGTCGACCTCCCGGCGGGCGCGCGGATGATCCGGAACGACGCCGGGGTCGCGCCGGGGGCGGTCGTGGAGAGGATCTACGTGCTTCCGGGGGTCCCCGGCGAGATGAAGGCGATGTTCGAGCGGATCGAAGGGGAGTTCTCCGGCACCGAGACTCACACCGCCACGGTCGATGTCGCCGAGCCCGAGAGCCAACTCGTCGACCGACTGTCGGCGGCCCGGCAGCGGTTCGACGTCACCGTGGGGAGCTACCCCGGCGAGTCTGTCCGGGTGAAGCTCACCGGCACCGACCGGGCGGCCGTCGAGGACGCACAGCGGTGGCTCCGCGCCCGAGTCGACGAGGCGGACGACGCCACCGACGGCGCCGCGGAGTGACCGCGCCCGCGGCGCCGGCGGGTCGGGGCCGCTCGCTCGACCTCGGGGCGCGGCGGGCGCGTCACCGGACGAGGAGGTAGACCCACGCGACCGTCATCGCGACACACAGCAGGAGCACGACGGCGCCGGTTTCGGCGATCGGGAGGGAGACTTCCGAGGCGAGTGGGAGCATACCGGCGCATACCGCGACGCCGGGCTTAAAACTTCAGATGGACCGGCCCCACCGGCGGGCTTTTCACCGCACCCCCGCTGGATCCGGGTATGCGGATCGGGTTCGTGATCAACCCCATCGCGGGGATGGGCGGTCGGGTCGGGCTCAAGGGAACCGACGGGAAGCTCGCGGAGGCGCGGCGCCGCGGGGCCGAACCGCGCGCGTCCGCCCGAGCGAGACGAGCCCTCGACGCGCTGTACGAGCGGTTCGGGGGGGCGACGGACCCCGCGGACGGCGTCGAACTCCTGACCTGGGGCGGGGCGATGGGGGCGGACGCGGCCCGCGCGGCGGGGTTCGACCCGACCGTGCTCGGATCGCCCGACGCCGGCGACACGGGCGTCGCCGACACCGAACGCGCGGTGGCGGCGTTCCAAGACGCCGGCGTCGACCTCGTGGTGTTCGTCGGCGGCGACGGGACCGCCGGGGACGTCGCGGCCGCGGTCGAGGGCACCGACACCCCGATCCTGGGCGTGCCCGCAGGCGTGAAGGTCTACTCGTCGGTGTTTGCGGTCTCTCCGGAGGACGCCGCCGAGGTCGTCGCCACCTTCGAGCGGACCGAGCGCCGCGAAGTGATGGACATCGACGAGGACCAGTACCGGGAGGGCGAGGTCAACCCCGAACTCCGGGCGGTCGCGTGGGTTCCGGTCGCGGAGGCGTTGCAGTCGTCGAAACAACTGGGCGGCGGCAACGTGGAGGCGCTGGCGGCGGGCGTCGCCGACGACATCAGGGCGAGCGACAAGACGGTGGTGCTCGCCCCCGGAAGCACCGTCGGCGCGATCAAGGCGGCGCTGGGGTTCGAGGGGTCGCCGATCGGCGTCGACGTCTGGCGGGACGGCGAGGTGCTCGAACTCGACGCCACGGAGGCCGACCTCCTCGAGGTGTTGGATCCCGACGCCGACAACACCATCGTGGTCTCCCCGATCGGCGGCCAGGGGTTCGTGTTCGGCCGGGGGAACCCACAGCTGTCGCCCGCGGTCATCCGGCGGTGTGACGTCGAGATCGTCGCCTCCCCCTCGAAGCTGGAGACGGTCGGGGAACTCCGCGTCGACACCGACGACCCCGACCTCGACGCGGCGCTCCGCGGATGGACCAAGGTCCGGGTCGGACGGGTGGAGCGGCGGATGATGAAGATCGTTTGAGACGGCCCGCCGCGCGATCGGCGTGTGGGCGCCCGCGTTCGCCGCCCGCCCGATTCAGCCGGTCCGGAGCACCGCCGCCGGAAGCCGCTCGCGCCGCTCGGTGGGGTCGTCGGGCAGGTCGCGGTCCGCGCCGAGATCGGCGTCCGCGGCCGTCCACAGCAGCGTCGACGCCCCGGCGCGGTCGGCGTAGCCCTCCGGGGTGACGGTCGTCGTCCGCCCCACCGCCAGGGTGCGGTCGTCGAGCGCGAGTCGGTCCACGTACTCGAAGGGATCGCCGGCGTCGTCGGCCGACGCGACTGCGATCAGGTGGGCGCCGGCGCCGGCGGGCTGGTCGGCGACCGCGACGGCGTCGACGCCCGCCGCCCGCGCCCGCTCGACGAGCTCCGGCAGGGTGGCCTCGACCCGCGACAGCGCCCGCCGGAGCCGCTCGACGCCGGCCTCGGGCGTCACCGGGTCGTCCCCGCCGTCGCGGAACAGGGTGAGCAGCGACCCCGTTCCCGCTTCGACCGGGCGCCGTTCGATCCCGAAGGGGTACGGCGTTCCGTCCACGACGACCGCCTCGGCCGCGACCGCCGCGTCGACGTCCGCGTCCGGCGGCGCGTGCACCGAGACCGGGAGTTCGCGGTCCCACCCCGGCTGGACCGTCCGCACGCCGGCGTCCGTCGCCCCGGCGTCCCGAACCCCCTCCAGGAGGTCCACGAGCGGAACGGCGTCGAGGGTCTCGTCGAGCAGGCGCTCGATGGCGTCGCTGAACCCCTCTTCCGGTCCACCCCGGCGGGCGAGCCGCTCGGCGACCTCGCGTTCGACCCACAGCGTCGTCGGCTCCTCGAAGCAGTCGTCGGGGTACGGCGGTGGCTGGGTGTGTTCGAGCGTGGCCTCCGCGGCGTCGATCTTCGCGGTCGCCCGGTCGTGGTAGTCGGCCACGATGGTCCGCGAGAGGGGGTCGCCCTCGGTCGCCCGGCCGATCGCCCAGACGTACAGCCCGATCGCCTCGAACGAGAGCCGGTCGGCGCCCTCGTGGACCAGGTTCCGCAGCACCCACGTCTGGGCCTCCCGGCGCGAGAGCGTGGTCTCCGCCGCCACCCGGTCGACGTAGTCGCCGTACAACTGCCGGAGTGTGTAACAGTACTCCTCGATCTCGTCCCTGGTGACGTCGTCGGGAAGCGGGTCGACGCGGGTGAAATCGAGGGCCGCCCCGACGACGTTCAGCTTCGTCGAGGGGTGCCATCCGGTCTCGAACGACGCGTCCATACCCCGGCTACGACGGCGGCGGAATTAAATCGGCCGGGTCCGCCGCGCGTTCGGTTCCGATCTCAGATCTTCCCCTCGAAGTACGACAGCGGCACCTCCTCGGTGACGCTCGCCTCGCCGCCTTGGACCTGCAGGATCCGGTAGGGGACCACCGGTTCGAGGTTCTGGTTCAGGTCGACGGAGCCCGAGGCGCCGTTGTAGTCGACGTTGTCGCCGTTCCGGATGGCCTCCGCCCCGGCCTCGAACTCGCCGACCGAGACTGCGGTGTCGTCGTCGCCGTTAGGCCGGGAGACGCTCCGGACGTTCTGTGCGATGCCCGTCCCGCTGGCCTCGCCGGCGGCCTCCATCGCGAAGCCCATGAGGTACGTCGCGTCGTAGGCGTGCGGCGCGAACTGGGTGATGTTCCCCGTCCCGCCCATGTTGCTCTGGAACGTCTCGCTGTTCGCGGTCTGCGGCGACGTGATGTACATCCCCTCGACGACGTCAGAGAGGTCCGAGAGGAGCTGCGGCGACAGGATCGCCTCGGCGCCGACCCACTGGCCGCCGTAGCCGCCCTGGTTCCACTGCTGGAGGATGGTGCGGCCGTTCCCGGGGTACATGACCGTCCCGACGGCCTCCGGATCGCCCTCGAAGACCGAATCCAGCGTGGAGGTGTAGTCGCTGGTGGCCTGGGAGTACGCCACCATGTTCAGCGTCTCGCCCTCGAAAGACTCGCTCGCGGCCTCCGCGAGCCCCTGGCCGTAGGGGTTGTCGACGAAGAGGAACGACGCGGTTTCGGCCTCCACGATCTGGTTCAGGACCCGCGCCATCACCAGCGCCTGCTGGACGTCGTTGGGTGCCGTCCGACCGTAGTACTTCTCGCCGTTGCTCTCGTTGACGCCGGCGGTCGCCAGCGCGGGGGAGGTGTTCCCGTTCGAGATCTCCATCACCATGTTGTCGCGGGCGATCGGGGCGAGCGTCGTCCCGATCCCGCTGGAGTACGGCCCAACGAGGCCGACGATCCCCTCTTGGTTGATCATCGTCCGGAACTTCTGCGCCGCTCGCGAGGGCGCGCCCTCGGTGTCGCGGTTGATCGGCGTGATCTCCCGGCCGCCCAGGATCCCGCCGGCGCCGTTGATCTCCTCGACCGCGAGGTTGAACGCCTGCTGGTGGCCGCCGCCGTACGCGCTGTTGGTCCCGGTGACGGGGAAGATCGACCCGAGGGTCACGGGCTCGCCGCCGCCGCTCATCTCGGTTTCGGTCGACGTCTGTGTGTCCATGTCCCCGTCCTCCATCTCGGTCTCGGTGGCGGCGTCCGTGCTCCCGCCGCCGCTGCCCTGCCGCGAACAACCGGCCAGCGACACGAGCCCTGCGACCCCGGTACCCCCGAGCCCTTTCAGTACCGTCCGTCGACTGTGATCCGACATTACATCAGTTCGAATAGATCTTTTTGTATATTAATCTACTGCCCGCAAGATATATCATAACGCCCGCAGACTGCGAAAAATATGTATACGCGTGCTATAATTGGTTCGGTATGTCGACTCACGCGCTCGGGGGGATTGTGTGACGACCGACGCACGCCGCCGGAGCCGGACGGCCTCCGGGGACGTATCACACTACGAACAGTTGAACCGACCGACGGCCCGGTCCGCGTGGAGGCCGGGCCGGCGCGCAAGGGATAGCTAGTATGCGATCGCACCACCGCCATGACTGCTGAGACCGGTCTGCTGAACGCGGCCGTCACGGGGGTCGTCACCGGGAGCATCGTCGCCCTGGGGGCGACGGGGCTGGCGCTCGTGTACGACATCGCGGAGGTCCCCAACTTCGCCCACGGCGACCTCCTGACGCTCGGCGCCTACGCCGCGTTGCTCGTCAACAAGCCCGACACCGTTCCGGTGTTCAACCTGCTGGTCGCGGGGCCCCAACAGCACGGGCTCGGCGGCTCCGCCGTGCTGTTCGTGCTGTCGGTCGCGGGCGTTCTCGGCACCGTCTACCACCTCGGCGGCGTCCGGGCGCTGAAGGGCGGGTGGTGGGGGGTCGACGCCCCCGACGGGCTCGCGATCGGGGCCCACGCCGTCGCGGCGGCCGCCGTCGGGACGGTCGTGGTGTTCGGCGCGCCCGACTTCCTGGCGTCGATCCTGTTCGCGTTCGTCCTGCTCGGCGCCATCGTCCCCCTGTTGGAGTCGATCGTCTTCCGGAAGTTCCGGGACAAGGACGTCGAACTCGCCATGATGCTCGTGGTCTCGCTCGCGGTCGCGTTCGTCGTCCGGTTCGGTATCCAGACGGTGTTCGGCGGCGAGATCCGGTTCTACACGATCGAGACCACCGTCCCGTTCGCTGGGGGGGTGCTCGACGTCTCGCTCGCGAAGTTCTTCGACTTCTTCGTGGTGAGCGACGGGCTGCTCGTGAGCGTCAGCGAGACCCGGAGCGGGACCGCCGAACAGCTGCTCGCCCTGAGCTACTCCTGGGTCGAACTCGCAGTCGTCGTCGCGGCGACCGTCACCGCCGCGTACGGCGCCTACCGGTGGCGCCGGGAGGCCGCCGGGGTCGTCGGCCCGCGGCTCGCGGCCGCGCTCGCCGGCGTGGTCACGCTCGCGGCCGGCGTGGCCGTCTTCTGGGGCGGCGCCGCCGGCGGCGTTCCCGAATCGTCGATCGCCTCGACCCGGATCCGGACGTCGCCGCTCCGGCTCGGAATCATCCTGCTCGCCTTGGTCATGATGTCCGCGCTCCACTACCTGCTGCAGGCGACGACGCTCGGGAAGGCGATGCGGGCGACGAGCGACAACCGACAGCTCGCGATGGTCCGGGGGATCAACACCCGTCGGGTCATGATGTCGGTGTGGATCATCTCCGGGCTCTTCGCCGCGATCGGCGGGGTGATGCTCGGGTTCCTGTTCAGTTCGATCGAGATCAACCTCGGGTTCAACCTGCTTCTCGCCATGTTCGCCGGCGTCATCCTCGGCGGGATCAGCGTCTACGGCGCCATTCTGGGGAGCTACGTCGTCGGACTCGCGATGGAGATCGGAATTTTCGCCATCCCGGGGCTCAGCGCCACCTACCGGATCCCGGTGGCGTTCGTGGTGTTGCTGCTCGTCCTGTTGGTCAAGCCCGAAGGCATCGTGGGGGGGAGCTGAGATGGCCGCAGCCGACGTCGTGATCTCGTTCGCGATCCTGGTGTCGATCTACGGCATCCTCTCGCTCGGCTTGAACGTCAAATACGGCCACACGGGCCTGCTCGACTTCGGGCACGTCGGGTTCTACCTCATCGGGGCGTACACCGCGGCGCTGTTCGTGCTCGCGCCCGACGACCCCTCGGACTTCACCACGTACCTCGTCGGCCTCGGTGACGTGCCCGTACTCGGGACGTGGGGCGTCGCCATCGTCGCGGGGACGGTGCTGGCGGGCGTCGTGGGGGGCTTGGTCGCGCTGCCGACGATCCGGCTGCGGGAGGACTACCTCGCGATCACCGTCCTGGGGGTGTCGGTCATCTTCCAGCGGGTCATCCAATCGGAGACGTGGCTGGCGAACGGCCCCGACGCGCTGCGCGGGTACAGCCCGCCGCTGCAGTCGCTGTTCCCGCTGGCGGTGGATTCGGTCGTCGGCGCCGCGCTGTTCGGGCTCATCGTGGCCGTGGTCTGGGGGATCGCGACCGGGGCGCTCGGGCGGTTCACCGGCCCCGACACCGCCTCCGACTCCCGGCTCCCGCTGGGGTCGATCTACGCCGTGACCACGTTCGGCCTCGCGCGACTCCGCGGCCGGTCGGACGCCCTCGGCGCACGGTCGGCGGTCGCCGCGCTCGCCGGCGCCGTCGCGGGCGTGCTCACCGCCGTCGTGATCGCTGCGCTCGGGCCGCTCCTCCCCGTCGGCGCCGTGGTCTCCCTGTACACGTGGTTCGTGGCGCTGGTCGCGATCGGCGGCCGGTACGGCGGGGTCGGGCGACGGGTGTGGGCGGTCGGGATCGGGCTTGGAACGGGTCTCCTGGTCTCGTTGCTGCCGCTGCCGGTCGTCGAGTCGGTCCCGCTGAAGACCGTCGTGACGCTCGGGCTGCTCGGAGCGCTGGTGGCGGGGTACTACCTCGGAATCACCCGTATCGGGTGGCTCTCCGAGGAGAAACTCACCGTCGTCGCCGTCGGCTCGCTGTGGTTCCTCGCGCTGTGGTACTTCCTCCTGCCTACCCTCGGACCGTTGGGCGACGGCGACGTCGGCGGCGCGCTCAACGTACTCGTCCAGAACGTCGTCTGGATCCTGGCGTTCGGCGGCGACACCGGGATCGGATACGCCGTGGCGTTCGTGGGCGAACTCACCACGAACGTCGACTACTCCCGGTTCCAGTTCGCGGGGTTCGTGCTGTTCCTCGTGGGGCTCTACTACGCGCTCGAACTCGCGGTCAAGTCGCCGTTCGGCCGGGTGCTCCGCGCCGTCCGCAACGACGAGACGGTCGTCCAGTCGCTGGGGAAGGACCCGTTCGTCTACAAGGTCCAGACGATGGTGCTGGGGTCGGCGTTCGGCGGGTTCGCGGGCGCGCTGTGGGCGATGTACGCCCAGGGGCTCACCTTTACCACCTTCGCCCCACGGGTCACGTTCATCACGCTCCTGATCGTGTTCCTGGGCGGCGCGGGCAACAACAAGGGGATGTTCCTGGGGGCGGCCATCTTCTGGGCGTTCCAGCAGGCCACAACCCAGTTGGCCTCCTTCTTCCCGCCGGCGATCCGGGTCAACATCCAGGCGTTCCGGCTCGTGGTCATCGGGGTGCTGTTCCTCCTCGTGCTCTACTACATCCCCGAGGGGCTGTTGGGACGCGACAGCTCGGGATCGGAGGTGGACCGATGAGCGGCGATCCGATCCTCGAAGTCGACGGCCTCCGGAAGACCTTCGGCGGGATCGTGGCGGTCGACGGCGCCACCTTCGACATCGAGGAGGGGTCGATCACGGGACTGATCGGCCCCAACGGCGCCGGGAAGACGACGACGTTCAACCTCATCAGCGGGTTCTACGAGCCCGACGGCGGGACCGTCCGGTACGACGGCCGCGACCTCCAGGAGATCATGCGCCCCCACCGGAACGAGACGGCCATCT
Source organism: uncultured Halobellus sp. (assembly GCA_964541645.1). GTDB lineage: Archaea > Halobacteriota > Halobacteria > Halobacteriales > Haloferacaceae > Haloquadratum. Next base: position 8,798 of record CAZIQT010000010.1, on the reverse strand, counting down.
GGGGCGGCGCGAGCGGGATCACCGCGGGCGTGCTCGGCGGCATCGTCGGGGTTGGACCCCTGGGTCTCGGCGCGGCGCCCGCGGTCGGCACGACGGTCGCCGGGGTCGCCGCGGGCGCCGGCGGCTACCTCGCGAAACAGCGGGCGACCCAGCGGCGCCCCGACCACACCAACAGCCGGCCGCACATGCTCGCCCGCGACGGGCTGGTCCGGACGTTCCAGCTCACCCGCGAACTCGGCGAGATGACCGCCTTGGAGAACCTGATGCTGGCGCCGCAGGGTCAGGCGGGCGAGAACCTCGCGAACGCGTGGTTCCGGCGCGACGCCGTCGCCGACGAGGAGGCGGCCGTCAGGCAGCGGGCCGAGGGGATGCTCGAGACCCTGGAGATCGACCACCTGCGCGACGAGCCCGCCGAGAACCTCTCGGGCGGTCAGCGGAAGCTGCTGGAGCTCGGCCGGGTGCTGATGCTGGAGCCCCGGGTGATCCTGCTCGACGAGCCGGTCGCGGGGGTCAACCCGGCGCTGACCGAGAAGCTGATGGAGCGGATCGAGAGCCTGCGGGAGCAGGGCTACACGTTCTGCATCGTCGAACACGACATGGAAGTCATCATGGAACTCTCCGACACGATCATCGTCATGAGCGAGGGCAAGAAGCTGGTGGACGGACCCCCGGAGGCGATCCGGAACGACGACGCGGTCATCGAGGCGTACCTCGGGGTGGAGTGACAGATGGCGCTGCTCGAAGCCCGCGACGTCGTGTCGGGGTACGGCGACGCCGAGATCCTCCACGGGGTCGACCTCGACGTCGAGGACAGGGAGATCGTCACCATCATCGGCCCCAACGGCGCGGGGAAGTCGACGATGATGAAGGCGGTCTACGGCCTCATCGACTGCTGGGACGGGACGGTCGTCTTCGACGATCAGGACATCACCGACCTCCGCGCGGACCAGGTGACCGAGCGCGGGATGTGTTACGTGCCGCAACGCGAGAACATCTTCCCGACCCTGACCGTCCGCGAGAACCTGGAGATGGGGGCGTACATCGGCGACCCCGACCCCGAGGACTTCCAGGAAGTGTGGGACCGGTTCCCGTTCCTAGAGGAGCGGCAGAACAAGCGCGCGAGCGACATGTCCGGCGGCCAACAGCAGATGCTGGCGCTGTCGTCGGCGCTCATGATCGACCCCGACCTGCTTCTCGTCGACGAGCCCTCCGCGGGGCTCGCGCCCGACCTGGTCGACGAGATGTTCGACCGGCTCGTCGGGATCCGCGACGCAACCGACACGGCGATTCTCATGGTCGAACAGAACGCCCGAAAGGCGCTGTCGGTCGCCGACCGCGGGTACGTCCTCGACATGGGCGAGAACCGCTTCGAGGGCACCGGCGCGGAGCTGCTGGAGAGCGACGACGTGGCCGAACTCTACTTGGGCGGCTGACCGCCCGCCCCCGGCGCCGGCCCGGGACTTTCGAACGTACGTTCGAGTATAAGTAGCATATGGTGAAGATTAAGGTGAATCGACCCGTGACTAATGATATGGAAACGCGTAAAGTGCAGCGGCTGGGACCGTCGACGCTCGCCATGACGCTGCCGGCCGAGTGGGCGAAGGAGCACAACGTCGACAAGGGCGACGAGGTCTCCCTCCGGATGGGTGGGAAGGGGACGCTGACGGTGTTGCCCGAGTCGGCGAGCCAGGAGGACTCCTCGGCGACGATCCGCGCGGACAACCTCGACGCCGACTCCTTGGAGCGTGCGATCGTCGCCCAGTACGTGCTGGGCCGCCGGGTCATCCACATCGAGAAGGCGGACGGCGCACTCGACTCCGAGCACATCAACGCCGTCTACCAGGCCGAGACCCAGCTGATGGGGCTGGGTGTGATCGAGGAGACCCCCGACCGGATCGCCATCCGGTGTTCGGTCGATCCCGAGGACTTCACCCTCGACAACCTGCTGGAACGGCTCGAGAACACCGGCAGCACGATGCGTGGGGAGGCGATCAAGGCGCTGGCTCACGGCAACGCCGACCTCGCACAGCGCGCGCTGAACCGCGAGCGGCAGGCGAACAAGATCTTCGTGCTCCTGCTCCGGCTGATCTTCACCGCCTACCAGAACCCGAACCTCGCCCGCGCGGTGGGGCTGGAGTCGGGGTTCCCGCTCATCGGCTACCGGTCGGTGGCGAAGAACCTCGAACTCACCGCTGACAACGCCGAGGACATCGCGAACATCGTGGCCGACGCCGAGACGGACACCCTCGACGTCGACTCGAAGACGATGCGTCGGATCCGGGAGTTCACCGATCAGGTGGACGACCTCACCCGGACGGCGGTCCAGTCGGTGGTCGAACGCGACTACGACAAGACCGTGGAGTGCCGCACGCTGTTCCGGCAGCTCAGCGACCGCGAGCGGGAGATCCTCGACGACCTCCCGGAGATGACAAACGAGGAGGTGCTCCGGATCCGGGAGGTGCTCGTCAGCCTCCAGCAGACCGCCCAGTACGCCATGCGGAACGCCGAAATCGCGGCGAACCTCGCGCTCAACGAGGAGTCCGAGCACGTCCGGATCGGGTAGCCCGACCCCGGCGGTCGGCGCGGCGCCCCGGCCGCACCCGCGGGTCGATCCAGCCCGACGGCCCGCCGCCCGTAGTTCCGCCCCTAGCTTCGAGCCCGCGTCGGTTCGTATGAACTAAGTCCCGAGCCGCCGACCGTGACGTATGGCAACCACATCCGCGAGCTCCGATAAGGGGTTCGGGCTGACCGTGCTCTTCGCGATCCTGGCGTTTCTCGGCGTCGTGGGGATGTTCGTCGCGGGGTTGACCGGCGACCAGCTCGTGGCCGCCGTCGGCTTCGCGGTGGCCACCATCGCGGCGTCGCTCGCGGTCTCGGCGACCCACCTCTTCGAGTAGCACGGACGAGAAGCTTAAGTCCGGAGCGCCCTGTAGACACGGTAATGAGCGATTTCACCGAGGAGGACGAGCGGATCGTCAGCTACCTCCGTGAGAGCGTCTCCGCCGGCGAGCGCTACTTCCGCGCGAAGAACATCGCCGACGCCATCGGCCTCTCCGCGAAGCAGGTCGGGGCCCGCCTCCCGCAGCTCGCAGAGAAGTCCGAGGACGTCGACATCGAGAAGTGGGGCCGCGCGCGGTCGACGACCTGGCGCGTCACGCGGAGCTGAAGCACGCCCCGGCGGTCCAGCGGGCGTGCTGGGGGCCGGCAAGCCGCGAGTCTTTTTGATCCCCGCCCGCTACGTGACGGTATGACCGTGCGCGTTCGGCGGGTCCTCGAGTTCGACGGCCCGCCCGAGGCCGTGTGGGAGTTCATCTCGGATCCGTCGAAACGGGCCGACGCGATCAGCGTCGTCGACAGCTACGAGGTCCACGGCGACGGGTCGGCGACCTGGCGGGTCCGGCTGCCGATCCCGCTCGTGAACTCGACCGTCCGGGTCGAAACCGAGGACGTCGAGAGCGACCCACCGCGACACGTCAAATTCGTGGGAAAGTCCTCGACGTTCCGGGTGACCGGCGAGCACACCATCGAGGCCACGGAGACGGGCTCGCGGCTCGTCAACGAGTTCGTCGTCGACGGCCGCGTGCCGGGCGTCGAGGGCTTCTTCAAACGAAACCTCGACGACGAGATGGAGAACCTCGAGCGCGCGCTGGAACGGGCGGTCGGCCCGGCCACGTGAGCCGGCGGGGGCGGCGTCGCTCGGCTCCGTCCCGGTGGGTTTATCACTCCGGTGTTGCAAGAAGAAGATGCCGACGGACGACGCTTTTCTCGTCGAAGTCGGCACTCAAACACGCCCGCCGCACATCGCCGCAGTGTCGGGGTCCGCTGCGGCACACCGCGTCCAGCGCTCCCTCCTCCCGGAGAGGGGGCGACTGTTCGCGCTGCTCCCGCCTCCGCCTTTTACCCGGCTTCCGCAGGCCAGCCACCGCTCGCACTCCCGCCGACGACCCGACGGCTACGGCGACGACGCTCGCTTCTCGATCTCGCCGTGGAGCACCGCGGCGTCGAAGTCGTGGTCGGGACGGATGTTGACGAAATCCAGAAACCGCGCGGCCGCCAAGAGCTCTTCGGGGGAGAACGCCGCGAGCGCGGCGTCGACCGTTCGCTTGCCGCCGATCAGCGGTTCCAGCGCGCCGAGCGCGCACGCGACGTCGTAGGACTTGGCGTCCGACGCCTTGCCGTCGGTCACGCTCGTGGCGTCGATGAAGTAGATCTCCCCGTCGCGGATCAACACGTTCTCCGCCCGGAGGTCGCCGTGGAGCAGGTCGTGTTCGTGCATCCGCCGGAGCGCCTCGAACACCGCGGGCGCGAGGTCAGCCTCGGAGGCGGTGTCGAGTTCGTCCAAGATCCGGAACTCCGGGAGGTATTCGAGGACGACCACGCCGAGCCCGTCGACCTCGAACGCCTCCACGGGCTCGGGGGCGTTGAGCCCGACCTCGCGCATCCGCGTCGTGGCTTCGAGTTCGTGTTCCGCCATCTCCACGGGGGTCGCGAAATGCTCGAAGAAGCCTTCGGTGCCCGACGAGAACGCGCCGAGGTTCCGCCCGGTGGTGAACAGCGCGTGCACGACCGAGTTCCGTTTCGAGATCACCTTCACGAACCACCGGTCGTCGACCACCATCGGAGTGGACAGCCAGTTGTCGGCGTCGAGAAACCGGACTGTCACCTCCTCGCGGCCGTACCGTTCGCGGATCTCGCGGGCGACGGCCTCCAGGCGCGACCACTCGACGCGCCCGCGCAGGAGCCGGCGGAGCTGCATACACACCACAACGGCCCGCGGGCGTATATACGTCGCCCCGTCGCTTCGTGCGGCGGGGGTCGGCGCCGACGCCGCCGGGTCCGGGGCGGTCAGTCGGCCAGCCGCTCGGCGATCCGACGGGCGCCCTCGGCGGGCGCGATGTCCGGCCGGTCGGCGGCGGTACACTCGACGTCGCGGTCGAGCTCCTCCGAGAGCCGTTCCTCGAAGACGTCCACGATCCCGGGGATGCAGGCCATGCCGCCGGTGAGGACGACCGGCTTCGAGAGCGCGAGCTGGTAGGGCTTCATGTGGTCGTTCGCGAGCTGCGACAGGAAGTTGTTGGCGACCTCGTCGACCGCGTCGTCGACGTAGTCGTTCAGCGGCTCCATGACCGACCGCTCGATCGTGAACTCGTGGGCGCCGCCGCCGGGCTGTTGGATCACGTCGGTGAACGGCTCGAACGCCTCGAAGTCGGCGTGGTCCTCCTTGTACTCCCGGGCGGTGGTGAGGTCGACGTTGACCCGCCCTTGGGTCTCCTCCTCGACGGCGTTTGCGATGTTTCTGTCGACCTCGTTGCCGGTGACCGCCCCCGACACGAACGGCGAGAGCTGCTCGCCGTTGCGGAACGCCGACGCCTCCAGGTTCGTCGACCCCATGTTCACCGCGACGAACACCTCGTCGATGGCTTCGAGATCGTCGCCCAGCGCCGGGATCGACCCACACAGCGACTCGGGGAAGCTCCGCACGAGGGCGTTGCCGACGGAGCTGCGCTCGATCACGCGTTCGAGGTTCCGGAGCCCGGGCTCGTTGTCGATCGTGGGGATGGCGTAGACCACGGCGCTGTCGGAGTCTAACCCCTCGGAGGCGACGACCTCCTCGAAGAACGTCGCTGCGAGGTCGACGCTCTCGTCGTCCTCCGGGAGGCCCGAGCGGAGCATATACTTGACCCGGTCGGGATACTCCTGGGCGGCCTGTTCCCCGAACATCACCTTCGGCTCGCCGGTGAGGGCGTCCTCGTACTCGGCGAGACACGTCAGGGTCCGGACGGTTTCGACCTCGCCGTCGCGGACGTACTGGAGGACGGTCCGGGTGCTCCCGAGCTTGGCGCCGATCGGCGTCGGGCCCGCACCCCCGCCGCCGGCCTCGGCTTCGGCTTCGGCTTCGGCACTCCCGCGGTCCCCTGCGTCGGCGTCCGTCTCCCCCTCGGCGTCCGGGGTCGGTTCCGTTTCGTCGTCCTCGTCGGATCCCATAGTCGGGGTCACGCGAACCGGCTAAAAAATCCTGTTGGTGTCGGTACCGGGGTGGGTGCGGACGAGGGCGCCGTCGGGAACGGCGGCGCTTAGGTCATCGACGACAGCCGCGCGATGTAGACCAGGCTCAGGTGGTGGTCGTCGACGTCGAAGGCGTCGGTGTCGGAGACCTCCCCGGAGAACCCGACGAGGTAGTCCCGGAGGTCGGCTTCGACCTCGTCGGTCAGCCACCCGACGGTGTTGTAGTACCGCAGCGCGTCCATCGTCCGTTTGAACCCGCCCTTCAGTACGAGAAACTCCAGCCAGTCGAACAGCAACCGCTCGGCGGCGTACGCGCTCGGGAGGTCGGTCAGGTACGGCTTCGACAGCCCGTCGGAGGCGGCGGTCTCGTGGACCAGGAGCTGTTCGAGCTGGGTCCGTCGCAGCGCCGCCCCGGGCCGGCTCCGCGGCCGCTCCCGGACCTCGGTGTCGAACTGGAACCGACCGACGTCGTCGTGGGACCGCCCCACGGCGTCGCGCCGCGGGCGGCCGTCACGCCGGCGGTCGTCCCGGCCGTCGCCGAACCCGAGGTCGCGGGCGATCCGGTCGGCGTGGACGACCTCGTCGCGGTCCCGGCCGCGGTCCGCCGGCGGCGCCCGGTTCCCGTTGCGCTCGGAGCGGTCCTCGCCGTTCCGGGGCCTGACGGTGACCCCGTCGTCGGCCGCCCCACGGTGGCCGTTCCGCCGGGGAGACCCCGACCGGCGCTCCCGACGGCGGCGCCCCTCGCCGGCCCGGTCGTCGTCGGTCCGGTCGGCGTCGCGCCGCTCGTCCGCGATACGTCTGAGTTCTCGGAGGTCGTAGTCGTCGGGATCGATGGTCATGGCTTGGATCCGCCCCACGGCGGCCGCGCCGCCCGGAGTGTCGGTTCGTGGTTGCCCGGTTCGGCTAATAAACGTGGTCCTTCGAGTATCAGATTCGATACCGGACTCCGACGGACGCGGGCGCCTGCCGGGCGGGCGGCGTGGCTACCCGAAACCGGGCGGGTCGTCGTCGTCGGATTCGACGTCCAGCCCCATGTCGGTCCGCTGCTTCCGGAGCCGCTCGATCTGGCGGCGTCGGTAGAGCAGTCCCCCGACCCCGGCCAGCAGGATCACCCCGAGTACCCCGCCGAAGACGTAGAGGTCACGCTGGAGGTAGTACCGCACCGACACCGTGTCGGCGGTCACGGGGTCGACCCACACGATCCGCACCCGACCGCGGTCGTCGCGGAGGGTCTCGTAGTTCCCGGGCGACACCTGACCGAAGACGGGGAAGTCGATCGCCCGGTCCTCCGGGAGCACGACCTCGTAGCTCCCGTCGACGTAGGTCGGGAGCGTGAACCGCTTCGGGGTGCCGCCGCTGGTGAACGCGAGCTGTCCGCCGCGCTCGGCGGTGCCCGGCGGGAGTTCCACCACCGTCTCGTCCCTGGTCTCCCGCACTTCGCCGCCGCGCTCGCGGATCTCGCTGCCCGTGATCACCGTCCCGTTGGGGTACCGGTACCGGACCGCCTGGACCGAAAGCGGGTTCGACCCGCCGAAGCCGTCCCGGCGGAAGAGGTCGAGCGTCGACTGGTTGACCGCCATCACCGCCCTGAACTGGGTGTTCTCCTGGACCGTGACGTGCACCGTCCGGTCGGTGTCCCACCGGTAGGGCTCGGCGGGCTCGCTGTCGAGCGTGTCCTCGGAGACCGGTCCGGTGCCGAACCCGAGACAGCCGCTCGTGAGCGCGAGCAGCGCCAGACAGCCGGCCGCGAGGAGGAGTCGCCGGTTCATACGAACCGTTGGGGGCTCGGATTCATATGGTTCGTGGCCGCGATCAGGTCAGGACGCATTTCAGCTCCGATCGGAGGTGCGGACCGATGCTCGCGAGCAGCCCCGGCGGGTCGGTGGCCGCCGGGCAGACGATGCTCTGTTCCAGCAGCCCCAGCCGTTCGACGGTCACGATGTCGTCGGCGTGGCCGGCGCGGTTGACCGTGGCCCGCACCTGCCCCCGGGTCGCGCTGTTGACGTTCACCCGGCCGCTGCCCGCCTCCCGCGTCCACTCGTACAGCCGATCGCGGGTCGCGTCCGCCAGCCGCGGGGGGTCGCCGTGGACGAACCGCAACGGGGTGTGCTGGACGACCCCGAACCGGTCGCGGATCTGTTCTGGGGTGCCGGCTCCGAGCCCCAACTCGTCGGCGGGAATCCGGACCCTGGCGCCGTCGCCGACGTCGAGCAGCCACCCCTCGTCGTCCCACTCGTCGAGGGTCCCCACGTAGGTTTCCCCGGTCTCGAAGTCGACGTCGACCGCCCCCCACGATTCGGCGAGGAGGTTGCCGGCGGCGGTGGCGTCCTCGCCCGCGAGGTCGATCGCGAGGAAGTCGTCGTCGCGGACGTCGATCGCCCACTCGACGTCGAGGTCGCCGATCGCGTTGTCGACGAGCGAGTCGAACCCCTGCACGGCGCGGCCGCGGGCGTCGCCGCCGACGTAACATTTGGTTGCGAGGACGACCATCACGCGTCACGACCCACGTCGGCGTTGAGCTCGTCGCGCAGCTCCGCGATCCGGCGTTCCATGGCGTCGACCATGTCGTCGTTCTCCATCGGCTCCAGCGGCGCGCCCGTCTCCGGACACTGGAACCCCTGTTCCATGGCCTCGGAGAACTCGAAGCGGATCCCCGCCGGCTCCGAGAGGTAGAACTCGTGGGTCTGTTCGTACTCCAGCCGCTCCTCCAAGGCGTCGAGCAGCCGGTCCATCTCCTCGCGGAGGTTCTCCGGGATGTTCTCGTAGTGGAACGTCCACAGGTAGGTCAGCCA
>CAZIQT010000009.1:0-31558 GCA_964541645.1 uncultured Halobellus sp. | reverse complement strand
CTTCAGCCTTGTGGAGGCTGAGACGCGGGTTCGATTCTCGCACCCGGACCTTCTGCCGACGAACGCGAGGAGGCGGAAGTCCGCACGAAGCGAATCGAACCAGGGAGGTCGCGCGCAGCGACCGGAGGGAGCGAGCACGTCCGACCGTGGTTCGATTCTCGCACCCGGACCCGGAAGTCCGCACGGGGTCCGATACCGCTCGTCACTACTCCACGGCGGCTCTGATCTCGCGGACGACCCGCAGCACCGACCGCCACTGCGCGGCCGACCCCGGGATCCCGTCGTCGGAACCACCGGTCCGGTCCGCGATCGCCGTCTGCACCGACTCGGGGTCGTCGATCCGCCTGAGCCGCAGCGCGTCCCCGCCGGCGACCTCGACGGTGACCGTTCCGTAGCCGAACGCCGCGCCGGTGGCCGACCGGCTGAACGCGGTGTTCTGGACCTTGTCGAGCCCGATCCGGCGGACGGTCCGGCCGGCGACGCCGCGTTTCGCCCACAGCGCCCGCGTCGTGAGGAGGTACTCGGTCCGCCGGACCCGGAGGAGCGCCCACGCCGCGACCGCGACACCGGGGAGCACGCCCGCCGACAGCCGGCGGTCGACCAGAAGCGCCGCCGCGGCCGCGAGCCCGCAGAGCACGAGCCCCGCTGCGACGCCCCCGAGCGCCGCGGAGAGCCGGGGCTGCCCGCGCCAGACGACGCGCTCGTCGTCACCCCGGAACCACCAGTCGTCGGTCATCGGTCGTCGGGGGTCGTCCCGTCGGCCGGCCGGTGGGTGCGGTCCGAAGCCGCGTCGTCCCCGTCGGCGGTGACGTCAGCGTCCGTGTCGGCGCCCGCCCGATCCGGGCTCGGGGCCGCGTCGTCGTCGTCGGTCACCGCCCGGCGGATCGCCCGGAGCTCGGCGAGGATGTCGTCCAGCACCGCCTCGGAGTCGGGCGTCGACCCCGACTCGCCGCGCTGGCGGTCGTCGATCTCCCCGGCGATCAGCTCCTGGACCGACGCGGGGTCCGGGATGCTCCGGAACTGGAGTTCGACGCCCGACCCGCCGGCCGTGCTGACGTCGACGGAGCCGTAACCGAACGACGACCCCAGCGCCGACTGTGAGTAGGAGATGTTCTGGACCTTGTCGAACCCGATCTGCTGGACGTCCCGGGAGAGGATCCCGCGTTTGCTGTAGAGCCCGCGGGTCGTGACGACGTAGTTCGTGTTGGTGTACTGGAGGTACGACGCCACGACGATCGGGATGCCGATCAACACGAGCGACAGCGGAATCCCGACGACGAACGCGGGCACGAGGCTGTACTTGTGCGGCGTGCTCGCCCACCGGATCGACTCGCCGTCCTCGAGGGTGAGCCACCCGAGATCCATCTCGGCGGTGTCCGCCGAACTGCGCCGCGGTGCGTCCTGGAGGGCCGAATCGGACATACGTGCGGTCATCGGAACCCGATCACAAAACCGTAGCGGCTACCGCCGGGCGGTGCCCGGGAACGAAGCCCGTCGAAGCCGGGCAGAGGGTGGGGGCCGACGCCCGACGGCGAGGCCGCCGCCGACCCTGACAACTTAGGTCCGTCCCGGACGAACGGCCGACCGTGACCGACTCGACTCCCTCCGCGTTCCTGTCTGCGGCGGCGGCGATCGGCCTCCTGGGGTGTGTGATCGCGGCCGCGACGCCGTTGGCGACGGGCGCGTCGGCCGCGTTCACCGGAAGCATCGTGACGAGTGGCGTTCTCGGGGTCGTCTTCGCGGGCCGGAGCCTCCAACTCCTCCGCGGGTACGGCCGGGTCAGCCTCCCCGCGGCGACGCTCACGCTGATCTTCGGGGTGTGGTTCATGCTCGCGCCGCTGCTGTACGACGTCGGGTTCCTGGCGACGGGCGGCGTCCAGTTCGCGGGCACGCTGATCGCGACGTTCGCGGCGTACGTGACCGTCGCCGGACTCGCCGGCGGGGAATAAAGACGGAGGGCGGTGCCGGCCACACGGGAGCCACGTTCGAGTCGCCGACGGCTCGGCGTCCGCACGGCCGCCGAGCCGGCGGGGGAACCTACCGCCCCCAGGCGAACCGGCTGACCACGCGGTCGACCCGGGCGGAGACCCGGCCGAACCACGCCTCCGGCGAGGCGCGTTCGAGCTGTCGCTCCTCGACCTCGATCCGGTCGTCGCCGAACGGATCCTCGTGGGCCTGCTCCTCGTCGTCGACCGCGTCGACCACGACCGTCATCGAACACCGGCCGCAGGCCTCGGTGTCTTTCGCCATTATCGTTCGTTTGGTTCGGGGGCCGGCTATAAAATCTGTCGGGGCTGTGCGCGACGATCGGCCGCGGACCCCGCCACCGACGCGTTTATGCGGCCGCTGGTGTTTCCTCACCCTATGCGACAGCGAGTCACGGGACCGACGCCGAGACCGGCGAACGCCCCCCGCGCCCGGCGATGAGCGAGCGGACCGACTCGAACCCGGGGGAGGCGCCGGGGTACGACGACGCCGACTGGGAGGACCCCGCCGGCGTCGACGCGGTCCCGAAGTCCGAACTCCCCGACGAGATCGTCGAGAACGTCCCCGACTGGGTCGACGACCCGTATCTCGACCGGGTGAGCGACCGGCTGATGTACAACTACACCCTGGAACGGGACCACCGGCTCCGGGGGACGACCTGGGACCTCTACGGCGAGATGCGGGTGCTCAACCAGAAGCAGTTCTTCCACCCCGCGCTGTCGTACGCCGACCACGAGTCCGAGGAGTACCTCTACGCCCGCCGGGTCGCCCGCCCGACCGTCCGCGAACTCGAACGGCTGGTGGCGTTGGGCCACGACCTCGCCGACGACCGGGTCACCGGCAACGAGGAGCATTACCGCACGGACTTCACGTTCGTGCTCGTCGCCGACGAACTCCCCGACGACGTCCGGACGTTCGTCGACGGCCAGCGCGAGCGGACGCTCCTGAAGTACGGCTACTACGGCCACTACGAGGTGAACCTCGGTGTCGTCGTGCCCGACGCTCGGGAGATGGTCGCCGGGGAGGCCGCGGACGTGATGGCGGCGTTCCGGCTGTGGGAGGACGTCACGGACCCCGAGGAGGGGCTGCTGTCGCGAGTCGCCAAACGCTTTTGGCGCTGACGGGCCAGCGGACGGTCGTGGGACTGACACGCCGCGGAGTGGTCGTTGCGGGCACCGTCGCCGTCGCCGGCTGCGGGCTCCTCCCCGAGGAGAGCGATCCGATCGAGGCGGCCGCGTCGACGCCGGCGACGCTGCCCGAGTCGTCGGGGTACGCCGAAGTCGCCGCCGAGGAGACGACCGTGGAGACGACGATCAGGGTCGATTTTACGGGCGATGTGGAACTCAACGGGTCCCGGGAGGTCGTCGCGACCGTGTTCCGGCGGGTTTACCAAGCCGACGACGGGAGCCGGCTGGGGGTGGTGACCGCGCCGGCGGTCCGGATCTTCGAGAGCCCCGAGGTAATCCGCGATCCGGTGGCGTCGCTCGGCGACGCCCGCGCGGTCGAACTCGCGACGGGACTGTCCGTCGAGGGCGTCGGGTCGGCCGCGGAGGACGGGTCCGTGACCCTCCTCGGCACCGACGCGCGGCTGACGACCGCGACCGCGACCACCGGCGACGGCGACGTGACGACGGCGTGGACCCGGGTCCGCGCCGGCGAGGACTCGGTGACCGCGGTCGCGACCGGCGGCGGGGCGGCGCCGTTCGGTGCGGTCACCCGCGAAGGGTAGCGCCGCCGCTGGGCGGGTGAAAAAACGGAAGCCGGGACCGAAACGGTCCGACGGTCAGTCGCCGCCGGGGTCCGCGGCCGCGGTGCCGCTGGTGTCCCGGACGGTGGTGATGTTGTCGTATCCCTTCTTCACCAGCGCCAGCGCGAGGCTGATGAGGACGATGGCGAGCACCATCTGGACGACCGACGAGGCGAGCGCGGCCCCGCTGGCACCACCCTGCAGGATGTTCTGGTACAGGTTCGAGTACAGCGCCAGGTATCCGAGACCCAACACGGTGATGGTCGTCATGATCGCCATCGGGACGCCGGTGGAGTACAGCTGCTTGCTGTCGTCCCAGTTGGCGAGCCAGACGGTCGCAGTCAGCAGCGCCAGCGCTGCGAGAAGCTGGTTTGCACCACCGAACAGGCCCCAGAGCACGACCCACTGTCCGGAGATGACCATCAGGTAGGCCGGAACGATCTGGATCACCGGGTTGGTGTACCGGCCGCGGCCCAGGCTACCGAGCGTGGAGCGGAGGCCGTCGCCGACTTTCTCGAATCCGGTGGCAGTCTCGCCAGCCTCGACCCCGACGATCTCCTCCATCATGTACCGGCCGAGTCGGACGGCGGTGTCGGTGGAGGTCAGCAGGAAGCTCACGAGCACCAGCGCCATGAACGGCGCGCCGAACGACTGCGGCAGTCCAAAGCTGGTGAGGATGATCCCGCCGCCGGTCGCGAAGTTCGGTAGCGCATTACCGATGCCGCCACCCGCGGCGTTGAATCCGGCAACCCCGAGCGTGATGAGCGCGACGGAGGCGAGCAGTCCCTCTCCGAGCATCCCGCCGTAGCCGATGAGTCGGGCGTCGGTCTCCTTGTCCAACTGCTTCGCGGTGGTGCCCGACGAGACCAGCGAGTGGAACCCGCTGATGGTCCCGCAGGCGATGGTGATGAACAGCAGCGGGAACAGCGGATACAGCCCAGCGCTCTCGACACCCCAGAAGCCGTTGAACGCGCTGAGAGAGTCTGCGATGACTAGCGGTTGCGACGCAGTTCCGAGTACGGTGCCAACGATCACCGCAAGCAGCGTCCCGCCGACGCCTGCATAGAGCAGGAACGACGAGAGATAGTCTCGCGGCTGGAGCAGCACCCACACCGGGAGCGCGCTCGCAACGGCGCCGTAGAGCATCACCACTGGGATCCACGCTGCAGTATTACCCCCGAGCGCGCCCGCCCCCGGGAACCACGATCCCTGTCCGCCTAGGAGGACGATGGTCCCGATGTCGGCCGCACGGTCGGCGGTCGGCTGGAACAGCGCGACCGGATACTGGATTCCAACCCACACGCCAGCGAACACGGCCGCGACGAACGCGACCGTGCCTGGGATGAACGGGAGATCGAACTGGTAGAGGTACAATCCGAACAACAATGCGAGGGCGATGTAGATGAACGACGCCGACGCGGCCTCGGGGTAGGCATTGAACACAATGCTTACCACAAGCGCAAACACCGCCACCACCAGGATGATTGTCAGGAACGCGAACCACAGGAGCATGTTCTTGCCGCCCTCACCGACGTACTCGCCGATGATGTACCCGATCGACTTCCCCTCGTGGCGCAGCGACCCCGACAGCGACACGAAGTCGTGGACGCTCCCCATGAGCGGGTTCCCGACCGCGATCCACAGCAGCGCCGGCACCCAGCCCCAGATGGCGCCCGCGGTGATCGGGCCGACGATGGGGGCGCCGCCCGCGATCGACGAGTAGTGGTGGCCGAGCAGGACGGGCTTCTTCGACGGGACGTACTCCTGCCCGTCTTCGTATTTGTGCGCCGGCGTCTCGTTGTCCGCGTCGAGTTCGAGGAACTGCGCCAGGTATCGTGAGTACCCCACGTATCCGATCGTGAACGTTGCGAGTACCGCCGCGACGAGCCAGATGACTTGTACCATTAGTACGATCCCACGAAATTACATTATTCATCACCAACTTATTTGTTGCGTTTGACGCGAGTAATTAGCCCCGTCACGCGCCAGTGTCGGCGTTCCGAGCGGTTCGGTTGTGCGGCGAGAACGGTCAACCGGACGGGGCCCGAGCGGGTCGTGACACCAACGGGTCGGGCGGGCGGGCGCCGGCGTCACCCCACGAACGTCGGGGCCTCGGCCGCGGTGTCGACGTCGAGTTCGTCGGCGACGTCGTCGAGGAGCGAGCCTTTCACCTCCGCGGTGCGGTTCTCGATCTCGGCGACCAGCGGCGGGTCGAGGGTCTCCCGCACCTCCGCGAGCCGGTCGGCCTCGGTCGCCACCCGATCCCGAAGGTATCGGGCGCCGCGGCCGTCCTCGTCGGGGTCGGGGTCGGGGGTGAGCTTGTTCGCCACCAGCCCGCGGACCGCGAGGTCGTTGTCGGCCATCTCCCCGATCGCCCGCCGGGTCTCGTTGACCGACAACTGGTCGGGGTTGAGCACGAAGAAGAACGCCGCGTCCGACCGGAGCGCGCCGCCGGCGAACTCGAAGAACTCCTTGCGCTCCCGGAGCCGCGCGAGCACGGGGTCGCCGTCCATCACCCGCCGGGGTTCGTTGTTGCCGATCGCGGCCTTCTCGAAGAGGTCGATGCTCTTCTCGCGTTTGTGCATCAGCCGGTCGATCCACCCCTCGAGGAACTCCGGGAGCCCCAGCAGCCGGAGCGTACTCCCCGTCGGGGAGGTGTCGAAGACGACCCGGTCGTACGGCTCGGAGTTCCGCATCACGTCGACGAACCGGTCGAACAGCGCCGACTCGTAGGCGCCGGGGGTCCGGTGGGCCATCTCCAGCTGTTGGGTGATCTCGTTGACCATCGCCGCCGACACCTGATCCGAGAGGCTCTGTCGGATGCCGTTCAGGTGGCGCTGGACCTCGGAGTCGGGGTCGATCTCCATCGCCGAGAGCCCGTCGACCCCGTCGACCGGCTGGGGGTCGTCGCCGAAGGACTGCTCGAACACGTCCGACACCGAGTGCGCCGGGTCGGTCGAGACCACCAGCGTGTCGAGCCCCGACCTGGCGGATTTGACCCCGTACGCACACGAGACGGTGGTCTTGCCGACGCCGCCCTTTCCGCCGAAGAAGACGAACGGCTCCATCAGAAGTGGTACTGCTGGCCTTTGCGTTCGAGATACGACCCGCGGTCCCACAGCCGGCGCTCCCACGCCTCGAAGGCGTCCTCGAGGTAGGGGAGGAGCTCGGCGGTGTAGTACGACACCGGCGACGGGATGCCGAAGGCGTCGGGGAAACACGCCAGGATGAACGCGTCCTCGACGTCCTCGGCCTCCTTCTCGATCTTCTCGTACGCCGGGTGGGTCACCAGCCCGTGGTAGAGCCCCCTGGCCCACTCCCGAACGATTCGGCGGAAGCGTTCGATCCGGTCCGAAAGGTCCATGCTGATGCGTGCGTCCGTCGGAGACGGGCAAAAACCTGTCGCGGATGGGTTGAAGTTCCGCGAAGACGACCGCACAGGTATGCCAGAGCAGATTCCCGTGACGATCATCTCCGGCAGCCTGGGCGCCGGCAAGACCACGCTGCTCAACCACATCCTGGCGGGCGCCGACGACCGCGACGTCGCCGTCCTGGTGAACGACATGGGCACGGTCAACGTCGACGCCGACCTGGTCGCCTCCGACTCCGAGTTGGACGTCGCAGGCGGCGTGACCGAGCTCTCGAACGGGTGTATCTGCTGTGAGCTCCAGGACGACCTGGAGACGGCCGTGGTGAGACTCGCTCAGAACCGCGAGTTCGACGCCCTCGTGGTGGAGTCGTCGGGTATCTCCGAACCCGGGCCGGTCGCGCGGCTGTTCACCACCGAGTCGCGGGCGGCGGCGCTGTACCGCGTCGACGCCTTGGTGACCGTCCTCGATACCCGGCAGTTCCTGGACGCGTTCGGCGGCGGCGAGCCCGAACGGCGCGGCCAAGAGGGCGACCGACCCCTCTCGGACCTGCTTGTCGAACAGGCCGAACTCGCGAACGTCGTGCTCCTGAACAAGGCCGACCGGTGTTCCGACGCCGAACTCGACGAGGCCGAGGAGCTGATCGCCGCGCTCCAGCCCCACGCCGAGACGATCCGCACGGAGTTCTCGGCGGTGCCGCACGACCGGCTGTTCGACCGCGGGTTGTTCGACCCCGACGCCGTCGACGACCTCCCCGGGTGGAAGCGGGCGCTCGACGGCGCCGGCCACGGCCACGACCACGACGACCACACCCACCCCGACGAGGTCTACGGCGTCACCTCCTTCACCTACCGGACCCGCCGGCCGTTCCACCCCGACCGGGTCGCCGCGGTGTTCCGGACGCTCCCCGCGGGCGTCGTCCGGTCGAAGGGGACGCTGTGGGTCGCCGGGTCGGACCTCCGGCAGGTCGTCGGGCAGGCCGGACCGTCGGTCCGCGTCGAGGCCGTCGGGCCGTGGATCGCGAGCCTCCCGGAGATCGAGCGGGACCTCTACCGGTCGAACCGGCCGGACCTGGAGTGGGACGACGAGGTCGGCGACCGGCGGACCGAACTGGTGTTCATCGGCACCGACTACGACGAGGCGGCGCTCCGCGACGCACTCGACGACGCGGTCGTCACCGACGACGAGTGGGACCGCGCCGGCGACGTCGATGGTCCGTTCCCCGACGAGCAGGGCGCGGAGACCGTGCTCAGGGAGCCGTAGCGCGGGAGCGCGGACGCGACGACGGCGAACGTCTCCGGGGGGCGCCTACGACACGCGTTCGACGATCAGAAACGCACCGACGCCCGCCACGAACGCGACGCCGACGTTGGTCACGACGGCGCCGACGCCGACGCCGACCGTGAGCGGGAGGTGGTCCGTGTCGAGGCCCGCCCGCCCGAGTTCCACGGCCACCAGCCCCAGGACGACGCCGAGCATCGGGAGGGGAAACGCGGCGACGACGCCGACCGCCAGGACGGCGGCCACGGCGTAGATCCCGCCGAGGATCAGGTTCGCTCCGGCGGTACGGGCGCCGAACGCGTACTTGCCGGCGACCCCGCCGCTCCCGTGGCACATCGGCAGCGCCCCCAGCGGAACGGCGATCAAGTTCATCACGCCCATGCTCGTCGCGAGCTCGTCGGCGCTCACGTCGGCGTCGTAATACTCCGAGAGCAACACCGACGTGGCGACCGCGGCGTTCCCGACGGTCATCGCGAGCTGGGCCACCGTGCCTTCGAGCGCCGCCACGGACACCGCCGGGGTCGGAACGCCGAGGGTCACCGCCGGAAGCCGTGGCGCCGGGAGCCCGACACGGGTCACGGCGTAGCCGACGCCGACGCAGAGCACGACGAGCGCACTCGCCGTCCGGTAGCCGGCGAGAACCACGAGCAGCGCGATCCCCGCCGACAGGACCGCGAGCCCGACGTCGTCGAGACTCAACCGAACGCCGGTTTCGAGGAGGAGCAGCCCTACGCCGAGTTGGACCCCCCGGATCACGGGTCGGCCGACGTACCGCTCGACGCGGTCGAGCGTCCCGGTTCGGCCGACGGCGAGCAGCACGACGCCGGCGAGGAGACCCGCGGTGGCGAGTTCGCCCGCCGTGAGCGTGCCCGCGATCACGAGCGCCGCGAGCGCCTTCATGGGCTCGACCGACACCGGGAGTCCGTAGCGGAGCCCCCACACGACCTGGAACGCGCCGAAGCCGAGGAGGAGACGCGACAGGGTGAGTTCCGTGAGGGCTGCGACGCCGACGACGATCGGGAGGACCGTAATCAGATCCCCTATCGCGCCGGCGGTCTCACCGAGATCGAATTCGACCGGGCTTTCCCGTCTGTACTCGTCGAATACCCCCACGTAACCCGTGTCTCCCGCGAGCGGTATCAGTGTGTCCAGTAACCGGAGACGGTTATCTCACGGCTGTGAGTAACCGGTAGTCGACGTGCCGGCGTCCGGGCCGTCGGACCGTTCGGTCGACGGCCGTCCACGCCTCGTCGCCTTCGGCGAGTCCGACGCGGTCGGCGACTCTGCGGGTGGTCGGTCGTCCGGACGGGAGCGCGGTCACACCCGCGATCAGAAGTTACTGACGGGGCGACGCGAACCGCTCAACAGGCGCAGTCGCGGCCGGTCGCGCGCTCGAACCGCATCTCCTCGCCGCAGTCCGGACACACCGGCTCGCCCTCCAACTCGACGTCCCGGATCCGGTTGTCGCAGTCGTCACACCAGTAGGCGCCCTTCGATCCGTCGTCCGGCTGCGACTTGGCCGACGGACCCGCGACGAGCGCGTCTTTGACCGAGTCGATGAAGCTCATGATAGTTGCCACGAAAAGCGGGCTTGTAACCGTACGGTGGGAGTGTACGTCGGGTACACAACCAGACGGATCACGACCCCGGCACGTCCGTCACCAGCGCGTCGAGCGCGCGCCGGAGTTCCCCGCGGCGCTTCCACGCCGCGATCCGGTCGGCGAAGGGCAGCGGGAGGTTGAGCGAGACCGTCGACCGCATCGTGATCCGGGAGCCGTTCCGCTCGGGGTCGACCGTGACCTCGGTTTCGAGGTGGTCGAACGGACCGACCGCCCCAGCCGCGGCGTACGCGAGCCCGGAATCGCGGTCCTCGAACCTGAGCAACACCGTCACCCCCGGCGCGGAGGCGACGATCGCGGTCCCGTCGTCGTCCTCGCGGCTCCCGGTGACGTCGAACGTGCCCTCGGCGGCGACGACCGCCGCCGGCGAGAGCACGCGGTGGACCGCCGGGGGCCGCGCCGACACGAACTCCGAGACTTCGACCTCGCGCATACCACCCCTGGGCGGTGGGGGTACAAAGTCACACCGCCAGCGGAATCGTGAGGCCGACCAGAACCACCCCGAACGCGACCGCGAGGTAGAACAGCCGCTGGAACCGGATCTCGGCCGGGATCGTGACCCACGCCGGCGGCGCGCACCAGACGAGCCGGTGGAACGCCGCCGCGCAGATCGCCGCGGTGACCGCCACCGAGACCGCGATCGACTCCGCCACCGGAACGCCGTACGCCAGGCCGTATATCGGGCCGAGCGACAGCGCCAGCATCCCGAGGATCCCGGTCGAGACCAGAAACGGCACCGCGTCGACCGGGTCGCCGTCGCGGTTCCGAACGTGCATACCCGTCTTACGGGGCCGCGTCGCAAAGAGCTAAGGGGGCGACTCCCCGTTCGGGAGGTATGAGCGACGGCGACGACGGCTTCGACGCGGGTGCGAGCGGGTCCCAGGGTGATCCGCGGGTGCTCATCGTCATGAACCTCGTGCTCTCGGCCGGGTTCGCAGCGACCATCGTGTGGGGGTTGGACGTGCTCGGCGCCGCCGAGTTGACCCTGATCAACGTCGCCACGGGCGCGATCCTCCTGTTCGCGCTGACGTACGTCATCACGCTCCAGTAGGCCTCGACCGGCCGGCGGGCCGCAGCTATATCTTTCCGGCCGCGAAACGTGCGGTATGGCCATCGACCTCCGGAGCGACACGGTGACGCGGCCCTCCGACCGGATGCGGGCGGCGGCCGCCGACGCGGCGGTCGGCGACGACGTCTACGGCGACGATCCGACGGTGAACGAGCTCGAAGCCGCCGCGGCCGACCGCGTCGGGATGGACGCGGCGATGTACGTCCCCACGGGCACGATGGGCAACCAGATCGCGGCGCGGGTCCATTCCGACCGCGGCCAGGAGGTGATCCTCGACCGCGAAGCCCACGTCTACCGGTGGGAACTCGCCGGATTGGCGCAGCTCTCGGCGGTCCAACCCCGGACCGTCGACGCCGGCGCCGCCGCGGTGCCGACCCCCGAGCAGATCCGCGACGCCCACGTCGCGGAGTCGCTGCACCGCCCCGGAACCGGGCTGGTGACGGTCGAGAACACCCACAACGCCCGTGGCGGGGTCGCCGTCCCCCCCGACGCGATCTCGGCGGCCGCCGACGCCGCCCACGGGATCGGCGTCCCGGTTCACCTCGACGGCGCGCGGCTGTTCAACGCGTGTGTCGCCCTCGACGTCGACCCCGCGCGGATGGTTCGCGACGTCGACTCGGTGCTGGTCTGCCTCTCGAAGGGGTTGGGGGCGCCGGTGGGGTCGATCCTCGCGGGCGACGCCGCGTTCGTCGACGCCGCCCGCCGGATCCGGAAGCTGTTCGGCGGCGGGATGCGGCAGGCGGGGCTGGTGGCGGCGCCGGGGCTGTGCGCCTTAGAGAACGTCGCCCGGCTCGAGACCGACCACGACAACGCCGCGCGGCTCGCCGCCGGCCTCCGGGCGGTCGACGGCCTCCGGGTCCCGGAACCGGATACCAACATCGTCCAGGTCTACACCGACGACCTCGGGGTCGACGCCGACGCGTTCGTGGAGGCCTGCGAGGCGGTCGGGGTCCGCGGCGGCGCCCACGGCCCGTACCTCACCCGGTTCTGTACGCACCTCGACGTCGACCGCGACGACGTCGACGCGGCGGTCGACCGGATCGCCGACGCGGTCGCGTCGTGGTGAGCGGCGCAGTGGCGGCAGTCCCGGCCGCGTCGTCGGGTGGTTCTTGTCGGCGGGTCCCGTACGACCGGGTATGCTCACCGTGGTCTCCGATACCCACAGCACCGACGGCCACCGCCTGTCGGGGCGGACCCTCGACGCCGTCCGCGAGGCCGACACCGTCGTTCACGCGGGCGACTTCATGCGCGGGTCCGTCCTCGACGCCTTCGAGCGGGAGGCGTCGCGGCTCCTGGGGGTGGCCGGCAACAACGACGACGACGCGATCCGCCAGCGGCTCCCGAAGGCCCGCACGTTCGCCTTCGGCGGGTGTACGTTCGCGGTGACCCACACCCGCCGGGGCGGGCCGACCGCGTTGTCGCTGTTCGGCCGACAGCGCGGCGCCGACGTGGTGCTGTTCGGTCACAGCCACCGGCCGACCTACGACCCCGGCGGGGACGTCGTGCTGGTCAACCCCGGGAGCCACGCCCAACCCCGTGGGAACCGCGCGGCGCACGCGGAGTTCGAACCCCGCGGGGACCGCCTCGAGGGCCGGCTGGTCACCGTCGACGGAGTGGTCTTCGAGGAGTTCACGCTCGACCCGCGGGCGTGAACCGCGGGCGGCGTCGGCGACGCCGACACGGGCGGCGGTCGCACGGCTCGTCGGGCACACGCTTCGAAGAGTGGGGAGCTTCGGGTCGTCCCCGCCGGCGTTCGGACGGCGGTCGCGGGCGATGGGGCGGGGGCGAGGCACCGACGGCCGCCGTCCGAACCCATACGACCGGGGGCAACCGGGAGGTGGAGAGCCGAAGCGGCGACGACCCTGCAGACGGTTGTATCCGCCGTTCTGTAAAATAGCCAACGTAGGCTGAAACCGGGATTTCACCCTTCGCCGGAGGGAGGCTACCGCAGCCGGACGGCGGTGAGAAACAGCAGCGCGAACAGCCCGCCGAGGAAGAACAGCACCCCGGGCGGGAGTCCCGATCCCGCGACCGCGGTCGCGATCGGGTCGGAGCCGCCACCCGTGCCCGCGGTCGTCTCGACCGCGGTACCAGCCAGGTCGGCGGCGGTCTCGGTGGACGTCGGCTCCGCGGCCGGCGCCGGCGTGGGGGTGGCGGCGGGTGCCGCTGTGGAGCGAGGCGTCGGCGTCACCTCCGCGATCCCGACGCCGCCGTCGTCGGCGGCCGTCGGTCGTGGTGTCGGCGTCGCCGCGGGCTCGGTGATCCCGCTCGCGTTCGCCGCGGCGCCGGCCGCGTCGTCGGAGCCGACCGCGGCGTCGTCGGGCGCCGGCGCGGCCCCGGTTCGGGCCAGTCGGTCGACGACGACGCTGCCGAGCGCGATCGCGCCGACCCCCCCGAGCAGCTGCGTGAGCGCCGACCGGAGCCCGCCGGAGTGTTCCTCGGGACCGGCGACGACCACCAACGCCCCGTCGGCGGGCGCGTAGACGGTCATCTCGCGGCCCTTCTCGGAGTAGGCGGTGCCGGCGGCTTCGATCAGGCCCGCGGCTTCGAGCCGGTCGAGGTGGTACTGGGCGTTCTGTATCGAGGTGTCGATCCGATCCGCGACGTCGGACGCGGGGGCGGGGTCGTCGTGAAGCGTCGAGAGCGCCTCGCGGGCGGTCTCCGAGGAGATCGCCGCGAGCAGGTCGTCCGCCTCGTCGCTGTCGAGGCCGACGACGCGGGGCTCCTTGTCGTCGTCGGGGATGTCGGGCCGGGAGGGCAGGAGATCGGCCATCCTGTCGGCGCCGTTCTCGCGCCGGCGTGGTGAGTCTTCCGCCCGACACCGGCGCCGTGCGCCCCCGCGGACCGGGCACCGGCGGACGCCGGGTGGGGGTTCGGGCGGCCGCGGCGACTCCCGGCGTTCCGGGGGGAGCCGACGGGGCGAAACGCATTTACAGACGCCGGGGAAATCGGGGCTATGCTCGCCCGTCAGTCGGGACTGGTCGGACGACACCGGGTCGTCCGCGCCGGCGACGCCCCCGCCCAGGTAGACGTCGTCACCGACTTCGTGGCGTCGAACCCGGCGTTGGTGATTCTGGTCGTCTTCCTGCTCGCGTTCGTCTTCTTCGCGTTCCTCTTCGTCAGGCGGACCCTCAGCGGACTCCGCGAGGGGTTCGACGAGGGGTACCGGGGGAAGTAGTCCCGGATGGTCGCGGTAGCCACGCTGGCGACGCTCGTGATCGCCGCCGCCGCCAGCCTGTTCATGGCGTGGTCGATCGGCGCCGGCTCCTCGGGGTCGACGCCGTTCGCCCCCGCGGTGGGCGCGAACGCCATCTCGGTGATGCGGGCGGGGTTCGTCGTCGGCGTGCTTGGGCTGGCCGGCGCGGTGCTCCAAGGCGCGAACGTCACCGAGGCCGTCGGCACCGAACTCGTCGTCGGGTCGGTGCTCACCGCCACCGCCTCGACGGTCGCGCTGATCGTGGCCGCGGCGCTCGTCGCGATCGGGGTGTTCGCCGGCTACCCGATCGCGACCGCGTTCACCGTCACCGGCGCGGTGGTCGGCGTCGGCCTCGCAAACGGCGGCGGCCCCGCGGTCGCGAAGTACCAGCAGATCGCGTCGCTGTGGATCCTCACGCCGTTCGTCGGCGGCGGGATCGCCTACGCCACCGCCCGGCTCCTCCGCAACGAGTCGGTCCCCGAACGCGTGGCGGTGCCCGCCCTCGCCGGCGTGGTCGGCCTCCTCGTCGCCAACATCCGGTTTGCGGCGCTCGGCGGCGAGGCGGGGCGGTCGGTGGCGGAGGTGGCCGCCGCGACGACCCCGCCGGTCACGGCGCCCGGACTCGGGATCGACCTCGGCGTGGTCGCGGTGTCGGCGGCGTTCGTCGTGGTCGCCGCCGCGGCCGTCCGGCGCGACATCCTGATCGACCCCGCCCGGGGCCAGCGCCGGTTCCTGCTGGTGCTCGGGGGGCTGGTGGCGTTCTCGGCCGGCGGGTCGCAGGTCGGGCTCGCGATCGGGCCGCTCGTGCCGCTGCTCGGGTCGGTGGCGGTGCCGTTGCCGGCGCTGCTGGTCGGCGGCGGGGTGGGGCTCCTGATCGGGTCGTGGACCGGCGCGCCGCGCATGATCAAGGCGCTGTCGCAGGACTACTCCTCGCTGGGGCCGCGGCGGTCGATCGCCGCGATGATCCCCTCGTTCGCGATCGCACAGACGGCCGTCGCCTTAGGGATCCCGGTGTCGTTCAACGAGATCATCGTGAGCGCGATCATCGGCAGCGGGTACGCCGCGGGCGGGTCGGGGGTCAGCCGCGGGAAGATGCTGAAGACCGCGCTGGCGTGGGTCGGGTCGCTGGTGCTCGCCTTCGGCGTCTCCTACGCGGCGTTCCTCGGCGTCGACGCCGTTGTGTAAGCGGGGCGTCACTCCACCGGCTCCGACGCCGACTCCGGAGCCGGGGTGCCGTCGTCGGCCTCGGCCCCCCCGGCGTCGGCTGCGTCCGTCTCGGCGTCGGGTTCCTCGGGTTGGACGATCCGGGCCTTCAGGATCCGGGTGTTGTCGACCTGCTCGATCCGGATGGTGATTCCCTCGTAGGCGATGCGTTCGCCCTCCTCCACCAGCCGGCCGGCGCGGTTGAACACGAACCCCGCGAGGGTCTCGAACTCCTCGCCCTCCGGGAGGTCGAGCCCGAGCACCTCGTTGACCTCGTCGATGTTGACCTCGCCGCGAACCAGGGTCTCGCGGTCGTTGATCCGCTCGAAGGACTCCTCCTCGTCGTCCTCGAGGATGTCGCCGACGATCTCCTCGACCATGTCCTCTAAGGTGACCAGCCCCTCGGTGGTCCCGAACTCGTCGATGACGATCACCATACGCAGCCGGTTGTCCTGGATCTCGGTCAGGAGTTCGTCGACGTTCTTCGACTCGGGGACGTGGAGCGTCGGCTGGACGAGGTCGGTCAACACCGTATCACCCTCGCCGTAGTTCCGTTCGCGAACCAGGTCGCGGATCGTGACGATCCCGATGATGTTGTCGAGGTTGCCGTCGTAGACCGGGACCCGCTCGTGGTCCGACTGGACGCAGGTCTCGATGGCCTCGTCGATGGTGGCGTCCTTCGGCACCGCGGTCATGTCGAGCCGCGGAGTCATCACCTCCTTCGCGATGGTCTGGTTGAACCGGAAGATCCGGTCGAGCATCTCGCGCTCCTCCTCCTCGATCACGCCCTCGCGTTCGCCGGTCTGGATGAGATCCTGGATCTCGTCGCGGGTGATGTAGGAGGTCTCGATCGCGGACCGTCCGCCGGTGACCCGGTTGATGATGCGGGTGAGGCGGTCGAACACCACCACCAGCGGCAGGAGGATGTACTCCGAGTATTTCAGCGGGCGGGCGATCCGGAGCGCCCACGACTCGGTGTTCTCGACGGCGTAGGACTTCGGTGCGCTCTCGCCGAACAACAACACCAGGGTGGTGATCCCGAACGTCGACGCCAGCACCGCGGTCCCCGGGTCGAAGTAGATCCCGACGATCGCGGTCGCGATCGACGACATCGCGATGTTGACGATGTTGTTGCCCACCAGGATGGTGATCAGGAGGCGGTGGGGGTTGTTCTTGAGCTGGCTGACGGTCTTCGACCCCGGGATCCCGTCCTCGACCATGGAGTCGACCCGGTGTTTCGCGAGCGAGAACATCGCGATCTCCGAGGAGGAGAAGAACGCCGACAGCGCGATCAGCGCGACGATCACGACCGCGCCGGCGACCGTCACCGTGGCGTCGGTGATGGGCACGATCTGGAGGGCGTCGACGGCGCCCGGACCGGACGCTACCGGGAACCCGATGCCGTCCGGAACGGGAGCGGCCGTTCCGCCGGTCGTGGGGGGAGACCGGGCGGTGGGAGACGTCAGTGGCGGAGATAAACCCATACAGCTACTTCAGGTTGACCGGCCCCGGAATTAAGCGTTGCCCTCCGGCGTGTCGCCGTCGTGACCCGACACAACCGCAGGACGGCGGCGTGCGCCGCACCGGGGTTTTTTGTTCCTGTCACGTGACCGACGGCCCGATGACGCAGGTATCCGAAGACCGGATCGAGGCGGTCGCTGAGGTCGTCGAGTCGGACCCGTCGGCGGTCGACGACGACGGGCTGGGGGCGCTGCTCGACGGGATCGTCCACTCGGAGTACGACGTCGCCTCGCCGGCGAGCGAGACGCTCGAGGACCTGGTGGAGGGGCTCTCCGACGAGGAGATCGACGCGCGGTTCGACGCCGACCGGCTCCGGGGGCGGCTCACCACCGGGCAGTACAGCGCGGGGAAGGCGCTGACCGCGGTGCTCGAAACCCTGGCGGAGACGAACCCCGAGGCGGTCCGGGAGCTCCGACCGGAGATCCGCGCGGGGCTCGGGGAACACCTCCAGGAGACGGCGACAAAGGAACTCCTGTGTACGGTGTTGGCCACCGACGAGCTCGTCGAGGAGGCCCGCGCGCTCGTGGCCGCCGAGAACAGCACCGCACGGAACCTCGGTGTCCGGATCGTCAACGAGGTCGCCGGCCGCGGCTACGACGTCGACGAGACGGACCCCGACGCGGTCGAGCCGGTGCTGCCGGAGGTGTGGGACGTGCTGAAGAACGGCCGGGAGAACTCCAAACCGCGGGAGAACGCCGCGAGCGCGCTCGCGACTCACGCCGAGGCGCGGCCCGACGCCTACACCGACCGGGTCGACGAGATCGCGGCGGTGCTCCGGACGACCGAGTCGAAGATCCGGTACGACCTCTTCGACGTTCCGCAGGCGATCGCCGACCACGATCCTGGCGCGGTGGCGCCGCTCGCGCCCGCCGCCCGTCGGGAGTTCACGGACGTCACCGCCACCGACGCCACGACTGGCGCGGCGATCGAACTGCTGGCGGCCATCGCCGACGAACACCCCGAGGTGGTCTCGTCGCTGGAGCCGTTCGTCGAGTACGTCGAGGACGACGACAGGCGGTACGACGAGGAGGCCGCCGGGGTCGTCGCGGCGGTGGGGGGCCCGGAACACACCCGCAGCCTGCTCGGCGCCGGGAAGTTCACCCGGGAGCTGATCGGGACCCTCGTGGAGGGACTGGACGACGACGAGCGGGCCGCCGTCCGCGAGACGGTCGTCGAGGCGGTCGGCGACGACGACCCAGTGATCCGGGCACGCGCGCTCTCGACGGTCCACGGCGTGTTCCACGACGAGGTCGACGATCCGGCGGCGATCTACCTGGAGCGGCTGGACGACGCCGGCGGCGACGGCTACGACACGGTGCGTGAGGCGGCCGCAAACGGGCTCGCGACCGTAATCGCCGAGGACCCCGATCGGCTGTCCGGCGCCGTCGACCGGGTGCTCGCGTGTACGGAGGCCGCCCACGACGCCGACGACTACTCGTTCAGGCCGCTGGTCGACGTGGTGACCGGGCTCGCGAGAAGCGACGAGGACGTCTACGCCCGCGTCGTCGACGACGTCGAATCCGACGACGAGACCGTCAGGTACGTCGCGATGCAGGTGCTTTCCGACGCCGCACCCGCGTACCCCGCGGCCCTTCGGGATCCCGTGCCGACGCTGCTTGACCTCCACGGCGGCGACGACGACCGGGCGTACGGGATCGACGGTCTGATCCACGACGCCCTCGGCGGGCTGGCGTACGCCCGGCCGGCCGCGCTCGAGCCGGTCACCGACCGCGTCCTGGAGTGGTACCAGCCCGACGAGGAGGGCCGGAACTACCGGCTCGTCGCGGATCTCGCGGCCGACTACCCCGAGGTTCCCGCAACGCTCGTCGAGGGGCTGGCCGACTACTACGTCGACAGGAACACCGGCGAGTATGCGTACGACGACGCCGACGCCGCGGTCGCGCTCGCACACGCCGCAATGACGACCCCCGACGAGGTGCGGTCGGCGGTGTCGGAGCTGCTGGCCGCGCCGGACGGCGACCGGCCGGCGTCGCTGTCGCTCGTGTCGATCGGACTGGGCGACCGCGACGCCGTCCCCGACGGGTTCGCCGGCGAGGACGGGTGGATCGCGACGCAGTTCGCGGATACTGGCGAACGCCGGCAGCTCCGGCTGCTCCGGTTCCTCGCGGCCGCGGGGTACGAGCCCGCCGTGCCGCGGCTCGAAGCGCTCGCCACGGAAGCGGCGTCCGAGGTCGTGCGCGGAGCCGCGGCCGACGCGCTCGACCGGCTCGCCTGAGACTCGCGGGACCGACCCGACCCGCCGGGGTGGGTCAGTCGTCGGCGACCGCGCCCGGGCGTTCGGTCGTCATCGCGAGCACGTCGTCGAAGAACCCCAGCGAGTCGTGGGGACCGGGGTGGGCCTCGGGGTGGTACTGCCGGGTCAGCACGTCGAGGTCCTCGTTCGCGAGCCCCTCGGCGGTGCCGTCGTTGACGTTGACCTGCGTCACGTCGAGTTCGTCGCCGGGTTTGCCCACGGTGTAGCCGTGGTTCTGGGTCGTCATCACGACCTGGCCGGAGTCGAGGTCCCGCACCGGCTGGTTGACGCCGCGGTGGCCGAACGCCATCTTCTCCGTGGTCCCGCCCAGCGCGCGGGCGACGACCTGTTGGCCCAGGCAGATCCCCGCGATCGGGAGGTCGCCGACGTACTCCTCGACGAGGGTCTCGGCGGCCTCGAAGTTCGCCGGGTCGCCGGGGCCGTTGGAGACGAACAGCAGGTCGGGGTCGAGGGCGGCGATGTCGTCGGGGGTGGTGTCGTACGGCAGGACGTGGACCGCGGCGCCGCGGTCGACCAGCGACTCCACGATCGACATCTTCGCGCCGCAGTCGATCAGCGCGACGTCGACGTCGCCGTCGCCGTAGGTGGTGTGTTCGACGGTGGTGACGCGCTTGCCGATGTCGACGTGATCGCTCATCCCCTTGCACTCGCGCAGTTCGGCCGTCGCGGCCTCGGGGGTGGCGTCGTCGCCGGCGGCGATCCCGCATTTCATCGCCCCGCCCTCGCGGATCGACGTGACGAGGTCGCGGGTGTCGATGTGGTCGATCGCGGGGACGTCCTCCGCGTCGAGCCACTCGGCGACGTCGTCGGTGAACTCGTGGGCGATCGCCGCACGCGGGTGGACGCGGTCGGACTCGAAGCGCTCGTCTCGGACGCCGTAGTTGCCGATCAACGGGTACGAGAACGTCAGCACCTGCTCCTCGTAGGAGGGGTCCGTCAGGCTCTCCTCGTAGCCGGTGTACGCGGTCGTGAACACTAACTCGCCGCGGGTCCGTCCCGGAGCGCGCCCGCGAGCCTCGATCACGCGGCCGTCCTCCAGGGCCAGATAGGCGTCCGACATTACGAGAAACGAACGATAGCCGGGTGCATAAGCCTTGCTTTCGTAGCTGAGTTACGAATTTCGTAATTCGTAAGCCCCTCGCCCCCGTGGCGGCGGTATGGACGACCTCGATCGCCGGATCCTCGACGTCCTCCGACGCGACGCCCGAACCCCCTACACGGAGATCGCCGAACAGGTGGGGACCTCCGAGGGGACGGTCCGGAACCGGGTGGAACGGCTGACCGACGAGGGCGTCATCGAGCGGTTCACCGTCTCCACGCGCACCGGCAACATCAAGGCCATGATCGAGGTGTCGGTGAAGGTCAACGTCCACACCACCGAGATCTCCGAGCGGATGGCCGAGTGGGACCAGGTGGACTTCGTGTGGCAGGTCTCCGGCGAGGAGGACGTGGTCTTGGTCGTCGACGCCGCCGACACCGGGGCGGTGAACGAACTCATCACTCGCGCCCGGGAGTTGGACGAGGTCGAGAACACCAAGACCCGGCTGATCCTCGACGAGCGGCTCGGACGGTCGGCCTGAATACGACGGTTGTGGGTTGTACAGCGGTGGGAACAGGAGAGTGGAGACGTCGGAAGCCCCCTCCGGTCCTGCCCGAAACAAACTACCGGTCGGCACTGCATAGCCAACCCGAGCCCTCGCCGCCGGAACGAATCGTTTTTGTGCGCGCTGGCGGATGGTTCGGTATGGCGATCAAACCCAAATACGTCAAGCAGCTCGGGAAGGTGCTGTTGGAGCAGTATCCGGAGGCGTTCAACACCGACTTCGAGACCAACAAAGAGAGCGTCGCGACCCTGACCAACGTGGAGTCGAAGGGCGTCCGCAACCGGATCGCGGGCTACATCACCCGGAAGAATAGCGGCGGCGGCGAGTCCGCAGCGTAATCTGAGAGCTGTTTTCGGTGTCGACGCTGTTTCAGTGAGCCGCAGCTGACGCTCGGCCGAGATCAACGGTAGCTGGTCGGTAAATTGGGGGTGCCCGGGCGAACGACCGAGCAAACCGGCCCCTCAAGCGGACATAAAGCCTGGACGGCTCCACGACGTGGGTGCCAGAAATCCGGAGAGAACGACGCGTAAAAAGCAGAGTACATTGCTACTTCGTTGGAGCGACCGACACGGGAGGGTAGGCGGTCCGAATCGAAAATCCGGTTCCTGCGGTGGCGATGCTCGTTCGCAAGTAGGGCAACTTGTATACGAAGCCAGATGCTACTCACCGGTATGGCAACCGAAGAAGGGTACGAGGAAACCAAGGTCAGTGATCGGGGGGTGGTGACGATCCCCGCTGATCTCCGCCGGAGGCTCGACATCGAGCCAGGGGACAAACTCCGCTGGAAGACAGACGAAGAGGGGAACCTCTCGGTGAAGATTGTCAAGCAGCGCTACGGCGCGTTCGACGACTTTGAACCGGTTGCGATGGGTGGTGACGGGTCGGAGACGCACGATCTCGCCGGATACGGGGAGGATCCCGCGTTCTCGGACAGTACCTGATGGCGGTTGCAGTCGTCGATACAGGCGTTTTGATCGGGATGGCAGACATCGATGACGAACACCACGAGGTCGCTGTGGAGATCGTCCGCGGGATGGACCACGGTGAGCTCCCGGTCGGACGAGTCACGAACTACGTCGCTCTTGAAACCCTCAACTGGATACATAACCGAAAACGCCACGACAAAGCCGTAGAGACGTACGAACGGCTGAACCAGTCTGCCGGTTTCGAGATACTCAATGCGCCTCAAAAGGACTTCCCCAGTGCCGTCGAACTCTTCGAGACCTACGAGGGCCTGTCGTTCGGAGATGCGACAATCGCCGCGTATATGCGGCGCACCGACAGTGAGTATCTCTACTCGTTTGACGATGACTTCGACGCCTTGGAGTGGATCACGCGGCTGGACACCGCGGACAACCCGTTCGGGTAACCGAGATCAGAACCGGTCGACGCGCCCCGCAGCGGTCCACTTATCCGTCGGCGCGCCGTCGGGCACCCGCCGGACCCGTCGGCCGCTGGTGGCGTCGACGCGGCTCGCGAACGTCCACTTCTCGCCGTCCCACGTCGGCGCCGACTCGGCTGTCGCCGCAGCCGCCGCGGCGGCCGCCCGCTCGGCGTCGTGCAGGTGTGCCGCGACCGCCGCCGCGATCGCCGCCGCCTCCGCGTCGTTGGCGTCGTCGGGGATCGACAGCCGCTCCACGAGCTCCTCGGACATGGGTTCAGATCGGGAGGTTCCCGTGTTTCTTCTCCGGGAGCGACTCGCGTTTCGACCGGAGCATCTCCAGGTCGGAGACCAGCCGGGCGCGGGTCTCCGGCGGCTCGATCACGGCGTCGATGAACCCCCGATCGGCGGCGGTGTAGGGGTTGGCGAACTCCTCGCGGTACTCCGCGATCAGCTCCTCGCGGCGGGCCTCGGGGTCGTCGGCGGCCGCGAGTTCGTCGCTGTAGAGGATGTTGACCGCGCCCTTCGGCCCCATCACCGCGATCTCCGCGGTCGGCCACGCGTAGTTCACGTCGGCGCCGAGATGTTTCGACGCCATCACGTCGTAGGCGCCACCGTAGGCCTTCCGCGTGATCACCGTCAGCAGGGGAACGGTCGCCTCGGAGTAGGCGTACAGCAGCTTCGCGCCGTGACGGATGATCCCGCCGTGTTCCTGGTCGGTGCCGGGGAGGAAGCCGGGCACGTCCACGAACGTGACGATCGGGACGTTGAACGCGTCACACGTCCGGACGAACCGCGAGGCCTTCTGGGAGGCCTCGATGTCGAGCGTGCCGGCGTTGACCCGCGGCTGGTTGGCGATCACGCCCACCGAGTGGCCGTCGAGCCGTGCGAACCCCACGAGCACGTTCTTCGCGAAGCTCTCGTGGACCTCGAAGAACGAATCGGCGTCGAGCACGCCGTCGACGACGTCGCGCATGTCGTAGGGCTTCCGCGGCTCGTCGGGCACGACGTCGTTCAGCGACTCGTCGGCGCGGTCGGGGTCGTCCCACGGCTCGACCCGCGGGGGGTCCTCGACGTTGTTCGGCGGGAGGTACGACAGCAGCCGCCGGATGTCGTCCAGCGCTGCCTCCTCGGAGTCGCGCGCGAACTGCGCGACCCCGGAGGTGGCGGCGTGGGTGACCGCGCCGCCGAGCTCCTCGAAGGTGACCTCCTCGCCGGTGACGGTCTCGATCACGTCGGGGCCGGTGATGAACATGTGGCTGGACTCCTTCACCATGAACGTGAAGTCGGTGAGCGCGGGCGAGTAGACCGCGCCGCCGGCACACGGCCCCATGATCGCCGAGATCTGGGGGATCACCCCGGAGGCCTCGGTGTTGCGCCGGAAGATCCGACCGAACCCGCCGAGCGACTGCACCCCCTCCTGGATCCGGGCGCCCGCGGAGTCGTTGAGCCCGACGACCGGGGCGCCGACCTCCACCGCGACGTCCATCACCTTCGCGATCTTCTCGGCGAACACCTCGCCGAGTGAGCCACCGAAGATCGTGAAGTCGTGGGCGAACACGAACGTCTTCCGGCCGTCGACCTCGCCGTATCCCGTCACGACGCCGTCGCCCGGAAGCTGCGTCTCCTCCATCCCGAAGTTGTGGTTCCGGTGGGTTCGGAGCTGGTCGAACTCGTAGAACGTCCCGTCGTCGAGGAAGTAGTCGATGCGCTCGCGGGCGGTCATCTTGCCCTTGTCGTGTTGGGCGTCGATCCGCTCCTGGCCGCCGCCTTCGAGCGCGCGTGCGCGCTTCTCGCGGAGCTCCTCGATCCGGTCCTCCATCGTCACGTCGGACCACCTCCGTGCATTGTCGTGGACGTGCCGACGGGGGGCAAAAGGGTTTCCGCAATCCGCTAACCGGGATTCGACGTTCGACGAACCGCGGGCGGAACCACCGACCGTGAGCCTACGGCGTCAGCACCAGCTTCCCGACGAAGCTGTCGTGAAGCACCGCGCGCTGGGCCTCGGCGGCGTCGGCGAAGCCGTAGCGCTCGTGGATCACGGGCTCGACCTCCCCGCGGGCGGCGAGGTCGGCGACGCTCCCGAGCACCGCCGTCAGGTCGTCGGCGTTGAACAGCGACATGAACTGAAACCGCACCTCCTTGCCCTTCGTGGCGCCGATGTCGTCGAAGCCGCCCTCGGCGGTGTCGTTGCCGATCCCGATCACGCGGGCGCCCTCGCTGACGACGTTGGTGTTCAACTGGAGGTACTGGTCCATGTGCAGATCGACCACGACGTCCGGCGCGCCGGCGTCGGCGATTGCGGCTTCGAGGTCGTCGCGGGCGTAGTCGAGAACCGTCTCGGCGCCGAGATCGGCGACGGCGTCGGCGTGGTCGGGGGCGGCGGTGGCGGTGACGTGAGCCCCCATCGTCTCCGCGAGCTGGATCGCGACGTGGCCGACGCCGCCGGCGCCGCCGTGGACCAGGACGGTCTCGGCGGGGTCGACGCCCGCGTGGTGGACCAGCGCCTGCCACGCGGTGCCGCCGACCGTCCCCAGCGCCGCGCCGTCGGCGAAGGAGACCGCCTCGGGGAGGTGCGCGAGGGTGTCGACCGGCGCGACGGCGGCTTCGGCGTAGGTGCCGGGCCGCCCGTTGCCGAGCCCCGTGCCGAGAACGCGGTCGCCGACCGCGAACGCGTCGACCCCGTCGCCGACCTCGCTCACGACGCCCGCGAGGTCGCCGCCACCGACGAACGGGAGGTGCGGAACCGGGTACGACCCCTCCCGGAAGTAGGTGTCGACGGGGTTCACCCCCGCGGCCTCGACGTCGACGACGACCTCGCCGTGTCCGGGACGGGGACGTTCGACCTCGTCGACCTGCAGTACCTCGGGACCGCCGTGCTCGTGGAACCTGACTGCGCGCATCGGCCGATCGTTCGGGACGGGAGGATATAAAGAACGACGAACCGGTACTCCGACCGCGACCCGGCCGGAGAGAGGGCCGCAGACGCCCGGACCGCGGCGACGGCCGTGCGGACGGGGTTACGCCCGGGCCCACTCGACCGCGGCGTCGACGTCGTCGAAGTCCGCGACCGCGGCGGTCTCGATGTCCATGTTCGACTTGACCGCCATGCCCGTGATCCCCTCGGAGACGAACGCGATCCGATCGACGCCGACGTACTCGCCGTTCTCGGACCACTGGTCGCCCATGTACGCCTGGGTCTCCGCCCCGAGTCGGGTTTCGTCGCCGAACACGGCCACGGTGCCGTCGATGTCCGACTGCTTCCCGCGCTCGCGGTAGTGTTCGGTCACCGACTCCAGGTCCTCGTCGGCGTAGCCCGTCCAGCCGTCGAGATACCACACGCCGACGGTGCCTCGCTGTTCGAAGTCCCACGCGTAATCGTCCGGATTCGGAACGTCCTGACGCAACATTACGTCTATATCGTGGGGGCGAGTCAGTATGTACGTATCACCTAAGATAATAGGCTCCGGACCCGGGAGCGCGTTTCGCCGTGAACGCCGGTCTGAGCGGCCGAAAACGGCCTCGAAGTCGGATTCGCGATCCGAAGGCCCACCGTCCGGGGGTCGGCCGCCGTTCCGGTCGCTGATAACGGGGCCCGACGACGGCCGGGGAGGCGCGCCGGCCGCGGCGGCGGCAGGGCCGTCGGGGAGCGAGTCGGGGAGTCGGCGGCCGCGGGACCAATACCGGCGGGATTTATGCGGCCACCCGCCCCTGACCCGGACGATGCGCTTACACGAGTATCAAGCGAAGGAGATCTTCGCCGACGCCGGGGTGCCGGTGCCCGACTCGCGGCTCGCGACGTCCGTCGAGGAGGTCGTGGAGGCGGTCGGGGAGATCGGGTTCCCGGCGGCGATCAAGGCACAGGTACACGTCGGCGGTCGCGGGAAGGCCGGCGGGATCGGGATCGCGACCGACGAGTCGGAAGCCCGGCAGTACGCCGACGACATCCTCGGGATGGACCTGAAGGGGTACACCGTCGAGACGGTCCTGGTCGAGGCCGGCGTCGACTTCGAGAACGAACTCTACGTGGGGATCACGATGGACCGCGGGGAGGGCGAACCCGTCGCGATGGTCTCGACCGAGGGCGGCGTCGACATCGAGTCCGTCGCCGAGGAGACCCCCGAGCGGATCGCCCGCGAGCACGTCGACCCCGCGTTCGGGCTCCACCCCTACCAGGCCCGGAAGGTCGTCTACGGCGCGGGGATCCCGCGCGACGTCGCCGGCGACGTGGCGTCGATCCTGTCGACGCTGTACGACCTCTACGAGTCGAAGGACGCGTCGGAGATCGAGATCAACCCCGTGATGGTCACCGCCGATCGGGCGGTCGTCGCCGCCGACGGCGTGATGAACATCGACGAGGACGCGCTGTTTCGACAGCCCGACCTCGCGGAGATGGAGGAGGAGGCCGCCGGCGACGAGCTCGAAGCGAAGGCCAACGAGTACGGCTTCGATTACGTCCGACTCGACGGCAACGTCGGGATCATCGGCAACGGCGCCGGCTTGGTGATGGCCACGCTCGACCTCGTGGATCATTATGGCGGAGCGCCCGCGAACTTCCTCGACATCGGCGGCGGCGCGAAGGCCGAGCGGGTGGCCAACGCCCTGGATATGGTCTTCGCCGACGAGAACGTCGACAGCGTGGTGTTCAACATCTTCGGCGGGATCACCCGCGGCGACGAGGTCGCACGGGGGATCAACGAGGCGCTGGAGCGGTTCGACGAGCTCCCGAAGCGGGTCGTGGTCCGGCTTGCGGGCACCAACGCCGAGGCGGGAATGGAGATCCTGAACACCGACCTCGTCGACGTCGAGGCGACGCTCGACGACGCGGTCCAGCGGGCGGTCGCGAACGCGGAGGGCGCACGATGAGTTACCCGAGAACGTCACTCACTCACGACGGTCGTTCGCTCAGTACTCGTGAACTCACGCTCACCACCGGTGGGCGAGCCCACCGAGGCTCGCCTCGCGGTGCTCGGGTCACTGCGGGGTGGTTCGCGTGAGTGTATTCGTCGACGACGACACGCGCGTGGTGGTACAGGGCATCACCGGCGGGGAGGGCAA
Source organism: uncultured Halobellus sp. (assembly GCA_964541645.1). GTDB lineage: Archaea > Halobacteriota > Halobacteria > Halobacteriales > Haloferacaceae > Haloquadratum. The sequence continues at coordinate 4,250 of CAZIQT010000009.1, read as the reverse complement.
CTTCCATACCGAGCAGATGATCGCGTACGGCACCAACGTCGTCGCGGGCGCCGTACCTGGAAAAGGCGGCCAGGAGGTCTCGGGCGTCCCGGTGTACGACACCGTGGACGCGGCCGTCGACGAAGAGGACGCCGACGCGTCGGTGGTGTTCGTGCCGCCGGCGTTCGCGGGCGACGCGATCTTCGAGGCGCTGGATACGGACCTGGATCTGGTGGTCGCGATCACCGAGGGGATCCCGACACAGGACATGGCGAAGGTGAACAAGCGGCTCTCGGAGGTCGACACCCGGCTGCTCGGCCCGAACTGCCCGGGGATCATCACCCCCGGCGAGGCCAAACTCGGGATCCTTCCGGGTTCCATCTTCGAGTCCGGGCGGGTGGGGCTGGTGTCGCGGTCGGGGACGCTGACCTACCAGGTGGTCTCGAACCTGACCGAGAAGGGAATCGGCCAGACCACCGCGATCGGGATCGGCGGCGACCCCATCATCGGGACGTCGTTCGTCGACGCCCTGCGGGCGTTCGAGGCCGACGTCGACACCCACGCCGTGGTGATGTGCGGCGAGATCGGCGGCGAGGACGAAGAACGCGCCGCGCGGTACATCGGGGCGAACATGGACACCCCGGTCGCGGGGTTCATCGCCGGACGGACCGCGCCGCCGGGCAAGCGGATGGGTCACGCCGGCGCCATCGTGTCGGGGTCCGGCACCGGGACTGCAGAGTCGAAGATTGCCGCGCTCAACGACGCGGGCGTCCCGGTCGGCGACACCCCTGGCGAGGTCGCCGACCACGTCGCGGACTTCCTGTAGCGGGAGTCGGCCACAATTCTTATTACACGGTCTGATATTCGGGGGCGAACGGTTTTGTGTGGATCCCGACGACTCCCGGGTAGCCATGACCGCATCGACGGTTGAAGCCGGCGGGGGAGCATCACCGATCGACAGGATCGGGCGGGCGGTTCGCGAGTTCGTCAAGTACACGCCCGACGGCAGCACGATCCCGGACGACACGTGGGCGCGCAGACACCGGAACATCATCGTCGCGGTGCTGGCGCACGTGCCGTTGCTGTTCCTGCTCGGGACCTTCGAGGGCACGGAATCGATCACGGGGGCGACGATTCCGGCGACGCCGCTGCCGACGGTCCTGATCGGGATCGGGATCGTGGCGGGGTTCGGGCTGCTGGCGGCGGTTCCGCAGCTCCCGCGCCGCGCCCGGACGTTCCTCGCGGTGACCGGGATCTTCGTCTCCTCGGGGGTGTTGGTGCGGTTCTCCGGCGGGTTCATCGAGGCGCACTTCCACTTCTTCGTGGGGGTGGCGATCGTCGCCGCCTACGAGGACTGGTTCCCGTTCGCGTTCGGGATCGGCTACGTCGTGATCACCCACGGCATCTTCGGCATGATCAACCCCACCCTGGTGTACAACCACACCGCCGCGATCAACAACCCGTGGATCTGGGGCGGCGTCCACGGCGCGTTCGTGGCGATGCTCGCGGTCGCGCTCATGAGCAACTGGGTCTCCACGGAGAAATCGAGAGAGCAGTCCAGGGCCCAACTGGAGCGCGCCGAACGGAAGGCCCAGGAGGTGGAGGATCTGGAGGCGAAGAAGGCCGAAATCGAGGAGATGAAAGCCGACATCGAGTCGCGGAAAGCGGAGATCGAGGCGCTGAACGATCACCTGGAGGCGAAAGCCGACGCGTACAGCGACGCGATGCGACGGGCCGCCGACGGCGATCTGACCGCTCGGGTCGACGCCGACAGCGAGAGCGAGGCGATGGCGGAGATCGGCGAGTCGTTCAACGAGATGATCGCCGAGACCGAGGCCGCGATGGCGGAGATCCAGTCGTTCGCGACCGCGGTCGACAGCGAGAGCGGCGCCGCCGCCGCGGGGACCGAGGAGGCCAAGCAGGCCAGCGAGCAAGTCAGCCAGGCGATCCAGGAGATCGCGGGCGGCGCGGCCGAACAGCGGGAGATGCTCGACACCGTCGCCGGGGAGATGACCGACCTCTCGGCCACCGTCGAGGAGGTCGCGGTGTCGGCGGAGGCGGTCGCCGAGACCTCCCGGGAGACCGCCGAGATCGCCGGCGAGGGCGAATCGACCGCGGAGAAGGCCATCGAGGACACCCGGGCGGTCCAGGCGGCCATCGACGCCACCGTCGAGAGCGTCGAGGACTTGGACGAGCGGATGGCGGAGATCGACGACATCGTCCAGCTGATCGGCGACATCGCCGAGCAGACCAACATGCTCGCGTTGAACGCCAACATCGAGGCCGCGCGCGCGAGCAGTTCCGCGGGCGGCGGCGACGGCTTCGCGGTGGTGGCCGACGAGGTCAAGACCCTCGCGGAGGAGACCCAGGAGTCGGCGACGGAGATCGGCGACCTGATCCAGGAGGTCCAGACCCAGACCGAGGCGACCGTCGCCGAGACCCGCGCGGCCGAGGAATCGATGGCCGAGAGCGTCGACGCGGTCCAGGACGTCCTCGACGCGTTCACCCGGGTCGTCGACAACGCCGAGGAGACCGACAGCGGGATCCAGGAGATCAGCGACACCACCGACGAGCAGGCCGCGAGCACCGAGGAGGTGGTGTCGATGATCGAGGAGGTCTCCGACATCAGCGCGGGCACCGCCGACGAGACCGAGAGCGCCTCCGCGGCCGCCCAGGAGCAGGCGGCGTCGATGTCGCAGGTCAGCGGCAACGTGGAGTCGCTCAGCGACCGGGCCGACCGGCTCCGGGACCTGGTCTCGGCGTTCGAGGTGAGTTCGGACTCAGCGACGGTCGAGGGGACGGTGTAGAGACTCAGAACTGTTCAATCGAGGTCGTATATTTGCGGTGCGACGGGGCTGTTGGCTTTGGGAGCCTATTCCAGTCTCGCTCGAATCGGATTCTCGGTCGCATACGTGTCGAGTGGTAGAACTATCTGTATACTTATATCGCAGTTTCAAAGTCGCTTAGAGTGGATGACTACTGTTCGTTGAGTCGGTCGCAGAAGGTCCGTGGGTCGGCGATATCGATCCCACGGAACGAGTTGCTATCCAAGAGGTGGCTGTCTCCGGAAACGAGGTACTCGACATCACCGGCAACAGCCGCTTCGAGGAACTTGTCGTCGTCGGGATCCGGTTCGACGACAGTGCTCTCTTCGTCCGGATCGACGAATTTCGCGAAATAGCGGATCGTTTCGACTTCCGTCTGGACCTCGTTTTCGTTCATCCGAAACCGTTCCAGGTACTTGAGCAGCGTTTCGCGGAACTGCCTAAGCGTTTCCACGGAGACGACGATCCGGTACTTGCGATCGAAGCCACTGACGAGGAGTTCGTGTGGAACACCGGTAGCTATGACTCCGGAGATGAGTACGTTCGTGTCCAGAACCGCCCTCATTCTTCGGAGTTTCGTGCCTCGTGGACGAGCTGTGTCACCTCATTCTCCGAGAGGTCGACCGTCTCTGCGCGCTCCTCGACGCGCCGCTGGAACTCCGCAACCGACGGCAGGTCGACTTTCTTCAACACGAGCCCGTACTCCGTCGGGACGACCATCAGTTTCGTTCCCTGTTCGAGACCGAACTGATCTCTAAGTTCGCTGGGAATCGTGATCTGTCCCTTCGAGGTCACTGTGGTTACTTCAGGTTCGTCGGATGCCATTCTATACGTAAGAATTCCTTACACAGTGATTTAGGTTTGCCGGTCGATACACATCTGCGCCGGTGACAAATACGGAGACGATAGTTCGTCAGGAGAGTTGAGAGTGGAAGACGGGAGCAACCTGTAAGCGAGTACGAGTCGGTTCCCGAGCGTATCAGCAGCCACTTCGGCCGGTACGCGAACTGTTGGAGCAGGAACCCGACGATTCCGACGCCTGACCGCTGTTCTTCCGGCTGAACGATTCGCGTGCCGAACCGAATCCGTGTCTTTCCGCAACGACGTCGCAACCGTCTTGCCCGTTCGACCCCGACTTTCGACTAATGACACACCGGTCCGTCTCCCGCCGCGCGTTCCTCGGGAGCGTCGCAGCCGGCGGTCTGGTCGGGACGGCAGGCTGTCTCGGTAGCCTTGGGTTCAGCCGGCAGTCGGCGTGGCGTGACCCACCGCTGGTGGCGGACCGCCCCGACGCGGTGTACGTTCCTGCCGTGACCGAGGGGATGCGGATGTACGGGCGGACGACTGCGGGGCGGTACGGCGTGGCGCTCACCTACTCGTATCCGCATCGGTTCTGGACGCTGTCGGGATCCGAGACCGCGAAGACCGTGGTCGGGCCCGACGACG
>CAZIQT010000008.1:19474-32421 GCA_964541645.1 uncultured Halobellus sp. | reverse complement strand
ACGGGTGGATCCGCCCGATGGACCTCACCGGCCCGGAGTAGCCCGCGTGACCCCCGGGCCGTCCGGGCGGCGTCCGCCCCGGATACGCCGCTGCTTCGGGAGAACGGAAGTTTAATACTCGGTTCGGATCGAACCTCCGATCAAGGATGCTCCCGCTTCAGATAGTCGACACCTTCCTGCTCAACTACAACGTCGGGCAGGCGCTGCTCCTGGGGTTCGTACTCGCCACGGTGGGGATGCTCCCGCTCGGCTCCCGCCGACTGCTCGGGATCAACACCATCCTCTTCGGGCTCGTCTTCGCGCTCACCCCCCAGTCGCTCGTCCCGATCCACTACCTGTTTCTCGGACTGGCACTGCTGGTCGTCGGGCCGCTGCTGTACACGACCGCCGACGGCTGATCGCCGACGGCCGCGGGGGCCGAGACCGGATCCGATCGCTTCCTCTTCTGTTCCGCCCGGACGTCCGCACGGCCGCCGCGCCCCGACACGGCGCCCGTCGGCGTGTGCGTGGGGCGGAACGCGGCGTTTAACAGCCGGCGCCGCCAACCACGGGTATGGCACAGCCGCAGGTCCCGGGCGACGGCGGCGAGACGCTCACGCTGCCGTGTGGCGAGACCGAGTCGGTCCGCAGCCTCGATCTGGGGATGCGGGAGTTCGCGTGTGGCTGCGGGAACCGCCACGCGGTCGTGATGGACGTCCACCCGCCGGAGCGGTTCGTCCCCGACTTCCTAGTGGAGGTCCTCCGGGAGGCGATCGAGACGACCAGCGAGGAGATGCCGGAGTTCGGCACCGCCCACCTGCTGGGGATCGTGTTGGAGGAGTTCCCGGAGTCGGTGGTCTCAGCCGACGTGAGCGACGACGGCGACGTGGGCGCGGGGATCGTGTGGGTCACCGACTTCGACGCCCGCCGGCTCCACGAGATCGTGGTGGAGCTCGTGGTGGAACTCATGGAACACGCCGTCAGCCACGCCGACGACGACGCGGCGGTCTCGGAGTTCGAACGCCGCATGCTGGAGTTCGACGTCTCGGAGTTCGTTGAGGCTTACCGCGCCGAACGGGACCTCTCGGAGGACGACGTCTACGTCTGACGCGCGTCACACTGAACCCTAAGCCGGTCGGGGTGGTATCGTGAGACATGAGTTCCACCCGGCAACCCGGGTTCGAGGGACTGCGGGCGGTTCTCGCCGACGCCGAGGAGCCGCTGACCGCACGCGAGATCAACGACCGGCTCCGCCGGCGCGGGGTCGACGCCCACGGCTCGTCGTACCGCGTCGCGACCGTTCTGGGGCGGGTCGCCGAGCGCGGCGGGCCGGTCGCGGTGCTCGACGGCAGCCCGTACCGCTACCGCCTCACGGAGTGACGCCCCCGACTCCGGAGGCCCGGCGCGCCCGGCCCAGCCCCGGCGCCGTCCGGACGGTCGGCCGCCCGCCGACGCGCGGCGACCGACCGATCGTTGCGAATTTCGAAATCACGTTTCGTATCTCGTAGCGATTCGCCGGGCTTATTACGATGTGCGGGCTGCCTCGGAGTAATGACTGACGAGGACACCAGTCGGGAGCCGTCCGAGGACCGGACGATCCTGCTCATCGGTAGCGGACCCATCCAGATCGGACAGGCGGCCGAGTTCGACTACTCCGGCGCCCAGGCCTGTCGCGCGCTCCAGGAGGAGGGGGCCCGAGTCGTCCTCGTCAACTCCAACCCCGCGACGATCATGACCGACCCCGACATGGCCGACCGGGTCTACATCGAGCCCATCACCCCCGAGGCGATCGCGGAGATCGTCCGGGCGGAGCGCCCCGACGGCGTGATCGCCGGGCTCGGCGGCCAGACCGGGCTGAACGTCACCGCCGAACTCGCCGAGCAGGGGATCCTCGAGGAACACGACGTGGAGATCATGGGCACCCCGCTCGACACCATCTACGCCACCGAGGACCGGGACCTGTTCAAACGCCGGATGGAGTCGATCGGCCAGCCGGTGCCGTCCTCGACCACGATCGCCCTCGACGAGGGGGAGGCGGTCGAGAGCCTCACCGAGGCCGACCTCCGGGACCGCGTCGACGCCGCCGTCGAGGCGGTCGGGGGGCTGCCGGTGATCGCGCGGACCACCTACACCCTCGGCGGGTCGGGGTCGGGCGTCGTCGACGAGTTCGCGGAGCTCTACGAGCGGGTCCGGAAGGGGCTGCGGCTCTCCCGGAACAGCGAGGTGCTGATCACCGAGTCGATCTCCGGGTGGGTCGAACTGGAGTACGAGGTGATGCGCGACGCCGACGACTCGTGTATCATCATCTGCAACATGGAGAACATCGACCCGATGGGAATCCACACCGGGGAGTCGATCGTGGTCACCCCCTCGCAGGTCATCCCCGACGAGGGCCACCAGGAGATGCGGAACGCGGCGCTGGAGGTGATCCGGGAACTCGGGATTCAGGGGGGGTGTAACATCCAGTTCGCGTGGCGCGACGACGGCACCCCCGGCGGGGAGTACCGCGTGGTCGAGGTCAACCCCCGGGTGTCGCGGTCGTCGGCGCTGGCGTCGAAGGCGACCGGCTACCCGATCGCCCGCGTGACCGCGAAGGTCGCGCTGGGCAAGCGGCTCCACGAGATCGAAAACGAGATCACCGGCGAGACCACCGCCGCCTTCGAGCCCGCGATCGACTACGTGGTGACGAAGATCCCGCGGTGGCCCAAGGACAAGTTCGGCGACGTGGACTTCACGCTCTCGACGGCCATGAAGTCCACCGGCGAGGCGATGGCGATCGGCCGGACCTTCGAGGAATCGATGCTGAAAGCGATCCGCTCGACCGAGTACGAACCCGCGACCGACGTCGAATCCGTCCCCGACGGTGAACTGGAGGCGGACCTCCTCGCGCGGCCGACCCCCGACCGGACCGACGCGATCTTCGAGGCGTTCGACCGAGGGTACTCCGTCGAGGAGGTTCGGGAGCTGACCGGGATCAAGGAGTGGTATCTGGAGCGCTACCAGCGGGTCTCCCGGGCGATGGACGCCGCGCGGGACGGCGACTTCACCACCGCCGCCACCGCGGGAGTCACGAACGCCGAGATCGCGACCGCCACCGGCGAGAGCGTCGCCGACGTCGAGACCGCCGTGCCCGGCCGCACCTACAAGCAGGTCGACACCTGCGCCGGGGAGTTCGCCGCCCAGACGCCGTACTACTACTCCTCGCGGAAACCCGAGTTCTACTCGGGCCCGCTCAAGGACGACGCCGCCGCGGGCGAACTCCGCGTCGACCGCGACGTCGAGAGCGTGGTGGTCGTCGGCGGCGGCCCGATCCGGATCGGCCAGGGCGTGGAGTTCGACTACTGTTCGGTCCACGCCGTGCAGGCGCTCCGGGAGATGGGGATCGACGCCCACGTCGTGAACAACAACCCCGAGACGGTCTCGACCGACTACGACACCTCCGACGGGCTGTTCTTCGAGCCCATCACCGCCGAGGAGGTCGCCGACGTCGTCGAGGCCGCCGACGCCGACGGCGTGATGGTGCAGTTCGGCGGGCAGACCTCGGTCAACATCGGCCACCCCCTGAAGGCCGAACTCGACCGCCGGGGGCTCGACTGCGACGTCTTGGGGACGAGCGTCGACGCCATGGACCTCGCGGAGGACCGCGACCGGTTCAACCGCCTCATGGACGACCTCGGGATCGCTCAGCCGGCGGGCGGCTCCGCGACCAGCGAGTCGGAGGCGCTCGACCTCGCCGGCGACCTCGGCTACCCCGTGCTGGTTCGCCCCTCCTACGTGCTGGGCGGCCGCGCGATGCAGGTGGTCCACTCCGACGCCGAGCTGACGGAGTACATCGAGGAGGCGGTGCGGGTCTCCCCGGACAAGCCGATCCTCATCGACGAGTTCCTCGCCGACGCGATCGAACTCGACGTCGACGCGGTCTCCGACGGTGACCGCGCGCTCATCGGCGGCGTGATGGAACACGTCGAGAGCGCGGGCGTCCACTCCGGCGACTCCGCGTGTATGATCCCGCCGCGGGCGCTCGACGCGGAGACGATGGGTCGCGTCCGGCAGGTCACCGAGGACATCGCGACCGCCCTCGACACGGTCGGGCTGTTGAACGTCCAACTCGCCGTGAAGGACGGCGAGGTGTACGTGCTGGAGGCGAACCCCCGGTCGTCGCGGACGGTCCCGTTCGTCTCGAAGGCCACCGGCGTGCCGATCGCGAAGCTCGCCGCGCGGGTGATGGCGGGCGAGCGCCTCGACGAGATCGACGTCGACGAGCGGATCCCCGAGGACGTGAGCGTGAAGGAGGTCGTGCTCCCGTTCGACCGGCTGCCGGGGTCGGACCCCCGGCTGGGTCCGGAGATGAAGTCCACCGGCGAGGTCATGGGCACCGCCGGCACGTTCGCGAAGGCCTACGACAAGGCCCAGGACGCCGTCGGCAAGCCGGTCCCGGAGTCGGGCACCGCGTGGATCGACCTCTCGGCGCCGGAGTTCCCCGACCCCGACTCCGAGGCGGGCGCTGAACTGCGCGCGGGCTACGCCGAGTGCTTCGACCTCGTGACGTTCGACGCCGACGAGGACTTGGCGGCGGCGCTGCGCGAGGGTCGGATCGACCTCGTGGTCTCCCGCGACCGCGACCCCCTCGAGATCTGCGTCGAGGAGGAGATCACCTACTTCTCGACGACCGCCTCCGCGGAGGCGGCGCTCGAAGGCCTCGGGGCGAAAGACGACCCGATCGACGTGCAGGCCATCTCCGACCGGCCGCGCCGCGTCGAGCGGTGGGGCGCCTCCGGCGACGACTGAGGCGCCAGGCCCCGCTTCTCGCTGCCCACCGTCGGTTCTCCACCCGTCGGCCCCCGGAGGTTTATGTCGGATCGCGGGGCCACTCCCGGCGTGATCTGAGACCGACCCCGCGTCGGGCTGCGGGTGCCCGGCACGCCGGCGCGGGAGCCGACCGCGTGCCGGCTGTTCGCCGCTCGATCCGACGCCGCAACGAGCCACGGTCGAACGCGTGCCATTCAAGTCCACCGGGCTCCAGGCTCGCGTATGAAACTCAAGCAGAACATCCGCCACTTCGCGGCGAAGAAGGCGCTGACGATGCCGGTCGTCGGCGACATCGCGACCGAGAAGCTGGTCGACCTCCACGTCCGGGTCTTCGGCGAGAAGGCCGACGCGGACCGCCGCGAGGAGCGGGAGGACCACATGGCGGCGTTCTTCGATTGCACGTTCGACACCTACGTCCGCGCCCTCGAGGAGGGGTTCACCGAGGCCAAGGCCCGTGAGGTCACCCACATCCAGGCCAACTTCGACTTCTACAACCACGGGTGGACGGAGATGATGGAGTTCCCCGCCGACGAGCTCGAGGACCACTACGAGCGCTACGAGTCGTTCTTCGAGACGTACGGCATCGACATCGCGGACCCGCTGGGGGACTTCCGGACGCGGGAGATCCCCGCGGCCCCCTCGACCCCCGAACGGCTCGACGACCCCGAACACCCCCACGCCGAGGGCGGCTTCGCGGACGACGTCTACGTCGAGGACGCCGAGGGCGAACTCCGGATCGGCGGGCGCGAGGAGCCCGGCGACGTCGACGTCGACGCCGCGCCCGGGCTCCAGGACGTCGATCCCGAGACCGACGCGGACGCCGACGAGACCCGGGCCTGAGGCGCCCTACTCGGATCCGGGCGTCGGCTCCGGCTCGGCCGCCGCGACCGACGCCGGTCCCGACTCCGAGGCGATCCGGTCGGCTACCTCGAACCCCGCCACCACGCCGCCGTTGAGGGACCGCTCGGGATACTGCGCCTCGGAGGCCATCCCGGCGTAGTAGACCCCCTCGCCGACCGCCGCGTCGAGGTGGTACGGGACCACGAGATCCAAGTAGCCGCGCTCGTAGATCGGCGCCGCACGGGGGTTACGGGCGATCCGGAGCTCGGAGACCGTCTCCCGGTCGAAGTCGGGAAACATGGACTCGATCTCCGAGAGCCACGTCTCGCGTACTTCGTCGTCGTCCATCCGCCAGAGGTCCTCCTCGTCGTCTTGGACGTACGCGGCGATGTAGAGCAGGCGATCGCCGCCGTACCGGTTGGGATCGACGAAGTTGGTGTGTTCGACCAGCGCCCCGAACGGTGCGTCGTGGGCGACGTTCAACCAGTAGGACTCCAGCAGCGACTCCTCTATCGTCGCGAGCCCGCAGACCGCCCCCTGGAAGTCGACCTCGCAGGCGTACCCCGTGAGGTGTTCGAGCACGTTCGGCATGGCGGCCACGACCGCGGCGTCGACCGCGTGTGTCGTGGCGGTGCCCGCACGCTCGACCGTCAGCGACTCCACCGTCCCGTCCGAGACGGCGAGGTCGGTGACGCGGGCGCCGGTCGTGATGTTCTCCCGGCCGACGGCGTCGACCAGGGCGTCCAACAGGACGCCGAACCCGCCGTCGAAGTACCCCAGGATCTCGCCGCGGAGCGGGTCGCGCTCGCCCCGGAACCGCACCCGGCCGAGGAACCACGCCGCGGAGATCTCGGCCTTCCGGTCGCCGTACTTCCCGTCGAGCAGCGGATCCACGAAGTTCTCGTAGACGCTCGGGGTGGTGTGTTCCGACACGAACTCCCGGACCGTGTCGTGTTCGTACTCCGCGAGGTCGTCGTACGCGTCGACGTCGGGGATCCCGCCGCGGACGTCGACGCCCAGGGTGAGCATCCCCAGCCGGAACTTGTCGTAGAGGCTCATGTGTGGGTACGCAAGGATCTCCCACGGCGTGTTCAGCGGGTGGGCCACGCCGTCGACGTAGTAGCCGTTGGTGCCGATCCGCCACTCGACGCGGTCGCCGAGGCCGAGCTCCTCGGCGAGGTCGACGATGGTCTCCTCGGACTTCGAGAGGTGGTGGTAGAACTTCTCGATGTCGTCGCCGGGGGTTTCATAAACCGCCGCGAGGCCGCCGACCTCGTCGGTCGCCTCGAACACCTGCACCTCGTACCCCTGCCGCTGCAGCCGGTAGGCGGCGGCGAGTCCGGCGATTCCGCCCCCGACGATCCCGATCATACGAGGGGTATACGACCGCCGGGAAAGTGCCTTCCGTTCGCTACCTTTTTATCCGCGTTGGGCAACCGATGGCGTATGCAGACGGTCAGGGCCCCCGCTACGAGCGCGAACCTCGGAAGCGGGTTCGACGTCTTCGGCGTCGCCCTCGACCGTCCGACCGACGTGGTCCGCGTGGAGAAAGCCGAGCGGACTTCGATCGAGATGCGCGGCGTCGGCAGCCAGTACATCCCGGAGGATCCCGACAGAAACGTCGTCGGCGCGGTCGCCGAGGCGCTCGACGCCCCCGCCCGGATCCGGATCGACAAAGGGGTCCGCCCCTCCTCCGGGCTGGGGTCGTCGGCCGCCAGCGCCGCCGCGGCCGCGGTCGGCCTGAACGCCCTCTACGACCGTGGGCTCTCCCGGTCGGAGCTCGTGCCGATCGCCGCCGAGGGCGAAGCGGTCGTCTCCGGCACCGCCCACGCCGACAACGTGGCGCCCGCGCTCCTCGGCGGGTTCACCGTCGCCCGCGACGGCGGGGTGACCGCGGTCGACGCGTCGATCCCCCTGGTGGCGTGTCTCCCGGAGATCGCGGTGTCGACCCGCGACGCCCGCGACGTCGTCCCCGAGTCGGCGTCGATGGCGGACCTGGTCCACACCGTCGGCTCCGCGGCGACGCTCGCGGTCGGGATGTGCCGCGACGACCCCAGCCTCGTCGGGGCCGGCATGGACGAACGCGTCGTGACTCCCGCCCGGGCGAAGCTCGTGACCGGGTACGACGCGGTCCGGGACGCGGCGCTCGCGGCGGGAGCGACGGGGGTCACCGTGTCGGGCGCCGGCCCCGCGATGTTGGCCCCGTGTCCCGAATCCGACCGCCGCCACGTCGCCGCCGCGATGGTCGACGCCTTCGCCGAGGCGGGGGTCGAATCGCGGGCGTACCAGACGCGCGTGAGTTCGGGCGCAACGCTCTACGAGTGACTCACGACCGAATGCCGAACGAACCGAGCCGCACGTCCGCGCTGCAGAGAACCTGCGAACAGCCGGGCCGAATCAGACGCCGCGGCCCTGGAGTTTCTCCTCCTCGGGCATGCTGGCGTTGGACTCGCCTTTCATCCCCTTGCCGAGGTTGGAGGCGATCTCCGCGAGGACCTCCGGGTCGTCCCAGTTGTTGACCGCCTCGACGATGGCCTTCCCCATCGCCGGGGGGTTCTCCGCGCCGAAGATCCCGGAGCCGACGAAGATGCCGTCACACCCGTGGTGCATCATGAGCGCGGCGTCGGCGGGCGTCGCGATCCCGCCGGCCGCGAAGTTCACGACCGGGAGCCGACCCATCTCCGCGGTCTCGTGAACCAGGTCCGCGGGCGCCTCGTGCTCGCGAGCCCACTTCTCGCGTTCCTCGTGGGTCTTGCGCTCGATCTCGCGGATCGCGCCCTTGATGTTCCGCTGGTGGTGGACCGCCTGGTTGACGTCGCCGGTGCCGGCCTCGCCCTTGGTCCGGATCATCGCCGCGCCCTCGTCGATCCGGCGGAGCGCCTCCTGGAGGTTCCGGGCGCCGCAGACGAACGGGGCGGTGAACTCCCGCTTGTCGATGTGGTATCGGTCGTCGGCGGGCGTCAGCACCTCGGATTCGTCGATCATGTCGACCCCGACGGCCTCCAGGATCTCCGCTTCCTTGGTGTGGCCGATCCGGGACTTCCCCATCGCGGGGATCGACACCGTCTCGACGATGTTCTTGACCTCCGCCGGGTCTGGCATGCGAGCGACGCCGCCGCGCTTCCGGATGTCGGCGGGGACGGCTTCGAGCGCCATCACCGCGACTGCGCCGGCCTCCTCGGCGATCCGGGCTTGTTCGGCGTCGACGACGTCCATGATCACGCCGCCCTTCTGCATCCGCGCGAACCCACGCTTGACGAGTTCGGTCCCGCGGCGGAGTTCGGACAGGTCGGTCTCTTCGGGCATATCACCACGTAACGGCCGGACATACTTAAGGGAATCACCCGCGCGCGCGAGCGGGCGGTGTCGGAACCGGCACCACTTTGCTACCGGACCGTCACCTCGCGGTATGGCATCGTCGTTCGTGTCGACGCGCGTCCGCCGGGTCCTGTCCGGGGAGGGGTTGCCCGAACCCGAGGGGCTGCCGGGGTGGGTCGCGCCGCTGCCGACCTGGCTGGAGAACGTCGGGCTCCGGCTGGCGTGGGTGGTCGTCGCGATCAACCTGCTCGGCACCGCGTTCGGTTTCTGGTACTACGGCTTCCACCCGCTCCCGCTCTCGGACCCGCTCGTCACCTGGCAGTTCGCGGCCGAGCCCGTGGTGATGTGGCCGTTCGTCCCCGACAGCCCGGTCGCAACGCTGTTCATCGCCCTGGCGTTCGCGAGCTGGAAGCTCGACCGCCCCAACGAGTATCTCGCGGCCCTGGCGTTCTTCGGGTGCTGGAAGCTGGGGCTGTGGACGCCGTACGTCCTCACGGCGTTCGCCGACGCGTTTCTGGCGACCACGTCGGGGCCGCTGTACGCGTTCCTGTTCGTGAGTCACCTCGCGATGGTCGTCGAGGCGTTCGTGTTACACCGGATCTTCGAGTTCCGGACCCGTGCGGTCGCGGTCGCGCTCGCGTGGTACGGGTTCAACGACGTCGTCGACTACTTCGTGCCGATCGTGGGTGACCCCCACCACACCGCGATCCCGCTGGCGGACTCGGCGGCCGTCGCCGGGACGACGGCGTTACAGCTCGCGGCCGCGGGCGCGGTCGTGCTCACCTTCCTCGCGACGTTCTTTGCGCTCGCGACCCGGGTCGAGAAGCTCCGACTGAAACTCGACCGGCTCGGGTAGCGTCACCCACGCTTTTGTTCGCCCTGGGCGTACCGGACACGATGAGCGACTACTTCGACGCCGTGGCGGACCTGCCGCTGTCGATCGCGTCGGTCGGGCGGACGCGCCGGGACCGCGACACCTCGAGCGGGTTCGTCCGGGCGACGACCACGTTCCACCTCTCCGGAGCGGGGGCGACCGGCCGCGGCGAGGACGTGACCTACGACACCGAGGACCACGACGCGCTCGGCGACGCGACGTTCGATCTCGCCGGCGACTACACGCTGTCGTCGTTCTCGACTCACCTCGACGACGTCGACCTGTTCCCGACGAAGCAGCCCGAGCGGGAGCCGAGCCGCCACTACCGGCGGTGGGCCGTCGAGTCGGCGGCGCTGGATCTGGCGCTCCGGCAGGCGGACCTGTCGCTCGCCGAGGCGGTGGGCCGCGACCCCGACCCCGTCCGGTTCGTGGCGTCGACGCGGCTGGGCGACCCGCCGACCACCGACCGGCTCGACGCCGTGCTCGACACGTATCCGGGGACCGAGTTCAAACTCGACCCGACCCCCGAGTGGGACGACGAGCTGATCGCGGCGGTCGCCGCCACCGACGCGGTCCGGATCCTCGACCTCAAGGGGCTCTACGAGGGCACCCAGGTCGACGTCGACCCCGACCCGGCGCTCTACGAGACTCTGCTGGACGCGTTCCCCGACGCGATCGTCGAGGATCCCGGGCTGACGCCGGAGACGCGCCCGCTGTTCGACGGCGCGGAGGACCGGGTCTCGTGGGACTACCCGATCACGGGCGTGACGTCGGTCGAGGACCTGCCGTTCGAGCCGTCGTGGCTGAACGTCAAACCCTCGCGGTTCGGGACCGTCGCGTCGCTGTTCGAGACCATCGAGTGGGCGGAGGCCCGTGGGGTACGGCTCTACGGCGGCGGCCAGTTCGAGTTGGGGGTGGGCCGCGACCACATCCAACTCCTGGCGTCGCTGTTCTACCCCGACGGCCCGAACGACGTCGCGCCCGGCGGCTACAACGATCCCGAGGTGCCAGCGGGGCTGCCGACCAGCCCGCTTTCGGCGCCGACGAACGGGGTCGGGCTGGCGTGGGAGTAGCGCGGATCCCGTCGACGGCGCCATGCCTGTTCGGTCCCAGCGGGGTCGACGGTCGGCACACCGCGACGCTACGCCACGCGCGCGATTCCCCCCGTCGGTCCCGGTCGCGGTTACCGCCACCGTTGCCCCGCTTCCTCTAGTCCCTCGTATGTGGATCGTGTGTCCGCGTCATCGAGGATCCTGTGGTGGTCGTCGCGCGCCGCGTGACTCCGTTCTACGCCTCCCCGAACCCCTCCTCGAAGACGAACGTGCCGTTCCGTTGGACGACCTCGCCGTCGACCTCGATGGTCGACTCGTCGCTCATGTCCACGATCATGTCCACGTGTTCGGCGCTCTCGTTCGTCTCGTTCTCCTCGCCGACGGTCGCCGGGTACGCCGACCCGACCGCCATGTGAACCGTATCGCCCATCTTCTCGTCGAACAGCATGTTGTACGAGAACCGGTCGATCGCGCGGTTCATCCCGATCCCGAGTTCGCCGAGATACCGGGCGCCCTCGTCGGTCTCGAAGATGCCGTCGAGTACTTCCTCGTTTCTCCCGGCGCTGTACGACTCCACGCGGCCGTTCTCGAACCGGACGCGGACGTCTTCGATCTCACGCCCCTGGCGGTACAGCGGCATGTCGAAGAAGACCTCGCCCTCGACGGACTCCTTCACGGGGGCGGTGAACACCTCGCCGCCGGGGAGGTTCTTCTCGCCGTAGTCGTTGAGCGTGGTGTTCCCCGCGATCCGCATGGTCACGTCGGTCTCCTCGCCCGACCGGATCCGGACCTCGTCGGCGTCGTCTAAGATCTCGACCATCCGCGCTTGGTGTTCCCGCTGGGCGTCCCAGTCGAGCCCCACGGCGTCCCACACGAAGTTCTCGTAGCCCTCCGAACTCATCCCCGCGAGCTGGGCGTTGCCGGAGGTGGGGTACTGGGTGAGACACCACCGCTTCGACAGTCGCTCCTCCAGAACGGGCTTCATCGCGCGGCGGTAGGCGGCGTTGGTCTCGGGGTCGACGTCGGCGGTCTCGGTGGCGTTGACGTCGCCGCGGACCGCGACGTAGGCGTCCATCTCCTCGTACATCGCGAGCAGGTGCTCCGGGGTGTCGAAGTCGCCGTCGTGGTTCCGGAGGAACGCCCGGCTCGCGCGGTCGTCGCTGCGCAGCGAGACGGGGTGTGCCCCGCGGTCGGCACACTCCTCGTGGAGCGCGACCACCAGGTCGTCGGCCGCGGCGGGAGCGCTGATTACGACCCGGTCGCCCGACCCGATGTCGGCGGAGTGGTCGACGACGGTCCGTGCGTGTTCGCGGATGCGCGGGTCCATACCTCCTCCTACGGCGTCCGACGCAAACCCCTTTCGACGGGCTACGACTCCGGGGACCACCCGCGCTCGCCCGCCCGTATCTCGGCGTCGAGCCAGTTCTCCTCCGGCGGCAGCGGACACGAGAACGTGTCGGTGAACGCGCAGAACGGGGTGTACGCCAGGTTGAAATCCAGGGTGACGACGTCGCCGTCGACGAGGTCGTGCTCGGGGTGGAGTTCGAGATACCGGCCCCGCCGGTAGGACTCCTGGCCGGTGGTCTTGTCGCGGAACGGAGCGAAGACGGGTTCGTCGTCGTCCTCCGGCCGCTGTTTGTACCCGTGGAGCTCGTGGGTCCGGTCGCCGAGGTCGAACGCGAACGTCGCCACGCGCACGTACCGGACCTCGTTGCCGTCGGTCGTCTCCATCGGCACCGGGTCGGGGTCGTCGTGGACGGCGACCGACGCCTCGACCCGGTAGCCGAGGTCGGGGTCGAAGTAGTTCAACCCGGCGAACGACTCGCGGTGTTCCGGCGGGATCGGCGACTGCGGGTGTTCGGCGAAGAACTCGTCTTTCTCCTCGCGGTTCGCGCGGAGGTCCGCGGCGTAGCCCCCGATGTCGGGGTCGTCCTGCGTGTCGGTCATACCCCGCGTACGTCGTCCGGCCCATAACGTTTGACGGTCCGACGGGTCGCTCCCGGCGACGCTACTCCCTGTTGGCGTCCGCGCGGTGGCCGTGGCCGACCACGAGCGCGACCACGTTCGTCGCGAGC
>CAZIQT010000008.1:0-19374 GCA_964541645.1 uncultured Halobellus sp. | reverse complement strand
GGCGTCCGCGCGGTGGCCGTGGCCGACCACGAGCGCGACCACGTTCGTCGCGAGCAACGCGAGGAAGGCGGTCGGCTCGCTCCCGTTCAACCCCCCGGCCACGAGCGGGAGGTAGAGGAACGGCAGCGCGACCGCGATCCAGAAGGCGACGAACCGGATCGGCGCCGCGAGGTACGCCAGCGCCGTCGACACCCCAGCGGGCGGGGACTCGATCGCTTCGCGGATCCGGCGGACGCGTTCGAAGCCGAACGGAGGGTGGGAACTCGACATCTACTCGCCACGACGGCCCAGGGGATCATATAGCCGCCAGAGCGTTGGCGCGTGTTTGGCCGAATTCACCCGCTCGTGGGTGTCCGCACCGACGTTTTACGAGCCGCTCAAATCCGCGGAAAACGTTTATCCGGAACGCTCGTCGTTTTGCGCCCACGCGGCCGGACCCGCGGCCCGCGCCCGGCCCGCAGACGCCGGGGTCGGCGCGCACTCCCGTCGCCGGCGTGTCCGAATCGTCTCCGGGCTTCCGACCGTGACCCGCCCGTCGGCACGGCTTGTGAAACACTCACAGACGGGCTCGCGGCGTTTCCCGGCGACTTTTACGTGCGGGCGACAACCACCGGCTATGTTTGACGACGACCTCCCGACACGGTCGGTCGACAGTAACCTGTTCATCACCGTCTCGGGACCGCCGGGGTGCGGCGCCACCACGGTGTGTGAGGGGTTGTCGACGGCGCTGGACTGCGGCTACGTCTCCGGCGGCGACATCTTCCGGCAGCTCGCCGACGACAGGGGGTTGTCGCTGTCGCAGCTCATCGCGAAGACCGACGAGACCGACGAGATCGATCGTGCCCTGGACCAGCGGCTCCGGACCATCGCGGAGAAGTGGGGGGCGTCGAACAAGCCGTTCGTGCTCGAATCCCGGCTCGCGGGGTGGCTCGCGGGCAACCGCGCCGACCTCCGGGTCTGGCTCGACGCCCCCGACGAGGTCCGCGTCGACCGGACCCGCGACCGGGCGGAGATGGAAGCCGAGATGCGCGTGCGGGAGGTCAGCGAGGCCGGCCGGTACCGGTCGTACTACGGCATCGACATCAACGACCGGTCGTTCTACGACCTGGCGATCAACACCGCGCGGTGGAGCCCCGAGGCCACCCTCCAGATGATCCTCTCGGCGGTCGAGGAGTACGACCCGGAGGTCGACGAGGGGGCGTTCCCGACCGAGGACGTCGAGCTGTAGTTCGGCCGCCCGAACCCGCCCGCGTCACGACCGCGACACGAGCCGACGCAGCCGCGGGAGCTCCGCCCGGATCGCGCGGCGCTTCACCAGGACGAACCCCGCGAAGATCACGAGGAACCCGGCCGCGGTGTTGATCGTCGGCACCTCCGCGAGCACCACCCACCCCGCGAGCGCCGCCGAGATCGGCGCCACGTACGACACCAGGTTGATCTGGATCGGCCCCAGCCGGTCCAGGAGGTCGAAGTAGACCAGAAACCCCAGCGCGCTCGCGACCACCGAGAGGTACGCCAGCGCCGCGACCGCCTCCACCGTCCACGCCACCTCAGCGACCGACTCCCCCAGTCCGACGCTCACGCCGTGCATGAGCAGGGCGCCGCCGAGCATCGACCACGCCTCCATCGTCTCGATCGGCAGCGACGCGTCGATCCGGCGGGTCAGTACCGACCCGAGCGCGAACGCGGCGGCCGCAGCGAGGATCAGGAGCTTCGCGACCGCCCCGCCGGCGAGCAGGTTGTCGGGATCGGGGTTCGACAGGATCACGACGCCCACGAGCCCCAGAAGCAGCCCGACGGTGCCGACGAGCGTCAGCCGCTCGTCGGGGAGGAACACCCGCGCGAACCCCGTGGTCAACACCGGACTGAGGCTGACGATCACCGCCGCCGCCGCGGAGGTGACTGCGGGGTCGGTCTCCCCGACGAACAGCAGCGTGTGGTAGCCGGCGATGAGCAGCGTCGCCCCGACCGCGACCAGGGCCCACTGCCCCCGGCTCCGCGGGACCGGAGTGTCGGTGGCGTAGACCGCATAGCCCAACATCAACACGCCCGCGAGGTCGTACCGGAACGCCGCGAACAGCACCGGCGGGATGTAGGCCAGCCCCGCCTTGATCGCCATGAACGCCGACCCCCACGCGGCCGCGAGGACCAGAAACAGCCCCAGGTTTCGGTACCGGCTCACAGCCGGACTGCGGCTCCGGCCGTCCTCAACGTTTCGTTCGCGAGCCGGCAGCGTTATCCTCGTCCCCGACGCCGCACGGGTGTGAGCGACGCTACCTACCGGCCTCCCACCGACGAGGAACACGACCTGATCGAGGCGGCGTTTCACGACTACCACGCGTTCGGCGACCGGTTCGACCTCGCGGCGTTCCCGGTCGTCGTCGTCGACGGATACGAGACCGGCGACGGCGCCTACGCCGGCCGGCTCGCGATCGTCGTCGACGGCGGCGCGAACGCGACCACGTACGGGTTCGACGACGACGGCGCGTTCCTCGTGAGCGACGCGCTCAACGAACGCCGGGGCACGGACCCGTTCTGACACTCGCCGTCGACGACGGCCGGAACGGCGTCGGCTACCCGCCGGCCGCCCGGCGTTCGTCCCGAAGCGCCCGGAGCACGTCCTGCCGGGCGACGATCCCGACGAGCGCCTCGCCGTCGACCACCGGCACCCGGTTGATGTCGCGGTCCTCGTCGGCCAGCAGATCCAGCAGGTCGTCGAGGGAGGCGTCGCGGCCGACGGTCACCAGCTCCGTGGTCATGACCGACCGGACCGGCTTGCCGGTGTTCCGCAGCAGGTCGATCCCCAGGTCGAGGTCGTCCCACGACACGTCGACCGCGTAGGTGAGCGTCTCAAGGAACGGCGGAAACCCCACCGGGATCCACAGCGTCCGGGTTTCGGTCTGGAACAGCCCGACGAGGTCGCGCTGGGTCACGATGCCGACCAACCGGCCGCCGTCGACCACCGGAAACCCGTTGAACTCGGCGCGGGCGAGCCGGCCGAGCACCTCGCCGATGTCGTCGTCGGGGGCGACGGTGTCGACATCGGTGGTCATCAGGTCGGCCGCGGTCAGGGTGGGGGGAGAGGCCATACCGCGTCGGTTCGCCGCCGGGACGGCTAACGCTGTCGCCGGGGACGACCGCGGGATATCTTTATGAATCCGTGCTCGAAAGCGTGGGTATGGCCGCTCACGGCCGGTCGACGCTCCGTGACCTGTTCGACGACGCGCCGACGCCGCACATCGCGCACCCGCCGCGCACCCACCACCGACACTTCTACGTCGCGACCGACGGCTCCTACCGGCGGGACGGCGGCGGCGGGCTCGGCGCCGTGATCGAAACCCGGGACGGCAGCCGGGTCGCCCGGGTGTCGCTTCCCGACGTCGCCCCCGACAACAACGTCGCGGAGTATCGCGCGCTCCACCTCGGGCTCGACGTGCTCGCGGCGCGGGCGCCGGCCAACGCCCGCGTCGGCGTCCTCGTCGACCACGACGAACTCGCGGGCGCGGTCAACGCCGAGGTGCTGGCCGGCGGCGACGCCGACTGGCGCCCTACGGGCCGTGGCCGGGTGCCACCGGGCGGGGAGTCCCACTGGCGGGGGATCCAAGCCCGGATCGCGGGCTTCGCGGAGCTGCGAGCCGCCCGGATCGACGGCCGGGAGAACCCCGCACACCCGCTCGCGAACGCGCCCGAGGACTACGCACACGTGAACCGCCGGGCCGACCGGTGCGTCGTCCCCGTCGACCGCGCCGCCGACGAGGGTGACCCACAGTACCCGCCGCCGTCGCGGCTCGGCGGGAAGGCGAGCGACTGACCCGGGTCGGCGTCACTCCTGGGCGTCGACCACCGCCACGCCAGCGAGGTTGACGATGTCCTTCACCTCGTCGCCGCGCTGGAGCACGTGGACCGGCTTGTCCATTCCGACGAGCATCGGGCCGATGGCCTCCGCGCCGCCCAACCGCTGGAGCAGCTTGTACCCGATGTTCCCGGCTTCGAGGTTGGGGAAGACGAGCACGTTCGCGGGCTCGTCGAGCTGTGAGAACTCGTAGGTCCCGCCGAGGATGTCCTCGACCACGGCGGTGTCGGCCTGCATCTCCCCGTCGACCGGGAAGTCCACCGTCTCGTCGGCGTGCAGCTCCGCGACCGCGTCGCGGAGCTCCCGGGTGTCCTCGTTCTCGACGCTGCCGAAGTTGGAGTACGACAGCATGGCCGCCCGCGGCTCGACGTTGAACCGCCGGGCGAGCTCGCAGGTGTGGCGGGTGATCTCCGCGAGCACCCCCGCGTCGGGGTCGAGGTTCACCGTCGTGTCGGCCGCGAAGATCACCCGGTTCTTGAACGTGAGCATGTAGACCCCAGCGGCGTAGTTGGCGTCGGGCGCGGTCCCGATGATCTCCAACGGCGGCCGGAGCGCCGAGGGGTAGTGGTGTGTCAGCCCGGTGAGCATGGCGTCGGCGTCGCCGCGTTCCACCATGACGCTCGCGAAGGCGTTGCTGTCGCTCCGGATGCGGTCGTGGGCCTCCCGTTTCGTGATCCCCTTCCGTTGCCGGAGCTCGTAGAGGTGTTCGGCGTAGTGGTCCCAGTTGCCGCTCCAGGGGTTCGCGACCTCGGGGTCGAACTCCAACCCGAGGTCGGCCGCGGTCGCGGCGACGTCGTCGGGGGTGCCCACCAACACCGGCTCCGCGATCCCTTGTTCCTGCATCTGGTAGGCCGCCCGGATCATCTTCTCGTCGCCGCCCTCCGCCAAGGCGACCCGCTTGGGGTCGGATTTGGCCTTGTTGAGGACGACCCGCATCATCTCCCGGGACTTCCCCAGCCGCGCCTCGAGCCGTTCCTCGTACGCCTGGAGGTCGACCTCGGTCCGGGCGCATCCGGCGTCCATCGCGGCCTCGGCGACCGCGGGGGCGACCTCGAAGAGCACCCGCGGATCCAGCGGCTTCGGGATCACGTAGTCGGGGCCGAACTGCAGCGGCTGGTCGCCGTAGGCTTTCACCACCGCGTCGGGGACGTCCTGGCGGGCGAGTTCCGCGAGCGCCTCCGCAGCCGCCCGCTTCATCTCCTCGTTGATCTCGGTGGCGCGGACGTCGAGCGCCCCCCGGAAGATGAACGGGAAGCCGAGCACGTTGTTGACCTGGTTGGGGTAGTCCGACCGGCCGGTAGCCATGATCACCGTGTCGTCGCGGGCGGCCTTCGCGTCCTCGTAGGCGATCTCGGGGTCGGGGTTCGCCATCGCGAAGACGATCGGGTTCTCCGCCATCGACGCCACCATCTCCTGGGAGACGATCCCGCCGACCGACAGCCCCACGAACACGTCGGCGTCCACCATCGCCTCCGCGAGGGTGTCGGCCGCGACGTTCGAGGCGAACTCGGCTTTGTACTCGTTGAGCCCGGTCCGGTCGGTGCCGATCACGCCCGAGGAGTCGCACATGACGATGTTCTCCCGCGGTACGCCCAGGGAGGTGTAGAACCGCGCGGTCGCGATCGCGGAGGCGCCGGCGCCGGAGAACACGATCCGGAGGTCTTCGAGCGCCTTCCCCGCCACGTCGGTGGCGTTTATCAGCGCCGCCCCCGAGATGATCGCGGTGCCGTGCTGGTCGTCGTGGAACACCGGCACGTCCATCGCCTCCCGCAGGCGTTCCTCCACCTCGAAACACTCCGGCGCCCTGATGTCCTCCAGGTTGACGCCGCCGAACGTCGGCTCCATGGCCGCCACCGCGGTCACGAGCGCGTCGGGGTCGTCGAGGTCCAGTTCCACGTCGAAGACGTCGATGTCGGCGAACCGCTTGAACAGCACGCCCTTTCCCTCCATCACGGGCTTCGACGCCTGCGCGCCGATGTCGCCCAGCCCCAGCACCGCGCTGCCGTTCGAGACCACCCCGACGAGGTTCCCCTTCGCGGTGTACTCGTAGCTCCGGGAGGGGTCGGCGTCGATGTCGCGGCACGGCGCCGCCACCCCCGGAGAGTACGCGAGCGAGAGGTCCCGCTGGGTGTTGGTAGGCTTCGTGGTGGAGATCTCGATCTTCCCGGGGGGGTCCGCCCGGTGGTACGCTCTGGCGTCGTCGTCGAGTCCCATACCCCGGCGACGGCGCGGGTGCAAAAAAAGGTGGCTGTCGAACTCCGCTTCGACAGACGACGAATCCGGCCGGACTGCCGGCCGCTACTCCCCGCCGAGCCGCCGGATCGCGTGACGTTCGACCGTGAACGGCCCGTCGCACGACGACACCGTCCGGGTGGGCCACTCCCCGGTCCGGGTCAGTACCTCCACGCCGTCGTCGGTGACGAGCACCGTGTCCTCGGATTTCGCCCCCCTGACGGTGGGGTTGTACGCGTACGCCATCGGGGTCTCGACCGCGTCGTCGCTTCCGGGCGTCGCGATCCACTCCCGGCCCGCGTACCCGGTCGCGCCGCCCTGGTGGTGGTTCCGCCACTCGCCGGCCTCGCCGACGTCGTCGTAGGCGTCGGTGATCGCGTCGAAGACGTCGCCCGACGCCCCGTCCGCCGCGGCCGCGTCCCGCGTCGCCTCCAGCGCGGTCGCCTCGACCCGCATCGCCGCGTGGTGGCGCTCGCCGAGCCACTCCGGCGCGCCGTCGAACGCGACCGTCCGGGTCGCGGAGGCGTACAGCCCCCCGCGTTCGGCGGTCACCGTCAGCAGCGCGTAGCCCCCGAGCTCCGCCGTCGAAGGGGTATAATGCCGGTAGGACTGCGCCCGCTCGGCGCCGCCCACGAGCACGACGGGCGATTCGATCCCGCGGGCCGAGAGGGCGACCCGGAGCCCCGCGGCGACCTCGCGTTCGGTGTCGTCGGGCCGGAGTTCGCCCGCGACACGTTCCAGTGCCGCCGCGACGTCCCGGCCGAGGCCACGGTACCGCTCGACGTCCGTCGGGCCGAGCGGCCGTCGGAGCCGGCTCGCGTCGAGGGAATCGAGTCCGGGGACGTCGAAGTCGGCCGCCCCCCCGTCGGGGGTCGCGTCGGCGACCGCGGCGGCCAGCGACGACTCGTACCACGGGGTCGACGCGACGTCGAACGCCGCGGGAAGCTCCTCGTCGGCCAGCCGGCCGGCCTCGATGTTGTTCGTGACGACTTCGAACCCCTCGTCGCGGAGGTAGCCCGCGGCGGCGACCCCGACGTCGTCGTCGCGGTTGACGACGTTGCTCCCGCCGGTGAGCCACGCGAAGGAGTTGGGTTTCGCGACCCAGACCGCGTCGAGTTCCTCGCGGTCGAGGACCGCCGACAGCCGTTCCCGGCGGTGATCGAGCCGGGTGTCGTCCTCGGCCCGCCCGCGCTCGTTCGGCCCCGCCCCGCCGCGTTCCGGCCCGTTCGGTCGATCGGTCATACCCACCCTTCTCCGCTCGACCACTTGAAACGTGACGGGTTCCGGGGTCGGCCCCCGGCGCCCTGCCCGAGGGTTCGGTACAGCAACCCGTAAGTGCCTCCGACTCCGACCCTGGAGTATGAACACGCGTCTCCGTCGGCTCGTGGGGGTCTCCGCCGCGCTCACGGGCGTGCTGATGGTCTTGGGGGTCTACACCGCGGCGACGGGCGCGGGGTTGACCTGCGCAGGCCGGTGGCCGCTCTGTGACGGGTTCCTCGGCCTGTTCCCCGCGAACTGGAGCAGCTTCATCGAGTGGTTCCACCGGCTGGTCGCGATGGTGGCCGGCGTCACCATCCTCGGCACGACCGTCCTGGCGTGGCGCGGCGGCGCCGACCGCCGGGTTCGGCTGTCGCTCGCGGCGGCGACGATCCTCCTGCCCTCCCAGATCGCGTTGGGGGCGCTCACGGTCACCACCTACCAGTGGGCGGTGCTGCTCGCACATTTCGGCACCGCGTCGACCATCTTCACCGGCGTCGCGCTGGCGGCCGCGTGGACCTACGGCACCGACCGCGTCGACGCCGGGCGGGTCCGGACCGCGCTGACGGCCGCCGGCGCCCTCCTCCCCGTACTCCTGGTGTTGGCGCCGCACACCTTCGTGTCGTTCGGCCCGACGACCCAGGCGGCGTACTACCTCGCCGGGTTGACGACCTACGCCGCGCTCTTGACCGCGGCGGTCTGGTCGGCGCCGGCTGGGGTCGGCCCCGACCGCCGCGTCCGGTATCTCGCCGCCGCCGCCGCCGCGGTGGTGGTCTCGCTTCTGGTCGCCGGCCGGTTGGTGTACGGCGGGACGCTCCAGTACGTCTCCGTCGGGGGCGCCGCGACGGCGCTCGGCCTGGTCGTGTCGGCGCGGTATCTCCTGCGGGACGCCGACTCGGGGCTCGACGCCCGCGGCGTCCCCACCGACGACTGAGCCGGTCCGGGCGGCCGCGTCGGGGGCCCGCCCGGTCCGGGGATAACCCGACGGACGGTGACGCGGCGCGACCGTGGGTGGACGAACGTGGATCGGAACGACACCTTGTTATACTTCTGCCCGTTAGCCGACCGTGATATGGATAGACGGACATATCTGAAAAGCGGTGCAGGGGTACTCACGGGGGGACTGATCGCGGGCTGTACCGGTGGCGGCTCCGGGGATCAGGCGACGGACGCGCCCACCGAGACGGAAACGGCGACGGACGCGCCCACCGAGACGGCGACGCCGACCGAGACGGCGACCGCGACGCCGGAGTCGACCATCCCGGACACGGTGGTCATCGGCTCCGACATCCCGTACCGGCCCTTCGAGTACGAGACGACGTCCGGCGACCTCACCGGGTTCGACGTCGACATCGCGGCGGCGGTCTTCGAGGAACAGATCGGGATCGACTACGAGTTCCAGCCGACGAGCTTCGACTCGATCATCCCGTCGCTCAACAACGGCAACTTCCGGATCATCATGTCTGCGATGACGATCAACGACGAGCGCGACGAGGAGGTCGACTTCTCGGAACCGTACTTCACGGCGTACCAGACCGTCATCGTCCGCGAGGGGAGTTCGATCACCTCCCGTGCGGACCTGGAAGGCGAGACCGTCGGGGTTCAGAAGGGGACCACCGGCGCGGGGGCGGCCGAGGGGCTCAAAGAGGAGTTCGGCGGCGACCTCTCGCTGAACCGGTACGACCAGATCAACGGCGCGTTCCAGGCGCTCCTCAACGGACAGGTCAACGCCGTCATCAACGACAACACGGTCAACGCGGAGTTCGCGAACGAACGGGACGGCGTGGTCTTCCTCGAGGGCGACGGCGCCGCTGCGGAGGGCGACCAGGACGCGCCGCCGTACCTGACGCTCACCGTCGAAAACTACGGGATCGCGTTCCGGGAGGACGACGACGAGTTCCTCCAGCGCGTCAACGAGGCGCTCGCGGCCATCAGGGAGAACGGGACCTACGACGAGATTTACTCGGAGTACTTCTCGGGCTGACGACGCCACCAAGACGATGGCAGACTCCTACTCGAGCGCACAGCCGGACGCGAACGCCACCGCCGACGGGTTCGTCGACGACCGAACCCTGAAATACCTCGGGGTGGCGCTGTCGAGTTTCTTCGCGATGGGAGTCGTCCTCCTGGTCTTCTACATCCTGGCGACCCAGGTGAACTTCGGGCTGATCCCGACCATCCTCCCGCAGTTCGTCAGAGCCTACGGGCTGGTGCTCGGCATCGTGGTGACGAGCAGCCTCCTGTCGGTGACGTCGGGGATCTTCGTCGGACTCGCGCGGGTCTCGAAGACGCGGCTCACGAACGGCATCTCCGCGGCGTACGTCCAGTTCTTCCGCGGTACGCCGCTTCTGTTCCAGATCTTCGTGATCTACTTCGGCATCCCGGCACTGTGGCCCGGCCTGTTTCCGATCCAGAACTGGGGGCTCCCGACCGCGATCATCGCGCTGACGCTGAACCACGCGGCGTACGTCGGCGAGGCGGTCCGCGGCGGGATCGGCGCGGTGCACGACGGCCAGATGGAGGCCGCCCGGTCGCTCGGGATGGGGTACATCCAGGCGATGCGCGAGGTCGTGGTCCCGCAGGCGTGGCGGAACGCCCTGGCGGCGGTCGGCAACGACCAGATCATCCTGGTGAAAGACACCTCGCTTCTGACGGTCATCGCGATCCCGGAGCTCATCCAGCAGTTCCGCGACGTCAACAGCGCGACGTTCGACCCTTGGACGCCGATCGTGCTCGTCGCGATCGCGTACCTCTCGATCACCATCCCGATGGGCCGGCTGGTGACGTACCTCGAGGAGCGCGGCGACTGGGGCGGTGAGTCCCGGTGAGCCGCGGCGACACCCTCTTAGAGTTCGAGGACGTCGACAAGTACTTCGGCGACACCCACGTCCTGAAGGACATCACCCTCGACGTGTCCGACGGCGAGGTCTGCGTCGTCGTCGGCCCCTCGGGCTCCGGAAAGTCGACGCTGCTCCGGTGTGCGAACCGACTCGAGGAGATCCAGGCCGGGGAGATCAGGCTCGACGGCCGGTCGGTGTCCGACCCCGACGCCGACATCAACCGGCTGCGCCAGCGGATCGGGATGGTCTTCCAGTCGTTCAACCTCTTCCCGCACAAGACCGCCTTGGAGAACGTGACGCTCGCCCCCCGGAAGGTCAAAGCGATCGACCCCGAGACCGCCCGGGAACGCGGGCTGGAGTTGCTGGAAGAGGTCGGGCTCTCCGACCAGGCCGAGTCGTACCCCAACCAGCTCTCCGGTGGCCAACAACAGCGCGTGGCGATCGCCCGGGCGCTAGCGATGGATCCGCGGGTGATGCTGTTCGACGAGGTCACGAGCGCCCTCGACCCCGAACTCGTCGGCGAGGTCCTGGGCGTGATGCGCGGACTCGCCGACGACGGCATGACGATGATGGTGGTCACCCACGAGATGGGGTTCGCCCGCGAGGTCGCCGACCGGGTCGTGCTGATGGACGAGGGGCGGATCGTCGAGACCGGCGCCCCCACCGGCTTCTTCGAGAACCCCGACACCGACCGCGGGGCGCAGTTCCTCTCGAAACTACTCTGAGCCGGTCGACCCCGGCGTCGTCGTCGGCCTGACGGTGCCGGGGCCGGGGGTGGGCGGTCACATGAAGTCCGACAGCCCGGCCTGGCCGTCGTCGTCCGCCGCTGCCGCCTCCCCGTCCGCCTCGGCGTCGGCCGCCCCGCCGTCGTCGCGGTCGAGGACGTCCGCGTCGGCGGGGTCGGCGTCCGTCGCCTCCGTGTCGCTGTCGTCGTCGAGGGCGTCCACGTCCCCCGCGCCGCTGTCGTCGCCGGCGAACGCGCCGCCAGCGTGGTTCTCGAGCGCCTCCGCCCGGAGGTCGGCGGCGTCCTCGACGATCGACGCCACCTTGTTCGTGGTCTCGCCGCTGCCGGTGACGTAGGCGACGCCCGCCTCGTCGAGGTCGTACCACGCCGCCATCGCGACGGTCAGCTCCCGGGGTTTGCAGTGGTGCGTCACCGCCGAGAGGAAGGGCAGCACGTCGAGCCGCGCGGTCGTCATCGAGACGCCGCCGGCCTCCGCGATCGCCCGGACCACTTCGTCGCGGGTCGAATCCCGGGTCGACCGGTATGGCGCGCCGCCGTACCGCGTCCACCCGCCGTAGGTGCCGTCGCGGGCCGCGGCGACCCCGCCGGCGAGGTTGTCGGTGGCGTACCGCCACCAGGTGTAGTCGTAGTCGGTGGCGTACACCCGGCTGGTCCACACCTCGGCGTTCGCGAGGAACTCGTAGGCCCGCGCGAGTTCCCGACCCTCGTAGACCAGCGACACCTTGTCCTCGACCCACTGGAGGAGGTCCTCGGGGGTCTCGTCGACGTCGTAGGCCGTCCGGAGCGCCGCCTCCGCGGACTCTTCTTCCTTCAGCACGGCGTCCAGGAACTCGAAGAGCCCGACCGCGCGGTTCCGGGAGCCGGTGGTCACCGCCTCGAGGGTGACCCGGTCCCGATCCTCCGCGGTCGCCTGGAGGTCCTTGATCGCCGCCCGGAGGTCGCCGTCGTTGTCGTCGGCGATCCGCTCCAACGCGGGCTCGTCGAACTCGATTCCCTCCTTCCGGAGGACGTCGCGGAGCACGGGCACGATCGACCGCGCGGAGACGTCGCGGAACTCGATCTCCCGGGCGGCGTTCCGCAGCCCGTTCGACATGTCGTAATACTCGTTCGCGATCAGTACGATCGGCTGGCCGGCGTCCTTCAGCAGCCGCGTGACCGCGCGTTTGCCGCCGCGGTCGTACTGGTGGTGGATGTTGTCGGCCTCGTCGAGGACGATCAGCTGCCGGCCGTCGCTGCCGTCCCCACCCCCGGGGACGGAGCCGGATCCGCCGGCAGACCCCGCGAGCGTGGCGTTTCTGGACGCCCGTCCGGCGAACCGTTCGATGTCGTCGGCGGTCCGCTGGTCGGAGGCGTTGAGTTCGACGACCTCCCACCCCATGTCGTTCGCCAGGGCGTGGGCGGCAGAGGTCTTCCCTACCCCAGGGGCGCCGTGGACGACGACCGGCTCGCGGTGGTCGTCCCACCCCTCGGCCCACTCCCGGAGGGCGTCGCGGGCTTTGTTGTTCCCGCGGACCTCCGAGAGGGTCGTCGGGCGATACCGTTCGGTCCAGTCGGTCATCACCGACCCTTGGCGTGACCCGGATTTAGTGGTTGTGGGGCGCCGACGCCCGCCCGACCCGCCGGATGTCGTCGACGACCGACCCGGGTCCGGCCCGTGCGGCGGCCAACTTTATTATGAACGACCGGCACAGTACAGTCGACACGGCGGCCCACCTGGTTCGAACCACGCATGAGCTGGCAATCGACACCCTGGGCGGACCCGCTCTTGGCCTCGACGGTCGTCGCGGGGACGCTCGCCGTCTTCGGGCTGCTCTACGACCGACTGGTCCGTCACGACCGCCGCGTGGTGGCGTTCGCGGCGGTGATGATCGGCACCGCGGCGTGGACGTTGGGCTACTCGTTTCAGTTCGCCAGCGCCGAGGTCGCGAGCAAGCGGACCTGGGCGACCGTCGCCATGGTCGGCGAGGCGGTGGTTCCGGCGGCGTGGTGTACCTTCGCGCTCGTATACGCCCGCCGGGAGGAGTGGCTGACTCGACGCCGCGTCGGGGCGCTCTGGGCGATCCCGGTCCTGACGGCCGTTCTCGCCGCCACCAACGGCGCCCACGGCCTCGTGTGGCGCGCGATGGCGACAGCCTCCGGCCCCGACGGGGCCTACCTGGTGCTCGACGCGACCAACGGGCCGTGGATGCTCGTCCACGGGGCGTACTCGTATCTCGTCGCGTTCGCGGGCGCCGTGATCGTGATCGACGTGATCAGCCGGACGCGGCGGGTCTACCGCGGCCAGGCCGTGGTGCTTCTCGTCGGGATCACGGTCCCCGCGGGCGCGAACCTCGTCTCGCTCGCCGGGATCGGCCCCGGCGCGGCGGTCAACCTGACGCCGCCTTCGATGGCGGTTCTCGGGGGCGCGTTCGCCGCCGGGATCTTCCGGTACCGGCTGTTCGACCTCGTGCCCGTCGCGCGGTCGTCGGTCATCGAGAACATGCGCGAGGGGTACGTCCTGCTCGACGAGGCCAACGAGGTGGTCGACCTGAACGCGGCCGCAGGTTCGCTGCTCGACGCCGACGACGGCCCCCTCCTCGGGCGGAGCGCGCGGGACGTCCTTGACGCCGACCTCTCCGTGCTCGGGCGCTTCGACGACGCCGGGGGCGCGGAGACGGTCACGGTCGCCACGGGCGACTCCGACGACCGCCGGTACGTCGAACTCACCGTCTCCCGCGTCGAGGCCGACCGGGCGGCGGGACGCCTGATCGCGGTCCGGGACGTCACCGACCGGATCCGGGTGGAACGCCGGTTCCGGACCCTCATCGAGGCCTCCTCGGACGTGGTGCTCGTTCTCGACGAGACGGGCCGCATCGAGTACGCCAGCCCGTCGGTCGAACACGTCCTGGGGTACGACCCCGACGCGCTCGCCGACGGGACCGCCTTCGAGGACCTGCTCGTCGGGGACGGGTCGTCGGCCGGCGACGTCGATCCGGGTGCCGACGCCCCTTCGGCGGCCGCCGCGACGTGGCGTCGCGTCCTCGACGGCACCGAGGCCGACCCGGTGACCACCGACCGGACTCGCTTCGAGGTCCGCGTCCGGACCGCCGAGGGGGAGGCCCGGACCATCGAGGCGATCGCGCGGTACTTCGCCGACGACCCGGCGGTCGACGGGATCGTGATCAACGCCAGGGACACCACCGAGCGCAAGCGGCGCGAGCTGGAGCTCGAACGGACGAACGAGCGGCTCGACCGGTTCGCCAGTTTCGTCAGCCACGACCTCCGGAACCCGCTGAACGTGGCGATGGGGCGGCTCGACCTCGCCATCGAGACCGGCGACGACGAGCACCTCCGGACGGTTCGGGCGCAACACGACCGCATGTCCACGATGATCGAGGACCTGCTGACGATGGCCCGTGACGGCCGCGACGTCGACGAGGCTGCGCCGGTCGACCTCGACGCCGCGGTCGCCGAGGCGTGGCACACCGTCGAGACCGGCGACGCGTCGCTCGTCGCCGACACCGGGCGGACGATCCTCGCCGACGACTCCCGGCTCCCGAACCTCTTCGAGAACCTCTACCGGAACGCGGTCGAACACGGCGCCGCCGCCGACGGCCCGCCGATCACCGTCCGGGTTGAGGCCACCCCCGAGGGGTTCGCGGTCGCCGACGACGGAGTCGGGATCCCGCCCGACGTCCGCGGGTCGGTCACGAAGAGCGGCTACACCACCCAGGGGGAAAACACCGGATACGGGCTTGCGATCGTCGACGAGATCGCGACCGCACACGGCTGGGACCTCGCGGTGGCCGAAAGCGACGCGGGCGGGGCACGGTTCGAGTTCACCGGCGTCGAGACGGACACGGACACGCCGGCGGCGGGACCCGACGCCTCCCGCGCCGAAAGCGAGGCCTCACGCCCGACGGGGGGTGAGTGACGTGGGGGTCGAGCAGGTCGTCGGCGGGCGCGACCCGGAAGGTCCGTTCGGGCTCGGACTGTTGCTTCTGGTGTCGTGTTCGCTCGTCACGGGGGCGTTGGTGGCGGCAGCGTTCCTGCTCCCGGCCACGGTGGGGGCGCTGATCAGCGGTGCGGCGCTGCTCGGTCTGGGGGTCACGTTCGTCGGGTCGACGCTGACGCTCCTCGCCGCCCTCCCAGACCACACCGATCACCGGGCGGGTGAGCGTGCGCCGACCGACGATCGAACCCGGTTCGTCACAGTCCGACAGCGGCTCCTCGACCGGCTCCGAGAGACACGCGCGGAGGTCGACACGCCGGTGTTCGCCTCGGGGGTCGCGCTCGCTGCGGTCGCGGTCCTCGGCTTCCTGGTCGTTCCCGGTCGGACGACCGCGGCGGTCACCGCGGCCGAGGGCGTGGTGTTCGAGGCGGGACGGGCGGTGTTGCTCGCCGCCGTGCTCACGTTCGTCGCCGCCGCGATCGTCCTCGCCGCCGGCCCGTGGGGGCGGATCAGGCTGGGCGGGGAGGCGGCGACGCCGGAGTTTTCCACTCCGGCGTACGTCGCGATGCTGTTCTCGGCCGGGATCGCCGCCGGGATCGTCTTCTGGGGGCCGGCGGAGGCACTCCTCCACTACGACGCCGTCCCGCCGTTCCTCGACGCCGCCCCGCGGTCGGAGGCGGCGGCGGTCGGCGCGCTCCAGTACACCCTGTTCCACTGGGGCGTCTCGGTGTGGTCGGTCTACCTCGCGGTGGGGTTGCCGGTCGCGTACGCCGCCTACAACCGCGGCGCCCCGCTTCGGGTGTCGTCGGTGCTGGTACCCCTTCTCGGACCGGACGCCACGACCCGCCCGATCGGACGGGTGATCGACGTCCTGGCGGTGCTGGCGACGCTCGGCGGGCTCGCGACCACTCTCGGGTTCGTGAGCGCGCAGTTCCTCACCGGTATCGAGTACCGGTGGGGCGTCGGGCTCGGGGCGGGCGCGGAGGTCCTGCTCGTGTCGGGGCTCACCGTCATCTTCGGCGTCTCCGCTGCCACCGGGATCCGCCGGGGGATCCGCCGGCTGTCGGGGCTCAACGCCGGGGTGTTTCTGGTGGTGGCCGTCGCGTTGGCCGTGTTCGGCCCGTTCGAGTTCGTCGCTGCCGCGGGGTCGTCGGCGGTTGCGAGCTACGCCACCGACTTCGTCCCCATGAGCCTCTACGACGCGCCAGCCGGCACGGAGTGGCTCTCGGCGTGGACGGTGTTCTACTGGTCGTGGTGGCTCTCGTGGGCCCCGTTCGTGGGGCTGTTCCTCGCGCGGATCTCCCGCGGCCGGACGGTGCGGTCGGTCGTTCTCGCTTCGGTCGGCGCCACCTCGCTCGCGACGCTCGTGTGGTTCGTGATCGTCGGCGGGACCGCGCTGTCGCTGCAGCGGTCCGGCGCCGCCGACGTCCTGGCCGTCATCGACGCGACCGGCGTCCCGGCGGCCGGCTTCCCGGTGTTCGGGTCGATCCCGCTGGGCGACCTCCCGCTGGTGCTGTTTCTCCTCTTGGTGTTCACGTTCTTCGTCACCTCCGCCGACGTCGCGACCCGCGGACTCGGGTTGCTCACCTCCGACCGGTCGTCGCCATCGCCCGCGCTGCGGTCGGTGCTGGCGGTGCTGACCGGCGGCATCGCCGCGGTGCTGCTGTTCGTCGGGGGCAGCGAGACGGTCCGATCGGCGGCCGTCGTCGTGGGCGGTCCCTTCGCCGTCGTCGCGCTCGTCGGGCTCGCGGGGTTCGCAGTCGCCCTCGCCCGCGACCTGCGGGGCGGGTGATCCCGAGCCTCCGCGTGCCGGACCTGGGGGCGCCCGACGAGCCTCGGACCGGAAGATACCTACGTGGCGGCGGCGAGCCCCCCACGTGTCCCGAACGGACGCCACGACCACGACCACCTCGCTCCGCCCGGACGGCCGTACGCTCGGCGCCGCCGCCGCCGGCGGCGTCGTCGCGTACCTCGTCGGGTACGCACTCACCTACGCCGCGGTCGGTCAGGACGTCTCGAACTCGCTTGCGGCCCGCGTGTTGGAGGTCGCCACCGGCGACCCCGGCACTTGGCAGCTCGTCGGCTGGGTGTTCTACAACGCCCACTACGTCTCCGTCGAGGTCCCGGGGCTGTTCGGGTCGACCGCGGTGAACCTCGTCGGCGACCCGTTCACCTCCGCGCTGCTCGTGGTCCCGCCGGTCGCGCTGCTCGCCGGGGGCGCCGCGGTCGCCGTGGCCGGCGACGCCGACGGGCCGGTCGCCGGCGCGGTCGCGGGGCTCGCGGTCACGGTCGGCTACCTCCCGCTTTCGGCCGTCGGGGCGGTCGCGGTCGGCATCGACATCGGCGACGCCACCGCCGGGCCGACGGTCGCCGCCGCCGTGCTTCTGGCCGGACTCGTCTACCCGCTGGTGTTCGGCGCGGTCGGCGGTGCCGCCGGGAGCACCGTGGCCGACCGCCGGTAGGCCCCGGTCACAGCTCCGTCGCGACCATCTCGCCCCACGGCTCGAAGCCGTGACGGCGGTAGAACGCCCGCGCTCTGTCGTTCTCCGGGTCGACGTCGAGCACCAATCGGTCGAGCGGGAGGTCCTGCCCTCGGGCGTGCTCCGTCGCGGCGTTCACCAGCGCGTCGGCGACGCCCGTTCCCCGGCGGTCGTCGGCGACGTAGATCTCGTTGAGCACCGCGGCGTCCCACACGAACGCCAGCGACTCCGGGAGGACGAACGCGTACCCGACGAGCCCCGCCGACGTCCCGGCGCCGTCGCTTCCGGTCTCCCCGTTCGCTCCCGCGTCGGCGACGACCACGCACCCCGGCTCCTCGGCCACGCACCGCCGGACCCACGCGAGCCACCGTTCGCGGTACCGCGGCGTGAGTTTGTCGGCGTAGGCCGCGGCCTTGTCGTCGCCGCCGGTCCCCGCCCCGAGTTCCAGCTCGAACGCCCGTTTCAGCCGCCACAACCCGGACGCGTCGGTCCCGTCGTCGGTGCCGGCGTTCGCGGCCGCGCCGCCGTCGTCGGACCCGGCAGCCCGGGTCTCGGGCTCGCCGTACGCCCGGATCGTGACGTCCGACGGGGTCACGCGTCGTCACCCCCGGCGCCGCCCGACCGTTCCGCCCGCCACAGCCGCGTTCCGGTCACGACCGCCGCGAGCGGGAGCAGCCACGCCCGAAACCCCGTCGTCGCCACCGGAAAGAGGCGTTCGGTGCGCCCGGCACCACCGCCCCCGCCCCCGCCGGCGTCCCCGACGCCGAGTGTCGGCTCGGCGTCGAGCACCGTCCGGAAGTCGAAGTTGCTCGTGGTCCGCCGCGGCTCCGGCTCCGCCGGCGAGAGGTCCACGAACGTCTGCACCCACCCGCGGTCCGTCGAGTAGAACAGCCGGCCGTCGACCGTGTAGAACGCGTCGTGGATCGGGTAGAGCGCGTTGACGCCGCCGACCACGAGGTCGGGGACGATCCCGGCGCCGAACAGACACGCCACCGCGACGGCCGCAAGCGCCACCCCGCGGTCGCCGTACCGCCGCCGAAGGACCGAGTCGGGACCGCGCCGGACGTCGACCGCGAGCGCGACCGCCAGGACCGCGGGGAGGACGAACGTGTGGCCGACCGAGCGGTGGGCGCCGGACAACACGGGCTCCAGCGCCACGTCGAGGTCGGGCAGCGCCGTCGCGGCCGCGACGACCGCGACCGCCCGGCGGTCGAACTCCGGGCCCAGCAGTCCGGCGGCGAGCAACAGCGCGAGCGACACGTGAACCAGCGTCGAGGGCACGAGGGTAGCTGACGCGTGCCCGGACTTGAACGTTCCTGCGGCGCTCCGCTCGGCCCCGGTACGCTTTTGCGGCCGCCCGCCCGTGTCATCTCTATGAGTCGGGAGACCCCGGCGGTCGGGAGCGGCGGGCCGTGACGACGGTGCCCAGGGAGGAACTCGCCCGCCGGATCGCGGGCGAGATCACGCTGAGCGACGACCCCGGGGCGACCCTCCGGAAGTGGCGGACCGACTTCGACGTCTCCCAGACAACCCTCGCAACCCAACTCGACGTCTCCTCGTCGGTCATCTCCGACTACGAGAGCGGCCGTCGGGAGAGCCCGGGGATCGGCGTGGTCCGGCGGATGGTCGAGGCGCTGCTCGACATCGACGAGGATCGCGGCGGCGGCCGGATCCGGCAGTACGCCCGGGTCATCACCGCGGGGTTCGACAGCGACATCGTGTTGGACCTCCGGGAGTACCCCCGGTCGGTCCCGTTGGAGACTCTCTACGACGCGATGGACGCGACCGAACTGGTCCGTGGTGGCGAAGACCGCATCAGCGGCCACACCGTCATCGACAGCATCGAGGCGATCACCCGGCTGTCCTCCGAGGAGTTCTACCGGCTCTACGGCCAGTCCACCTCGCGGGCGCTGGTGTTCACCGGCGTCACCCGCGGGGAGGCCGCGTTGGTCGCGATGCGGGTGGTGAACCCCACGCCCACCGCGGTCGTGCTCCACGGGCTCACCGAGGACGACCTCTGGGAGCACGCGCCCGCG
>CAZIQT010000007.1:0-35405 GCA_964541645.1 uncultured Halobellus sp. | reverse complement strand
AGTTGGCGCGGAGCCCCTGGACCTCCGAGAACAGGTCGTCGGTGTCGGCCTCCGAGTAGAGCACCGTGGCGTAGACGTCCTCGCCGTGGGGCTGGCCCGCGTAGATGTCGAGGTCCGTGAGTTCCCGGCGGATGTCGTCGTCGTCGGCGCCGTCGGAACCGCGCTCGTCGTCCGCCCCCTCGTGGGCGTGCGCGTCGTCGGCGTGTGCGTGGTCGTGTTCGTCTGCGTCGCCCGTCGGGACCGCCTCGCCCGCCAGGTACGCCCCGAGGTCCGCGGGCGGGAACCGGCGGCCGACGTAGAACGAGCCGAAGTCGCTGTACTTCGAGGAGACGTCGTCGAACCGCATGTCGTAGACGATGTCTTTGATGTCGGTCGGGTCGTCCGAGAAGAGGGTGACCCCCCACTCGGAGTCGTCGAGCCCGACCGAGGAGGCGATCACTTGGTTGATCCGGCCGGCGTACCCCTTGCCGGTCTCGGCGTGGCTCTCCATCAGATCCGCGCGCGCCTCGAAGTCGAGGTCGTACCAGTTGTGCTCCGCGCCGCGGCGCTTGGTCATCGGGTAGAACGAGACGTACCCGTCGTCGGGGATCTCGGGCGTCAGCTTCCCCTCCATATACCGCCGGGTGCCCTCGTCGACCGCGCCGGGGTCCTCGAAGAACTCCGGCGTCGAGTACCCGGAGATCTCCGTGACCGACACGTAGGAGGTCGCCCGGTCGGTGAACGACGCCAGCGCGGTCCCCTCGAACCGGCGCTCGGCTCGCGACAGCGCATCGAGCGTGGGCCGGAAGTGGACGAGCAGGAGGTCGGCCTTGTGGCCGAGTACCGAGAACACCCCCGAGTCGCCCTCGTCGGCGTCCTCGACGGCCTCGTGGCGCCTGAGATACTCGGTTCCCTCCTCGACCGCACGGTCGCGCTCGCGGTCGGGCGCCTCGCGCCAGGCGTTCCAGTCGACGGTCCGGAAGTCGTGGAGGACGAACCAGCCCTCGTCGGTCGGTGGTGCGTCTGTCATACCAGCCGGTTGGATCGCCACCGGTATGGGCGTTGCGAGTCGGTGGCGACGGCTCGTCGGGCCGGCCGACGCCTCACACCCGTACTGGCGCGGCTCACGTCCCGATTTATTACCTCGGCGAACCATCACGTCTATGCACCCGACGACGGCTCTCCGGATCGGCGGATTCGGCCTGTTCGGCGCTGCGACCGCAGCGTACGTCGCGCTCGGGGCGCCGGCGTGGCTGTTTCTCCTGCTCGCGCTCGCCCCGGACCGCTCGATGCTCGGCTACCTCGCGGGGCCCCGCGCCGGAAGCCGGCTCTACAACCTGTTTCACACCACGGTCGCGCCGATCTCTCTCGGAGCCCTCGGCCTCTCGACGGGTGTGACCGCACTGGTGTGGATCGCGCTCGTCTGGGCGGCCCACATCGGTGCCGATCGGGCCGTCGGCTACGGCCTGAAGTACCCGACCGGGTTCGGGCGAGCCCACCTCACCCGCGCCGACGCCCGTACCGACCCGGCGGGCGAGCGCTCCGACGGCTACGCCGACCCCGTCGCAACCGGACGCGAGCGACAACGAGCGAGTGGAAGCCCACCCCTTCAGGGGTGGGAGGATATCAATTCCACCGGCCGATCCGGAACGCCGGTCGGCCGCTCCGACGCCGCACCCGCATCCGCTACCCGCCGAGCAGCCGCGGCCCGAACACCAAGAGTAGGAGCGACACCAGCATCGTCATCCCGACGGCGGTGGTGATGGTAGTCACGACCCGGTTGCGGTCGGGCACCGGGAGCCGCGCGACCACCGCCTCCGCGCTGGTCCGGAGGATCCGGCCGCCGTCCAGGGGATACCCCGGAATGCAGTTGAACAACGCGAGCTGGAGGTTGATCCACGCCATCCAGAAGGCGACGTTCGCGAGGACGAACACCCCCCCGCCCAGGACCCCCAGCGGGCCGCCGACCGCGTAGAAGTTGAGCACGTTCCCGGTGAACCCCGGGAAGTTGGGGATGCCGAGCACGAGCGACGCCAGCGGCAGGACCAGGGAGACGTAGACGGTTCCCAGCGGCGACTCCGCGATCGGGCCCGAGAGGCTGGTGGCGTCGGGGCCGCCGTCGCCGCCGAGGAGTTCGAGGTAGGTCCCAGCGGGGTACGCCTGCGTGCCGAAGTCGGTGAGGAGCAGCCCGCTCGTCCCGGGGAAGATGTTGACGCCGAGGAACCCGGAGCCGTCCCGGGGGTTGGTTCCGAGCGTCACGTCGTAGGTCTCCGTCCCCCCGTCGTGGTAGAGCTCCACCGACACCGTCTGTCCGGGCTCGGTGGCGTCCAGCGCGCGGGTGAGTTCCGCCGCGGTCACGACGCGCTCGCCGTCGACCGCGGTCACGATCACGCCCGGATCGGTGGGCGCGCCCGCGGCGGCCAGCGGGCCGTCGGCGGCGACGCGCGTGAGGTACGCTCCGGCGGGGATCGTGACGGTCCCGCGGTCGGTTTCGAGTTCGACGACCCGGTCGGCGCCGACCGCGGCGGCGAACCCCGGCCGGGTGGCCACCGCCGACCCGTTCACTGCGGTCACGTTCACCGCCGAGCCGTCTACGGAGAGGTTCGCGGGGTTGCCCGGCACCGAGTCGACCACCACGAGCGACCGCCCCACCTCGACGCGCCGGGTCTCCCGGCCGGCCGCGCTCGTCCCGCCGTCGAGTTCGACCGTGACCGTCCGGCCGTCGGCGTCGAGCAGCGCGGCGTCGAGCGTGGTCTCGTTGTCGACGGGCATCCCCCCGACCGCGGTGATCCGGTCGCTGGGGCCGATCCCCGCGGTCGCCGCGGGCGACCCGTCGTAGGAGTCGGCGACCGCCATCCCGGGGGCGACTCCGATGCTCGCGATCACGGGGCCGAACAGCAGCGCGAAGGCCACGATGGTCACGGCGAAGTTGTTGGTCACCCCGGCGGCGAACATCCTGGTCTTGCCGCCGCGGGAGACCTCCCGTTGGCTCTCCTCGTCGGGTTCGACGAACGCCCCGAGCGGGACGACCGCGAGCAGGAACACCCCCATCGACTCGATCTCGATCCCCTCGACCCGGCAGAGGATGCCGTGGCCGCCCTCGTGGACCACAAGTCCCACGAGCAGCCCGAAGACGATCTCCGGTGCGACCGACAGCGGCAGGAAGTCGTTGACCCCGGGGACCACGAGGAAGTTCTGCGGCTGGTTCACCGACGACGCCGGCGGCGGCTGCTGGAGGATCGCGATCCCCTGGAGCAGCAAGAAGAGGAACATGCCGGCCATGATCACCAGCGCCGCCCCCACGCCGAGGTTGGTCCACGCCCGCCAGAACCGTTTGGGGGCGGCGATCCGGTCGATGAACTCCCGCCCCCGCTTCGTGTGGACGGTGGTGAACGGGCCCTGGAGCCGGACCGAACTCGGGACCAGCCCGCGCCGCGAGGCAACGAGCGCGACCGCCGTGTACGCGGCGAGCCCGACGAGCACCCACAGAAGCGTATTCATCGTCTCAACGAACGAGTCGGGCGCAAAAAGACGTGTCGGGTCGCGGTGCCGTCGCGGGGAGACGCCGCCGGCGTCGTCCGTCCGAACCCCTTTCACCGATGCCGCGGACGGTCCGGTGATGTTCGACGGCCGCGCCTACGAGGTCCGCCAGCGGATCGCGATCGGGAACAAGTACCGGATCTACGAGGGTGGCACCCCGATCCTCGAATCGGCACAGAAGAAGCTCCGGCTGAAGGAGGACTTCCGGTTCACCGACCCCGGCTCCGGCGCCGAACGGTTCCGCGTGACGGCCGACAGCGTACTCGACATTGCGGCGGCGTACGACATTGTCGACTCCGGGACCGGCGAGCGCGTCGGCGCGGTCAAGCGGGAAGCGGTCTCGGTTCTGAAACACGCCTACACCCTGCTCGGTTCCGACGGCGAGGTGGTGGCGACCCTCCGGGAGGACAACGTCGCGCTCGCGGTCGCCCGCCGGCTGCTCACGACGCTGATCCCCTTCTCCTACGAGGTCGTCGCCCCCGACGGGGAGGTCGTCGCCGCCACCGGCGCGTTCTCGCTGCGGGACCGGTACTCGATCGAGTGTTACGGCGACGCGGCCGACCCCCGGCTGATCGTGATCTGGACGATCGTGGCGGACGCGATCGAGGGGAACTGACCGGCGGGCGGCTCACCCCTCGCGACGCAGCCGCCGCTCCACGAACTCGGCGTCGAGTTCGCCGAGGAACTCCCCCAGCCGCGGCCCTTCGGGCTTGTCGAAGAAGAGCCGATACCCCGCCTCGAAGAACGCCGGGACCTCGATTCCGTGGCGGCGGGCGGTCTCGTAGATCTCCTCCTGGATCGCCTCGCCGTCGTGACCCGCCGCCACGAAGTCGGCGAGGTCGTCGAGGGCGGCCACGACGTCGCTGTCGAACTCGACCGCCGGGAGGGTCTCCTGGAGCCGGTAGTTGTAGGCGTTGTCCATCCGCTCGGCCCACGCGCGCGCACGGTCGACACGTTCGAGCGCCGCCTCGACCGCCCACTCCGGGGTGTCGTCGTCGACGTACCCCTCGTTTCTCGCCATCTCGATCCGGAGGTCGCGGTCGTCGGTCATGCCCAACACCGCGGCGAAGGTGTACGGCAGCCGGACCCGGTCCTCACGGATCTCGCTGACGACGTAGGGGTACGCCCGCTCCGCGAACGCCGCGACCGACTCGTCGTCGACCTCGCCGAAGTACGCCCGCTCGAAGCGGTCGAAGTCGTCGACCAGCTGGTCGAGCACGGAGACGTCGAGGTCCCGAGCCCGCCGGGGATCCAGCGCGAAGAAGTACCGTAGCACCGCCGGCTCCAGGAGCTCCAGGATCTCCGGGACGGTGATCACGTTCCCCGCCGACGACGACAGCGCCTCGCCGTTCAGGGTGAACCACTCGTACGTCATCGGGACCGGCGGCTCGACCTCCAGCACGGTGCGGGCGATCTCCTCGCCCGAGGGCCACGACCCCTCGGCGTGGTCCTTCCCGAAGGGCTCGAAGTCGACGCCCAACACCTGCCACTGGGCGGGCCACTCGAAGCGCCACGGCAGCTTCCCCTCCCGGAACGTGGCGGTGCCCTCGAAGCCGCACCCTTCGATAGTGTCGCCGCCGGCGGTCATGTCCGTGCAGACGTAGTCGACGGTGCCGGCGTCTACGTCGACCGCGGTGACGGTCTCGGTGACCTTCCCGCAGTTCGAACAGATCGGGTTGAACGGGACGTAGTCGCCGTCGACCTTCGACTGGTACGCCGAGAGGACCGCCCGGGCGTCGTCGGCGCGTTCGAGCACGCGTTCGACGACCGGCTCGAAGGTGCCGTCCTCGTACAGTTCGGTGTTGGAGAGCATCTCCACCGGAACGTCGAGCCGGTCGGCGTCCGCTTTCAGGAGCGCCGCGAAGTGGGCGGCGTACGAGTCGGACTTCCCGAAGGGATCCGGGATGTCGGTGTAGGGCTTCCCCAGGTTCCGGCCGAGGGCGCCGGCGTCGACATCGCCGAGTCCGACGATGGCCCCGTCGGGATCCGCCAGCTTCCGGGGGAGCTTCCGGAGCGGGTCGCGGTCGTCGCTCGTGAACACCTGCCGGACCTCGAAGCCGCGGTCGCGGAGGACCTCGGCCACGAAGTAGCCGCGCATGATCTCGTTGAAGTTGCCCAGGTGGGCGACCCCCGAGGGGGAGACGCCGCCCTTGATCACGATCGGCTCCGCGGGGTCTCGGGCCTCGATCTCGTCGGCGACCCCCTCCGCCCAGAACGCCCGGCGCGACGCGTCCGCGGCGTCGGATCCGTCGTCGGCCCCGCCGCCCGATCGCTCGCCGTCGCCCATCGGCTATCCCTCCACCCAGTAGGTCGGCTCCCGGTCGTCGTCGGCCGGGACCACGTCGGTGCCGCCGTGGTCGCCGCGCCGCACCGCCGCGCCGATCCGGTCGGGGTCGGTGCCGTCGAGGACGATCGTGCGCATCCCGGATCGCTCGATGAGCTTCGCCGCCAGCAGGTCCACGGGGGCGGCCGCGCCGGCGCCCCGGCTCATCGGCGCGATCACGTCGACGAGCTCCGCGGGGGTCAGCCGGTCGTACTTCTCGGCGTCGGGGTCGGAATCGGGGTCGGCGCTGTACACGCCGTCGACGCTCGTGGCGTAGACGAGCAGGTCGGCGCCGACGTACTCCGAGAGCGCCGCCGCGACCGCGTCGGTGGTCTGGCCGGGCATCACCCCGCCCATCACCGACACGTCGCCCCGGCGGACCGCGTCGCCGGCGTCCTCGTAGTCGTGGGCGACATTCGGGTCGACCTCGGATCCGAGCGCCGCGATGAGCAGCCGGGCGTTGATCCGGGTCACGTCGATGCCGATCTGGTCGAGTTGGACCTCGTTCGCGCCGAGGTCGCGGGCGACGCCGATGTAGTCCCGCGCGACCCCGCCGCCGCCGACCACGGCGGCGACCGAACACCCCTCCGCCGCGAGCCCCTCGATGACGCCGGCGTGGCCCTCGACCCGGCGCGGGTCCAGCTCCGGGGCGAGCACGCTCCCGCCGATGGAGACGACGACTCTCATTGCCCCGTGGTTGCCGCGAACCAGGCTTAAGAGTTGCCAACCCCGGACGGTAGCCGTGTCGCCGTCGCAACGACGACGCCCACCCGCGTCGGCGGTCGACCCTCCGACAGGGTAAAGCCGGTCGCCGCCCCGATTCGGTGGTATGCAGGTACTCGGGTTCGTGGGTCCCGGCGCGCGCGGGCTGTGTGACCGTATCGCCCCACATCTGGACGGGCGCGTCGCGGTCGTGGAACGATCCGGCGGGGACGGGGACGGCGACGGTCCCCCGGAGGGTGTCGCGGCGACCTACCGGGTCGGCGACGACGGCACGTGGCACGCCACCGGTTCCGACCGCGGACTGGACGACGTTCTCGACGACCTGGCGGCGACCTACGACCACGCGCTGC
The DNA here is from genome assembly GCA_964541645.1 of uncultured Halobellus sp. Lineage (GTDB taxonomy): Archaea > Halobacteriota > Halobacteria > Halobacteriales > Haloferacaceae > Haloquadratum. Next base: position 28,490 of record CAZIQT010000007.1, on the reverse strand, counting down.
TCGTCGGCGCCCCCGACGCCGACGTCCCCACGGTCGCTCTCGGCGACGCCGACCCCGAACGCGTGGCGCTCGACGCCGACTCGGCGGCCGCGGTCGGGACCGACGCCGTTGTCGATGCGGTGGCCGACGTCGACCCCCACGTCACGCTGGAAACCCTCGTCGAGCGGGTGAAGGCGTCGCCGCGTGCCCCCCGTTCCGGCGCGATCGCGACGTTCACCGGCCGGGTGCGCACGCGGGACGACGACGAGGACCCGCGCACCCTCCGGTTGACCTTCGAGAAGTACGAGGGGGTCGCCGACGACCGGCTCCGCGAACTCGAATCCGAACTGATGGAGCGGCCGGGCGTCGAGGAGGTGGCGATGTTCCACCGGACCGGCACCCTCGAAGCGGGTGAGGACATCGTCTTCGTGGTCGTCCTCGCCGGCCACCGGGAGGAGGCGTTCGAGACCGTCTCCGACGGCATCGACCGGCTGAAGGACGAGGTCCCCATCTTCAAACGCGAGACCACCGTCGAGGAGGACTTCTGGGTTCACGAGCGGGAGTGACCGCCGACCACGGCGTGCGTGACGGCCGTCGACCGCGCGCGCCGGCTCCGGTCCTCCCGAATCGGCCCCGATCGCGCCCGAATCCGGGGCCGATCCGGACGTTCCTCCTCGAAATTATTTTGATACGAAAATAGAGAAATAAAAATTCAGAAGCGTCTGTAAACGGTCTAAATATATTCGGTGAGTCAGTGAAACGTTGTGTAGGGAACGGTTCGGGCCTAAACCGTGGCGAATTACGCCGAACGTTCCTCCCTTTATATACTCCACCGGCGACAAGCCATGACCGAGGCGACACACAATGAGCGCAACCACGGAACCCTCCCCCGAATCACGCGACGAGCCGTCGAAAGAGGAGCGTCTGAAGTCGTACCTCCTCTCGAAGGCACAGGACGGCGAGATGTACTTCAAATCGAAGTTCATCGCGGACGAGGTCGGGCTCTCCCCCAAAGAGATCGGCGCGCTGATGGTGAAGCTCCGCGACTCCGCCTCGGAACTGACCGTCGAGAAGTGGTCCTACACGAGCGCGACCACTTGGCGGATCGAACCCGCCACAGAAGCGTAACGTCGCCCCTGCCGCCCCATCGACGCGCCGCCGTCCCCCGGCGCGTCGGCGTCGCCCCCCCGTCGCGGAGTTTATCCGGCTGAGCCACGTACCGGATTTCGATGGAAACGCCCGACTCGGCGTCCGATCCGCCGGTCGACGCCCTTCGCTCGGTGTTTCACCTCCGCGAGACGCGACGCGACGGCGACCGGGTGCTGTTCTACGGCGAGTCGCTCGTGCCCGAGCAGACGCTGGTCCGCGAGGTGTGGACCGCGTTCCGCGAGGCGGGCTACGAGGTCCAGGTGTCGACCGGCGGCGCCGGCCGGGCCGACGTGGTCGTCGCCCGCCCGGTCACGGACGGCATCGACGGAATCCCGTGGAAGAACGTCGGGCTGTTCCTCGCGACGATCGTCTCCACGCTCCTCGTCGGCGCCCTGACGTGGTACTACATCCCGCTGTCGGAGCTCCGCGCGAACCCGCTTCTCGTCCTCCGGGCGTGGCCGTTCACCGCCGCCGTGTTGGGCGTGCTCGCGACACACGAGCTCGGCCACTACGTCATGGGTCGGTACCACGGCGTCGAGGTATCGCTGCCGTACGTGATCCCGTTCATCTTCCCGTTCGGGACGCTCGGGGCGATCATCCGGATGCGCGGGCAGATGCCCGACCGGAAGACGCTGTTCGACATCGGCGTCGCGGGGCCGCTCGCGGGGCTCGCGGCGACGGTCGTCGTCACCGCGGTCGGGCTCTCGTTACCCCCGGTCGCGGTGCCGGCGTGGGCGCTCGAAGGGACCGGCCAGGCGCTCGTGTTCAACAACCCGCCGCTGTTGAACCTCATTGCGACCGCGCTCGGGGAGCCGACCGAGTACGCCGACCCCGCGGTCGCGGTCAACCCGGTCATCATCGGCGGGTGGGTCGGGATGTTCTTCACCGTCCTGAACCTGCTTCCGGTGGGCCAACTCGACGGCGGCCACGTGCTGCGAGCGATGCTCGGCGAGTCCCAGGAGCGCGTCGCTGCGCTCGTGCCCGCGGCCCTCGTCGGCATCGCGGCGTACCTCCACTACGGCCTGGGGTACGCGCTCAACGAATCGGTGGGTCTGTGGGGCTTTTGGGGGCTACTGTCGGCGTTCATCGCGTTCAAAGGTCCCGCGAACCCCATCGACGACGCGCCGCTCGACACCCCGCGGATCGTCGTCGGGATCGCGACGTTCGCACTCGGCGCGCTCTGTTTCATGCTCGTCCCGGTGGAAGTGACGACGATCTGATCGGCTCCCGCCGCCACGCTACCCGTGGGTGTATCCCTCGTCGGCGAGGGGCTCGCCGTCCGCCCGCACCCCGTCGTCGGTCACTTCGCCGATCACGCGGAGGTCGACGCCGAGCACGTCACGGGCCGCGGCGACGGCGTCGTGTGGGAGCGTACACACCAACTCGAAGTCCTCGCCGACGGTCGCCGCCATCCGCCACCGGTCGGCGTCGTCGTCGGCGTAGTCGGCGACCGCGTCGTGGACCGGAACCGCGGCGCGGTCGACGTCGAACCCGACCCCCGACGCCGCCGCGAGCTGGTGGAGCGACCGGGCGAGTCCGTCGGAGGAGTCCATCATCGCGGTCGCGAAGGGGGCGAGCGCCGTCCCGGCGTCGACCCGGGGCGGGAACCGGAACAGGTCGTTGCCCCGGTCGATCTCCCCGGCGTCGAACGCGCGGAGTCCCGCGGCGGTCCGCCCGAGCGCGCCGGTCACGCACACCGCCTCCCCCGGGGTCGCGCCGGTCCGCCGCACCGGCGCGTCGGTCCCGCCCACCGCGGTCGTCGCCACGGTGAACTCCCCGGCGGTGTCGAGGTCGCCGCCGACGTACTCGGCGCCGACCGACCCGCAGACGTCGACCGCGCCACCCAGGAACGCGTCGAGTTCGTCGGCGTCGAACGCCGGCGCCGCGTACGCTGCCACCGCCGCGGTCGCCGCCGCGCCCATCGCCGCCACGTCCGACAGCGACGCTCCGACCGACCGCCACCCCGCGGTGTACCGGGTCGTCCCCCCGGGGAAGTCGGTCGCCTCGTGGAGCATGTCCGTGGTCACGACCAGCCCGTCGACCACGGCGGCGTCGTCGCCCGCGGCCGGGAGCGCGGCGGCGAGGCGCCGGAGCGCCGAGCGTTCGTCCATGCCCGGATTCCGGCGCGGGCGGTGAAAAAGCCCCACGGCGCGGGTCGAGCCGCCGGCCGGCGCCCGTTTCGATGGGTTGATGAACGTAACCGTCGATCCCGCGGTATGGTTCGGGCGAACATCCGCGCCACGGTCGTGGGCTTCGCCGCGGCCGCCGTGGTGTTCGCCGTCCTGTTCACGCTCGTCGGAGTCGACGACCTCGTCGCGACGCTGCGGGCGGCGGAGACCGGCGCCGTCGCGCTCGTGGTCGTCGCTACGGTGGCGTGGCTGCTGGCGTGGGCGGTCTCGCTGTACACCGTCCTCGGCGTGTTGGGCGTCGACCTCTCGTATCCGTCGTCGTTCCTGCTGTTCTCGGGGGCGACGTTCGCGAACAACGTCACGCCGTTCGGTCAGGCGGGCGGCGAGCCCATCACGGCGTTCCTGATCTCCCGAGTCACAGACGCGGAGTACGAACGGGGCCTCGCCGCGATCGCGAGCGTCGACACGCTGAACTTCGTCCCCTCGATCACGATCGCGCTCCTGGGAGCGGGCTACTTCGCCACCGAGGTCGCGCTCGGGGCGAACCGGAGCGTGCTGGTCGCGGTCGGCGGCGTGGTCGGCTTGGCGGTCGTCGTGCCGAGCCTGGTGTACCTCGGGTGGCGGCGGCGCTACGGGCTCGAAGCCCGGATCGTCGACGGCCTGACGCCGGTGATCCGGGTTCTGGCCCGGCGGCTCCCGCGGGTTCCGGTCCCGACGCCCGAGGGGATCGAGAACCGGATCGACGGCTTCTTCCGGGCGATCGAACGGGTCGCCGCCAACCCCCGACAGCTGGCGGTCGCGCTCGCGGGCTCTACCGCGGGGTGGCTCTGCCAGACTCTCGCGCTCCGGGTCGCGTTCGAGGCCATCGGGGTGAGCGTGCCGCTGTCGGTGGTGTTCGTGGTCGTCCCCATCGGCGCGATCGCGGGCGTGACGCCGCTCCCGGGCGGCGCCGGCGGGATCGAGACCGTCCTGGTGCTGCTGCTTCTTGCGGCGCCGCTGCCGCAGGTGACCGAACCGGTCGCGGTCGCGGCCGTGGTGATCTTCCGCGGGGCGGTCTACTGGATCCCGGTCCTCGTCGGCGGGACGGTCGTGGCGTGGATCGGGACCGGTTTCGGCGTCCGTGCCGGCCCGGAGTGAGCCCGGCGCGATGGGCGCCCTACCCGACAGCCGGGTCGACTGAACCACCGCGTCACCCGCCGTAGCCCCGATACGATGGCTTTAAACGACGGCGCCGGGAACGAAACAGTATGGTAAGCGTCTACGACGTTCCGGCCGACGCCCTCATCGAGGACGTCGCCGACCGCCTCTCGGATCGAATCGAGGAGCCGGAGTGGATCGAGTTCGCGAAGACCGGCCACAGCCGCGAGCTTCCTCCCGAACAGGACGACTTCTGGTACGTCCGCGCGGCGTCGCTCCTCCGGAAGGTCGCGAAGAAGGGGCCGATCGGCGTCGACCGCCTCGCAACGGAGTACGGCGGGCGGAAGCGCGGCTCCAACCGCTACCGCGTCGCGGGCAACTCCTCGGCCACCGGCAGCAAGAAGATCATCCGCACCGCGCTCCAGCAGCTCGAGGAGGAGGACCTCGTCGAGACCGCGAAGGGCCAGGGCCGCCGGATCACCCCCGAGGGCCGGAGTTTCCTCGACAACGCCGCCAACGACGTCCTCGCCGACCTCGACCGGCCGGAACTCGAACGCTACGCGTAGCTCCGCCCGACGACCCCGCACGGCCGGCGGCCGGCGTCCGACGCGCCGACGTAACGGTTTTTACGACCGCGACGAAAACTGAGCACGATGAGTGGAACCCCCGACGACGACCGACTCGAGGAACTTCGAGAGCGGAAGATGCAGGAGCTCCGCGAGCAGGCCGACGGCCAGCAGGCCGGTGGCGGCGCCGACGCCCAGGCCCAACAGGAGGCCGCGCGCGAGCAGGCCGAGGCCAAACAGGAGGCGATGCTGAAGCAGTATCTCACCGACGACGCCCGCCAGCGGCTCAACGCCATCGAGATGTCGAAACCCGACTTCGCGGAGTCGGTCAAGAAACAGCTGGTCGCGCTCGCCCAGAGCGGCCGGATCCAGGACCGCATCGACGACGAACAGATGCAGGACCTGCTGCGGGAACTCCAGCCCGAGTCCAAGAGCTTCGACATCCGGCGCCGGTAGCCGCAGCGTGGATCTCGCGCTCCTCTACAGCGGCGGCAAGGACTCCACGCTCGCCGCGCTGTTTCTGGACTCCTTCTACGACGTCCGGCTGGTCACCGGCCGGTTCGGGATCACCGACGACTGGACCCACGCCGCGGCCGCCGCCGACCGGCTGGGGTACGCCTTCGACCCCGTCGACCTCGACCGGTCGGTGGCGGAGGAGGCGGCCGAGCGGATGCGCGCGGACGGCTACCCCCGCAACGGGATCCAGCGCGTCCACCAACACGCCCTGGAACGCGTTGCCGACCTCGACGTGGACGCGGTCGCAGACGGCACACGCCGGGACGACCGGGTACCGACGGTCTCCCGGGCGCAGGCACAGAGCCTGGAGGACCGCCACGGGGTCGACTACCTCTCGCCGCTCGCGGGGCTCGGCCGTCGGGCCGTCGACCGGCTGGTCGAGGAGACCCTCCGGGTCGAGACCGGGCCCTCCGCGGAGCTCCCGAAGGGCGACTACGAGGCCGAACTCCGGGCCCTGATCGCGACCGACTACGGCGACGACACGGTCGAGGCGGTGTTCCCCGACCACGAGCAGTCGTACGTTCGGGGGCTCCGCGGCGCCGAGCGGTAGGAACCGACACCGGTTTCGGGCGCCGACGCCCACTCGCGAGCGTGTTCTCGTCGCCGGGGATCGGGTACGCCGTCGTGGCCGCGTTCGTGTGGGGCGGCTACGTCTTCGCGCTCAAGCGGTACTTCTCCGACTACCCGGGGACGGTCCTGACCGTCGGGATCAACGCCGCGGCGGTCGCGTGGTACCTCCCGGTCACCGTGGCTCGCGGGGGGATCGGCCGGCTCCCCGCCCCGGAGTCGCTCGGGGTCGTCGCGGTCGGCGTCACCGCCGGCACCGTCGTCGCCACCGCGGCCGCCTTTCTCCTGTTCCTCCGGGCGCTCGACCTGGGTGCGGTCTCCTACGTCGCGCCGATCAGCAAGATCATCCCCGTGTTCGTGCTCCCGATCGAGGTGCTGGTGCTCAGCCAGCGGCTGACCCCGATTCAGGTCGCGGGGGTCGCGGTGGCCACCCTCGCGGTGTACGTCGCGAACTACCGGACCGGGCCGCTTCTCGACCCGCTCCGGAAGGCCGCAACCGCCCGATCGGCGCAGTTCGCGCTGGCGAGCGCGGCGTGTTTCGCGGTCGGCGACGTGGGCAAGCGGCTGGTGCTTCAGGAGTTTGCCGTGCCGCTGACGGTGTGGGTGCCGGTTCTGCTCGGCGGCGTCCTCGTCGTCGTGTTCCCGCTTGCGGCCCGCGAGTGGGTGCCGCTCCGGGACGCCGCCCCGCGGTTCGTCGCCGCGGGCGCTGGGGTCGCGGTCGCGGAACACGCCACCTCGATCGCGTTTTCACTGGTGCCGGCGTCGGTCGCGTCGCCGATCATCAACACCCAGGCGGTGGTCGCGGTCGTGCTCGGCGGCGTCGTGCTCCGTGAGGAGGCGTTCGGGATCCGGCTCGTGGCTGCCGGCTTGGCGGTGGTCGGGGTCGGGCTGATCGCGGCGTGAGACGTCCCAGGAGCTTAGTCGCTCGCGGTCCGTAGCCCCCGGAGGACGCCCGATTGGTCCCGCAGACGCCTCCTCGCGGCGGCGCTCGCGACCGACATCGACGGGGAGATTGTCGCCGAACCCGGCGCGCCGCGGTGGACCTACGACGCCGGGCTCCAAATCGACGGGGTGGCGGCCGCCGGTGACCGCGTGTTCGCGGTCGACCGGACCGGCCATTGTCACCGGATCGTCGACGGCGACAGAGCGGCCCAGGACCGGCTGGTCGAGACCGAACACACCGACGGCTGCGGGTGGGACGGCGACCTCCGGCGGATCTTTCACGCCCGGGTCCACCGCGGCGGGCTCTACGTCGCCGGCCGCTTTTGGACGCGGCTGTATCCGGTCGAGGGGCACGGGTAAGCGGTGCTACAGGCGGCGGTCGCCCCCGCTTCAACAGTTTGAAGCGCGCCACTGCCGAACCCAGCGGTATGTACGACCGACTCAAGGGGTTTCGCGACTTCTACCCCGAGGAGATGGCCGCCCGGCGGCAGGTCATCGACACGCTGGAGGACGCCGCCGCCCGCTACGGCTTCCGCGAGATCGACACCCCCGCGCTGGAGCGGACCGAGATGTACGCCGACAAGAGCGGCGAGGGGATCGTCGAGGAGCTCTACGCCTTCGAGGACCGCGGCGGCCGCGAGGTGTCGCTGACCCCGGAGCTCACGCCCACAGTCGCGCGGATGGTTGTGGCGAAACAGCAGGCGCTGTCGAAGCCGATCAAGTGGGTCTCCACCCGGCCGTTCTGGCGGTTCGAACAGGTCCAACAGGGTCGGTTTCGGGAGTTCTACCAGACCAACGTCGACGTCTTCGGATCGTCGGAGCCGACCGCCGACGCCGAGATCCTGGCGTTCGCCGCCGACGCCTTGACCGACCTGGGGCTGACCGGGGAGGACTTCGAGTTCCGGGTGTCCCACCGCGACATCCTCGGCGGGCTGTTCCGGGCGTTCGACGCCGACGTCGACGTCCGCGACGCGATCCGCGCGGTCGACAAACGCGCGAAGATCGACCGCGGCGAGTATCTGGGGCTGCTCTCCGACGCCGGGCTCTCCTACGACCAGGCCGACTCCGTCGACGACCTGGTGACGGCCGGCGACCTCGACGAGATCGCCGACTTCGGCGGCGACGACGTCGCGGCGGCGGTCGAGAACCTTCGAGCGGTGCTGGCTGCGGCCGACGACTTCGGCGCCGGCGAGTTCTGCGAGGTGTCGCTGTCGACCGCCCGCGGGCTGGACTACTACACCGGCGTCGTGTTCGAGTGTTTCGACGCCACCGGCGAGGTGTCGCGGTCGGTGTTCGGCGGCGGCCGGTACGACGACCTGATCGAGAGCTTCGGCGGCCAGCCCACCCCTGCGGTCGGGGTCGCCCCCGGGCTCGCGCCGCTGGCGCTACTGTGCCAGCGGGCGGGCGTCTGGCCGGCGGAGACGCTTTCGACCGACTACTACGTCCTGACGGTGGGCGACACCCGGTCGGTGGCCGCCCGGATCGCCCGCGACCTCCGGGCGGGCGGCAACGTCGTCGAGGTCGACGTCGCCGGCCGGAGCTTCGGCGCCCAGATGGGGTACGCCGACGGGATCGACGCCGAGACGGTGGTGATCGTCGGCGAGCGCGACCTCGAGAACGGCGAGGTCACGGTGAAAGACATGGCCTCCGGCGACCAGACCACCGTCCCGGTGGAGTCGTTCCCGGGCGACGACGCGTCGCCGACGTTCGAGGACCTCGACTGAGCGGCACCCGGCAGCGTCGTCGGCGGACCCCTCGCGCACGGTGGCGTTTTGTCGCCGGCCGCGTATTGACGCGTATGTACGAGACCATCCTCGCACCCGTCGACGGGAGCGCGCCGAGCGACGCGGCCGCCGACCACGCTATCGAGCTCGCGAGCGACGCCGGCGCCGCGCTCTCGGTCGTCTCGGTCGTCGACGTCGGCACTCTCTCGGCGGCCAAACTCGACACCGAGGCCCTGCTCGACGGCTACGAGGCGGAGGCCGAACGCCACGTCGAGGCGGTCGCCGACCGCGCCCGTGAGGCGGGCGTGCCCGTCGAGACCGCCGTCCTCCGCGGGACGCCGTACCGGAGCATCCTCGATCGGATCGACGCTGTCGACGCGGATCTGGTGGTGATCGGCAGCCGGGGGCGGCGGGGGCTCGCGCGCTCCCTCCTCGGGAGCACGACCGACCGCGTGCTCAGGCTCTCGTCGGTGCCCGTGCTCGTGCTCCCCGGCGAGGAACTCGACTACCGGAAGCCGGAGACGGACGACGGGGCCGACCCGGCCGATGCGTGAGCGCGGCCGCTTGCGCGCGTTCCGGCTGGCGTACGACGGCCGGCCGTTCCACGGGTTTCAGCGCCAGCCCTCCCTCCCGACCGTCGAGGGTGCGCTGTTCGACGCCCTCGAAGACCTCGGCGTGTTCGACCGCGCCGACCGCGACCGCCCGGCGGGGTACGCCGCGGCCGGCCGCACCGACGCCGGGGTGTCGGCGACGGCCCAGACCGTCGCGGTCGCGTGTCCGAAGTGGTGTACTCCCAGGGCGCTGAACGGCGAACTCCCCGCCGACGTCCGGGCGTGGGCGTCGGCGCCGGCGCCGGAGGGGTTCCACGCAACCCACGACGCGACCCGCCGGGCGTACGTCTACCACCTCCACGCCCCCGACCTCGACGACAGTCACGCCCGGGACGCCGCGGCGATCCTCCGGGGCGAACACGACTTTCATAACCTCACGACGGACGACACGGGCACGGTCCGGGACCTCTCGGTCGCGGTCGACCGCGACGGCGACGTCCTCCGGATCCGCGTCGCGGCCGACGGGTTCCCGCGACACCTGGTCCGCCGGGTCGCCTCGGTCGTCAGGGCGGTCGGCGCCGGGTACCGCCCACTCGGATGGGTACGCCGGCTGCTCGGCGCCGCGCCGCTGGACGGCCCCGACGGAGTTCCGACCGCCGCCCCGGAGCCGCTGGTGCTGACGGGGGTGTCGTACCCCGACCTGTCGTTCGAGCGGGACCCGGAGGCGGCGGCGTCGGCGGCCGTGGTGTTCGGCGACCGGCGGCGGGACGCGCGGGTTCGGGCCCGCGTGACCGACCGGCTGGCGTCGGTCGGCGACCCACCGGGCTCGGACGGCTCCTGACCGCCCGGACGTGGGTGGCTCGACTCGGGTCCCGTCGGTGCCCGTACAGGTGCTCCCGCCGACGGGTAGGACCGACGTTCCCCCGCCCGACCGGGCGGCGTCCGGCGATTCTCGCTCACCGCGAACCTGTGCCTACGGCAATACTTATAACGGTCCGTTCATCAACCTGTTACTATGTCTACTGGGGATCCGCGGGGACAGGACGACGACCTCGATCTGCCGGACAACATCATCGGCATCGGGAACGCCGGCAAGACGGTCGTGACTCACTACCTCTCGCAGGATTGGATCATCGATCGAGCCGTCGGCGGACCTGAACCCAACGAGGACGAGTTCAGCGCGTTCATCATCGACACCGCAACCAAAGAGCAGTCCGACGACGAACGCGACGTCGAACGCATCAACGAGAAGATCGAGGAGACCGCCGAGTCGTTCGGGAAGAACCCCGACCTGATCGACACCGGGATCGACTACATCAACCCGCTCGACGACGCCTCCGACCAGTTCATCTCCAGAACCGGCCTGACGTCCAAGGCGACCGTCGAGACGATCGCCCGTAACGACAACCTCACCGCGTGGTGGCTCGAGAACAACTCCGACATGCTGACCGACGGGTACGGGCAGGGGGTGCTCCGGCGTCGCGGGCTGAGCAAGGCGCTGTACCACGCCAGCCGGGCCGCGAAGGGAAGCACGAACGTTAACCTCAACGACCTCTCGCGGAACCTCACTTCGGGGAAGTCCGACGACGGGACGGCGACGATGGTCGTCGGACTCGGCGGCGGCACCGGCTCCGGAACGTATCTCGACCTCGCGAAACACCTCTCCGAGGAGGTCACGGAGCTCAACCTCATCGCGTCGATCCCCGGACTGGACGAGAAGAACCGCCGGACTGCGAACTGCTTTGCCGCGCTCTCGGAGCTGGAGTATCTCGCGCTTAACGGCGAGAACCCCTTCACGAACGTCGTTCTGGTACCGTTCGGACCGGCGAAGCAGCTCTCCAACAAGGAGACGTTCCTCGACGCGTTCGTCCAGACCATCATCGCCCGGGAGTCGACCACGAACGACTTCACGGAGTTCCTCGACGAGGCCAGCGCACAGCCGATCCCGAAGAAGTTCGCGCCGTTCACCGTCGCCGTCCCGCAGATCCTCCGGTACGACGTCGGCGACATCCGCGAACAGGAACAAGCCATCGAGGAGTACCGCGAGACCAAACGCGACGCCCTCGACGCCGAGATCTCCCTATACGAGGCCATCCACGACTACTTCACCGACGAGTGGGACGGCGAGGTCGGCGACCTGTTGACGGAGGTTCAGCGGAACAACGCGGTCGGAAACGACCAGTTCGCCCTCAGCGGCAGCGAGGCCAGCTCCCTCCGGAACCGCCTCGACGACCTCCGGTCGTGGATCGAAGACGAAGAGCGGTTCGGCAGCGTCAACAACGAGGCCCTGGTCACCTGGCGGGAGCAGCTCGGCCAGTGGATCGACCGCGAGCAGGAGCAGAACAGCGACCGCCCCCAGGAGGAGATCAAAAAGCAGCTCGTCACGCGCGTCCCCGAGCGGATCGAGAGCCTCAGACCCGTTGAGGACGTCTACGCCAGCGAACCCTCGGAGCGGAAGCTCGCGGGCGTCATCCGCGACGAACTCCGGACGATCAAGCTGCGTGCGAACCTTCTCCGGGCGCTGAAAGTGATCGACGAGGAGGAGGTCCGGGAGGCGGTGGACTCGGCGATCGACCCCGACGCCGACGGGTACATCGGCTCCCGGCGGCTCGAGGACCGGGTCAACAGCCTCAACCGCGACATCGACACCCACGAGTCCAACTTGGAGGTCCTCGACGACCTCGAAGCCGACCTCGCGGACGCCCGGGACTACGTGATCGAATCGTGGCACGACTCCGTCGCCGACGACCTAGAACTGCTCGTGGAACTCGACTCCAACGCCGACGAGGTCCGCGACCGGCTCCGGACCCTCAACGAGGAGTTCGAAGGCCAGCTCCGAACCATCTCGCAGGCCAACACCCCCGACAACGTGCGCGCCGGCGGGCTGGACTTCAACTTCGATCGGCTCAACGCCCAACTCCGCGACATCGGCGTCGACCCGATCGACGGGCAGCAGATCTCCGACTCGATCGAGCAGACGAAACGCGCCTACGAGGTCTGGGACGACATCAACAACGGGAGCGGCCTCCTGGGGAAGATCGGGTTTGGCGACAGACAGGAGAAGGAAAACGAGTACGTCGCGTACGTCGACGCGGTCGACGAGCGATACGTCGAGATCACCCCGTCGGGCGAGCGCGGCGACTTCGAGCAGGACTTCAGCTGTACCCCCGCCACCGACGGGCTGTTCGAGGACGTCATCTCGGAGATCGAAGAGAAACGCCAGCGGATCCGACACCGGATCGTCCAGGAGTTCAAGACGACGATCTCGGAGTTCGAAGCCACCGACGCGGTGGCGGACCGCCGCGCGCAGTGGACGGACGACGGCTTCGACCTCGAGTGGCCGGGCGATACCGGCGACGCGGTCCCGACGCTGCGTGACCGCCTCGAGAACCTCGACGCGGAGTCCGCCGACGCGGTTCTCGGCGACCTGACGGCCGACGGCACGGGCTACGAGGACCCCGGGACCGTCTACGTCGCGTTCACCGACGCATACCTCGGACCGATCGAGGCGAAGCGGTCGGAGCTACACGACGAGATCGAGGAGAAGAGACGGCGCGCGGAGGTCTACAAGTCCCTCCGTGACGTGGTCGTCCAGTACGACGACGCGTTCGACGGGATGGGGCCGAGCCGCCCGGAGGTCGACGACGCACAGCGTATCGACGTCGGATCGGACACCGACAGCCCGTACGTCACGAAGGTGGAAGCCGACGACCAACTCAGCCTGCTCCAGTACGAGGATATCGCGGACGCGGGGGTCTGGACCGACCGGAGCATGGAAAACGAGAAGTACAAGATCGGCCGCTTCTTCGAGAAGCGGTTCGCGGAGAACGCCATCACGGACACCAATCTGAACTGCCTCTCGAACCCCCTCATCGAGACGCAGAACGTCAGCGGGGAGTACACCGACGTTACCAGCACCAGATACGACGGCCACTACGTCGGGAACATCTACATGAGCCGTGCGTTCCCCGACCAGGAGGATCCCGGCGACGATATCTTCCAGTCGGTCGAAAACGCCTTTCGGGCGTCCGACCTCCACCTGCGGGACGGCGGCGACGGATACACCCACGAGTCGAAGTCCTACGGCGCTCCGTGGGATCTCTCCATGATCACGTTCGTCGGCGGGATCTTCCTCGACAACCTCCACCCGGTGATCCAGCCGACCGACGGCTACCTCTCGTCGTACCGGGCCCAGCGTGAGGAGCTCGCCGAGAGCGTCCGGATCCGTCACGTCCACGGGGTCGATGGCCGTGACGACTCGATCAGCGCCCCGGGAGATGGCGGGTACGTCTACCGGGACTCGATGCTCAACCTTGACGATCCCGAGGACCTCTACAGGCTGATCGACGGCAACGAGGAGGAGGTCGTCGAGATGCTTCTCGACGAGTACGTGGGCCGGACGACGTTCCGGAGTTCGATCGACCTCGACGACGACGCATGAGTCGGTCGGGCTCCCGGCGCGCGGAGGCGCTCCGGCTGGTCGCGGCGCTCGTGGCCATCCTGGCTGCGACGGCAGTGGCGGCTCGGATGTCGATCGCGGCGTGGGACGACCACGGCCTGGTCTACCACCTCGTCCACGGCTTCGGCCGCACGATGGGGTGGGGAATCAGGGGGACCGTCGTCTTCGCCGCGGTGTTGGGAGTCGTCCTCGTGGTCGCGTTCGCGCTCGACGAGGACAAACACGTCCAGGGCATCCTGCTGCTCTCGGCGATCGCGCTGGTGTTCGTCCCTACCCTCGTGTTGCTCGAACGGTGGCGGATCGACTTCCTGACGTATCCGACCGCGGCCGGGGTCGGCGCCGTCGCGGGGGTGGCCGTCGTCGGCGTCGGCGGGACCGCCCCGCCGTTCAGCGACGGTCGGGTGTCGTTCCCGAACGCCGCCCGGGCGCTGTACGTCGTCGCCGCGGTGGGCGTGGTCGTCGGATTCCTCGAGCGGTACCTCTCGTATCCGAGCCCGATCGTCGTCGTGCAGAACCCACCGACCGTCGATCAGGTCGCCGGCGGGCCGTTGACGCCGGTCGTCGACCTGGTTGCGGTGTCGGCCATGGTCTACCTGATGGGCTACTTCACGCGGTACTCCGACGTCACCGACGTCGTCATCTCCTCGCCGGACGACCGGACGGTCTCCGACTTTCTAGGCGGCCTCTACGACGCCGCCGACCGGCGGTACGACGCGACTACGCTCCGGGGCGGCGACCTTCTAAACGCCGCGCGGGCCCAGGAGAACCCCCCGCGGATCACCGGGCAGGTGGCGTTCCAGTTCCAGCCGGGCGACGGCGCGTTCGTCCGGCGACGGGAGGTGGGCTACGACAACATCCGGCCGGTGACCGACGACGACGCCGACGCGATCGAGGCGGTCGCCGCGGAACGGTCCTCGTTCGGCTCCCGGCTGTGGTTCGGGTTCAGACGACAGTTGCTTCTGGCGGCCCCCGGCGCGCTCCGATCGGTGCTCAGACGGTCCGGCGGCCCGCATCTGGATCGGCTGGTCGGCGCGGACGTCATCCTGCTTCTGGCGCCCGTCGACCAGATGATCGACCGGTACGCGGTCGAGGAGGGCGGCGAGTTCGACGAGTCGTGGGTGAACACCCCGGACTACCTCAGACCCGAGGGGAACGGCCGTGCGGCGGGGGCGTACCACCGGATCGGGGAGGCGTGTACCGACTCGTCGATGCCGGACGTCTACGTTGTCGCCACCGGCGCCGACGCGGCGCTCGCCGCCCACGGTGGGGACACCATCGACACCGACTCGTTCTTCAGGTTCCTCCGCACCGACGTGCTCGGGTTAGGAGCGTCCTTCCGGACGCGCGTCTACCCCGTCGCCGGAGCCGACGCCGAGGGGTACGACGACGTGCTCCGGGCGCTGTGACAGCGTCGGGGGGCTGGCTTTTATTATAATACCGGGTAACCAACACGTATGGTCTCGTTTCCGACGTTCACACCGTCGAACCGGAGACAGCAGCGGCTGTTGTTCCTCGCCTCCATCGGGCTGCTGCTCGTCGCCGGCACGTCGGTGATCGAACTACTGGCGACTGCGTGGGGGCAGCGGCCGTGGAGTCTCGCGAGACACCTCCTCCGTGGTGGGATGAACGCCGTCGGCGTCGACCCGACCGTGTTCTACTACGTCCCGCTTGGGGTGTTCGTCGGTCTCGTGGTGGGGCTCCTCTTGGATTCGTTCAAATACGTTCAGGGAGTCATCGTCGCGGGGGCGACCCTGCTCGCGGTCCCGGTCGTGTTCATCCCCCGTGGGGTCTTCGTGGAACCGCTGGCGACGAGTTTCGGCGCCGACACAGTCCTGACTGCGCTGCTGTTTGCGGTCGCGACGCTCCGGGCCGGCGGAGTCACCCTCGACCGGCTCGACTCCGACCGCCGGGAGTTCCCCCGGATCCCCAGGCTCATCCTATGGCTCACGGTCGTGCTCGCCGCGTTCGGGCTCTTCGAGGCGCACGTCCTCTACGACAGCCCCGTCGTGGTGACTCCCGACGGCGGCTTGGTCACGCAGCCGTTCGCGTTCGTGGGCGTGGTGGGTACCGGCGCCGCTACACACCTCGCCGGCGTGCTCGTGCTCCTCCCGGCGCTCCGGTATTTCACCGCGTACGAGCGGGGGATGAACGTGATCATGCTCGGCCCGAAGCGGAGCGGCAAGAGCGCGGTGTTCGGCGGGATCCACCTCTACATCCGCGACAACGTCGACGGCAACAGCGCGGCTGCGACCCGGGTCAACAAGCTGCGGCAGAGCATCGAGAGCACGCGGTTCCCGGACCCGACCCCGGCGACGTTCCAATCGGGCAGCGGCGGCTCGGACGGAACCCAACCCATGCTGCTGGAGCTCCCGTACTCGTGGGGGCGGTTCGTTCCCACCCGCGTCCGGTTCAGCGTCGTCGAGTACCCCGGTGAGGCGCTCGAAGACATCCTCGCGGAGGTCTCGCGGAAGGCGACCCAGCAGCTCCAGGGCGCGGACGCCACCATGGCGACCGACGGGGGCGACCGCGACTCCTTCGACGTCCCGTTCTCCGACGACCGGGACGACGACGAGGAGGAAAGCGACGACTCGGTCCGGTGGGGCACCGACGCCGGCGGTGCCGACGGCACGGGCACCACGAACACGGACCGACCCACCGGCGGCACCGACGGCGCCGGACGCGCCGGATCGACCGACGCCGACGGGATCGGCTCCGAGTACGGCGGCGGCGCCGGCTCCAACGGGGCATTCGAACCCGATCCCGGGGACGATGTCGGAGCTGGATCCGGACCCGGCCCTGCCGGATCCCAGGTGGATCCGTTCGACGACGGCACCGCCAACGACGCGCCAGCCGACGAGGATCCAAAATCCTCGTGGGCGGCGGCCACCCGGGCCATCCGGGCGGCGGGCAACCTCTCGGAGATGATCCCGGGGATCCAGGGCTGCATCCACAACGCCAACCGGATCGTCCTGACACTCCCGCTTGACGACTTCGTCGCCCCCGTGATCGAGCGGGGAAACGTCCCGAAGTACCTCCAGGACCGGGTGGTCACGCCGGCGGAGATCGACGACTACCGCCGCAGCGAGATCCGAACGGTTCAGTACAACGGCATGACCTACGGGGTAAAGGGTCCGAACCGCGACGACGTCTCCGACTACCTCGAGTGGTACTCGGCGGTTCGGGCGGTCTACCCCGACAAGGAGATCGTGATCGTGGGCACGATGGCGGACTGGATGCTCGAGGATTTCCGGGCGAATCGAGAGTCGGCCGCGGCGCCGCAGAGCGACGATGGGTACCGACAGTTCTGCGAGTACGTCCGCGACGAGATCGTCCGGGCACAGACTCCCGAGGTGAACCAGCTGTTCGGCGGCCGGCAGGATCCCGACCCGCTGTACCTGCTGTGGTACGACATCCAAAACGAGGCTCCGGCCGGAACCGACGAACTCCGGATCGACGTAGGGCGGTCGCCGGTGCTCAAGGGGGCGAGACAGTTCATGCGGCGGATCAACCAGTGACCCCGGACCGATGACCGCGACCACGAGCCGGTTCCGACTCTACGGCAGCGGCGGACGCCCGGTCTACGACTCGGCGGGCGACCCGGGCGACGAGCGGCTTGACCGGATCAAACGCGAGTTCAACGCCGGCGTCGCCGCGTTCTACCGGCCCGCTGAGGGGCTGGTCCGGACACAGGTGAAGATCCACCGCCGGAGCCCCGAGCAGTTCGTGGCGACCTACCAGACCGCCGGCGACGAGGATCCGCTCGAGCGCGTCGTCGAGCGCGTCGCGTCGCTCGCCGACAGTCGGGGGTGGACGATCCAACGCGGGATCGGCGGCACACAGGCGCTGTACGACGCCGTCGCGGACGGGTCGGCGTTCGGCGCCGACGCGATCGCAGCGGTCGAACGCGACCTCGCAGACCGGTCGCTCGACGCGGACACCCTCCGGAGTGTGATGGCGGAGACGGGGTCGGTCGACCTCCTGGTGCCGGACTACGCGACCGCCGCGGTCGCACTCGGGTTCGCCCGGGAGACCCTGGCGGGCGCCGCGGTCGCCGTCACGGAGTCGACCGACGTGGAGACGGTCGCGGAGGCGGACGTGGTGATCCGCCCCGACGGCGGCGTCGACCGCGTCGCTCCCGGGCCGGAGCTGTCGGCGTGGCTCGACCGCCGGCGCGTGGCCGCCGCGGAGCGTTCGTTGAGCGAGGCGCTCGCGACGGTCGCGGAACGGGCCGAGTCCGGCTCGGGGTCGAACCCTGGGTCGGCGGCCGTCGTGGCGGCGGTGAACCGGACGGACGCGACCGCCGACCTGGGCGTCCGGGCGGTTCCGGCGTCGATTCCCGACGCCGCCCGCGGCGAACTCCGCCGGACGGCGGCGTACGGCGTCCCTACGGGGCTCCTGGTCGGCGCGGCTGCCGGAGCGGCGTGGGCGACCGGCGTCGCCGGCCTCCCGCGGTGGCTGCTCGCGGCGTGTGGCGCCCTCGCGGTGGCGGTGTGGGCGGTCGGGCTGGCTGCGGTCCGGCTCCGCGGCGGGGACGCGGACGCTGTCGGTGCCGACGCCAGCGTCGACTCCGGGGCGGTGTCGGCGGTCGACGACGCGCTCCGGCGGGTCGGGGCCGCGGGCGACGCTGGCGCCGCCCGCGAGTCGTTGGACGCCGCTCTCGACTCCTACGACACCACGGTCGAAGCCGTCGACGACGCGGAACGGCGCCGCCGTCGCGCGGTGGGTGTCGGGGTCGCGGTGTCGGTCGGGATCTGTGCGGTCGGGTTCGCCGTCGCCGCGCTCCTCCCGGCGTTCCTCTGACGGGCGCCGACGGAGTTGATTTTTTATCGGTCCGGCATCCACGGTGGTGTATGGTACGCGATCGAACAGGTCCACCGAGCGACCGACGACGCGCGGGACGAACGCCACGCGGTTCGGCGGGTGGAGCCCGGTGACCGACCGGGGACACGGCGGCGACGGGACGGACGACGCCGACGCTCCCCCGGCGTACGTGCCGGTGCGGTCGATGGACCCGGGGGCGATCTCCCACGTCGCCGCGGGCGACGACCGGATCGCGCTGGCGTCCGTCTCCGGCGGCATCTCGGTCGCCGCGGCCGATTCCGACGCGAGCGCGCAGTTCGGCGTCGAGGGGCGACCCACCGGGCTCGCCGTCGGGCCGCTGGTCTACGTCGCGACCGACGGCAACGTGTACGGCTACGCCGCCGACGGAACGTCGGAGCCGGAGTGGCGAACGCCGGTCGACGCCGTCTCGGCGCTGTGTTGGATACCCGAGCCCTCGCGGGTGGTCGCCGCGACCGACGCCGGGGAGTTCGTCGTCCTCGACGCCGACTCCGGCACCGAGCGCCGCCGGATCGACCGGGCCCACGCCGACGTCTCGGAGGACGTGTCGCTGGCCGGCCGCGACGGCGAGTTTCTCGCGGGTGAGTCGTGGTACCTCACCGGGTTCGACGCCGACGGCGACCGCCACGGGGAGGCGATGCTCGACGGCACGGTCACCGGCGTCGGGCTGCTCGATTCGGTCGCCGTGGTGTCGCTCCACGGCGGGGAGCTCGTCGGCGTCGCCGACGACGGGACCACCGTCTGGACCCGGACCGTCGACGCCGAGTGGCTCGCGCCCCGCGGGACGGGAGCGCTCTACGTCGCCACCGACCGCGGCACCGTCCGGGTCGCCGCCGACGGCACGGTGACCGACGCGGGGATCGACGCGGGCGACGACTCCCGGATCGTGACGACGACCGACGGGAGCCTCGCCTGCCAGATCGACGGCCGGACGGTGGAGGTGCTCCGCCCCCGGGCGTCGGTCTCGGGGGTCGACCTCTCGGTCTCCCCGGCGTCGCTCCGGATCGGCGACGCGCTCTCGGTTACCGTCGAGAGCCGCGACGCGCCGGCGTCGGGGTCGGTCACGGTTGACGCCGACGGGGGGTCGTTCGGGCCCGACTCGCGGTCGGTGTCGCTCTCGGGCGGCGACCGGGCGACGGCACGGTTCACCCTCGACGACGCTGTCGAGTCGCTCGTGTCGGTCCGGGCGTCGTTCGACCCGGCCGACGCCGACGCCGACCGCGTCACGACCGACGCGGACGTCCAGGTGCGGCAGTCGACACCCGGTCCCATGGTCGACGCCGAGTGTGTGGCGGTCTCCGAGGGACGCGCGGTCGTTGAGGTCACGGTGCGGGTGCCGGACGGGGACGACCTCCCGACGGTGTCGATCGACCCGGGCGACGTCACGATCGACGCCGAACCCGGGCGGTCGTCGGTCACGCGGACCCACGAACTGCCGCTCAACGCGGGCCGGCTGACGGTCACCACCCCGGACGGCGGGACCGCCGACGCCGAGGTGTCGCCGCCGGCCGCCCCCCTCTCGGCGTCCGTCCGGGAACGCACCGACGGGTTCGTCGATGTCGACCTCTCGAACGACGCCGGGGTCCCGGTCGACGACGAGGTCCAGGTGTCCGGCGACCCGCTCGCGGCGCCGGTCGACCGGCCGGTGTCGCTCGACCCGGGCGATCGGCTGACGCTCGTGCTCCCGGCGGTCCACGCCGGCCCGGGGGAGATCACCGTCGACGCCGCGGCCGTCTCGACGACCGCCGGCGTCTCCCTCGACCGCGCCGCGCCGGGCGTGGACGTGACCGGCGGAGACCCACGCCCCGGCCAACCCGCCGCCGGCCGCCGAGCGGACGACCCGGAACCCGCGGCAAGCCGCTCGGGCGGCCGGACCGGGGACGGCCGGACCGCCGCCGACGGCCCCGGAGGCGGCGCCGAAGCGGGGGCGGGAGCGGAGCCCGACGCCGCGTCCGGCCCGACGGGTGCCGGCGTCGATGCCGCTTCCGAGCCCGAGGCCGGGACGCCACCCGGGGATACGACGGTCTCCGACCGTGCTTCCGGAGCCGGCGCCGGCGTGGGAACGGAAGCGGCGGCCGGCACCGACACCGCCTCCGGGCCGTCGGAGCCGGCTCCCCACCCCGAGCCGACCGCGGCCGACGACTCGGCGCCGGCGTCTCGCGATCCGATCGAACTCACGCGCGGCCTGGCGGCCGACTCCGCCAACGAGGGCCACGCCTTGGAGGAGACGCTCACGATCGACAGCCGGTCGACGGAGCCGCAGTCGGTCGCGCTCGAATCGGGCGACGACCGGGTGACCGTCGACCTCGAACCGGAGGCGACCCGGACGGTCTCGCGGTACCACGCCGGGTGGGACGCGGAGGCCATCGAGATCCCGGCGGTGACCGCCCGGACCGACGGGTTCGAGACGGCGCTCCCCGCGGAGTCGGTTCCGATCGACCCTGCGCCGGTCGTGGTTCGTCCCGTCCTGTCGGTCGGGCCGGGCGGGACCGCCGTCCGGCTCGACGTCCGGAACGACCTCGATGCCGTCTGCTCGGTGCTGGCGGTCGGCTCACAGGGGTTCGCGGACGCGGTGTCATTCGACAACTTCGAGGTCGCCCCGGGCGCCGAGGTACACCAGGACGTGACCACCTCGAACACGCCGGCGGAGCGCCCGGCGGTGACGTTCGTGCGGATCGACAGCCGACGCCGACCGATACGGACCGTGGGCGCAGTCCACGACTCGACTGCCCCGCCGGTCGCCGTGTCGGTCGCGTCGGTCGACGTCCTCGACGACCGCGACACTAACGTCGTCCTCGAGGTCCAGAACGACGGTGATACCCCCCTGGACGTCCACGTCGAAGCGACGGGGGCGGCGCCCGACGAGTACCTCTACGCCCCCGACGAGATCGACGGGCTCGGCCCCGGAGAGACGGCGACCCACCGCGTCGAGTGTACCGTCGGCGACGACCGGATCGAACTGCCGGTCGACGTCCAGGCGACCCCGAGTGGCGGCGGCGACGTCCGCACGACAACACTGACAGTCTCCGGCGACCGGACCGCCGAAGCGTCGTCGTGGCGCGTCGATGCCGACGGCGACGGGGAGTCGGACGCCCCCACGACGCTGTCGACACCGTTTGCGGTCGATGCCGCCGAGTGAAGAACGCGGCACGGCGGCCGTCCGGCTCGCCGTTAGCCGCGAGGCATCGACGGCACGCCGCCGCGCGCCCGCTGGGCCCCGCTCACTGGAGCATCGCACCCAACTGGACGGTGCGTCTGTCCTGCAGGTACGCGTACAGGTTCAGCCCGGTTCTAGTGAGCACGAAGAGCACGGCCAACCCGTACGCCCCGGTCGCACCCCACAGCCCGAACTGCGTGAACTGGAGCCGCTGGCCGACCTGCGCACGCTCCTGGGCGACCGCGTCGGCCTCGCCGGTCGCGCCGGCGGCGCGGTACGTCTCCGCGGCCGAGGCGTACGCGGCGTCGATCGCGTCGATCCGCCGGGAGATGCTGTCGAGCCGCGCGGGGTTCAACACCAGCGGCTGGTTCAGGAGCACCAGGGTGGCCTCCTCGCGGATCGCCTCGCGGGTCGACCGGGCCTCCTGGACACTGGCGGAGGCCTCCCGCACCTGTGAGAGGTACGACTCGAACGCCGCGGTCGCCTCCTGGTTCAGCCGGGTGGCGCGCTCGGCGTTGCCGCGGCTCTCCGCGAGCCGCGCGAGTTGCCGGTTCGCGCTGGCGCGCTGCAGCGTCGAGATGTCGCCGTCGAGACGCGACTCGTAGAACGACACCTGCGCGTCGACCTGCTCGTCGGTCGCCGCCCGTGCCGACTGCAACGCCCCCGACGCCGAGGAGTCGACGCCCCGGGCGTCGATCCGGGTGACGTACTCCGACATCGCGTTGAGCGTCGCCTGCGCACGCAGCACGTCCTCCTGGGCGGCGGCCGGGCCGTCCTCGTTTCGGGCCCGGTCGGCGGCTTCCAGCGAGTCCAACAGCAGCACGGCGGTCTCGCCGGCCGAGATCGTCTCGGTCAGGTCACCCTCCGGAATCTCCTCGCCGTCCCGGAGCCGTGACTCGAGCGCCTCGAGCGACGTCCCCATTCCCGCCGCCGTGTCGGCGCGCGGCCCGGACCCCTCGGCGTACGTCGAGAGGTTACTCGAGATCGACTCGAAGGAGTACGGCGTCGGCCGCGCGGTCACGGTCACGGTCTGGGTCTCGACATCCTCGCCGCGGACCTCGAACTCCCACCGGTACGCCTGGTAGAGCTCCGCGGAGGTGTCGAACGCGACCGCGAACACGAGCGGCGCCGATTCGCCGGGCTGCAGCGTCGTCGGGCGTTCGGCGACTTCGAGGTACTGGTCCGGCCCCGTGGTCCGGACGACCTCCACGTTCGACACCGACTCGTACTCGAGCTCCTCGGAGATGTCGATGCTGGTCGTCCGCCTGTTCGTCACGGTGATGTCGCCCAGCGGCAACTCGGACCGTTCGACGGCGAGCTCCGGAACGTGTTCGATCGTGAGCTCGCGCGTGATCGTCTGCGTTCCGGCGGTCGCGGTGTCGACCCTCACGGTGTAGGAGTAGGTGTCCTCGGCGGCCTCCGGGTCCGATTCGAGAACCACCGTGGCCTGCCCGCTCGACTGCCCGCCCACGGTGCCGGAGAACTCCGTGACCGACGCGGTCACGTCGTCACCGTCCACTCGGGCCGACACGTCGGTCACGTCCATCTCCAGGTCGCCGGTGTTCTCGAACGTCACCGTCGTCTCGGTGGTCTGGACCTCCGCCTCCGACCGCGGCGTGTCGAAGACGTTCCGGGCGCTCTGGCCGTCCAGCGACTCAAGCGTCGGCGGGTAGAACACTTCGCCGGTCACGTCGATGGCCTCGGTGGGGCTGAACTCGTCCGTCGGCGTCAGCTCCACCCGCCACTCGAGGTCGGCGTTCTGTGCGCCGTCGGAGTCCGCAGTGACCTCTACGGAGACCTCGTCGCTCCCACCGGGGCCGGTGGTGACGCTGCCGCCGCCGCCGACGGTCACCGACCCGTCGTCGTTGGTGCCGACGACGTTCACGTTCAGCCCGTCGACGCCGGAGAAGCCGACCGTCTCACTGACCGTGACGTCGACGGTGTTGGACTCGCCGATGAGCACCCCGCCGACGTCGACGTCGTCGACCGAGATCACCGGCGGCTTCCGGACTTGGAGGGTGGCGCTGAACGACTGGCGGTTCCCGAGGTTGTCGGTGATGGTGCCCGAGACTGTGTAGTCGCCCGCGTCGACCGACGGATCGACCGAGACGTCCAGCACGGCCGTCCCCGACCCGCCGGCGTCGACCTGGTTCGACAGCGAGCCCACGGAGACGTCGATCCCGCTCGGCGTGCTGTCGAGGGCCACCGAGTCGGGCACCATCACGCCCGGCCCGTCGTTGTCGAACCCGACGTCGAGTTCCGCGGAGGCGTCGCTGCCGTCCTCGGTGAACACGACGGTCTCGGTGGGGCTGTCGGCGCCGCCGAACTGCGGTTGGAGGTAGTCGACGGTGAGGTCGAGCGTCTCGGAGGCGCTCGTGGCCCCGCCGCTGACGCTCGCGGTCCAGCTCTCGTCGTTTGCGCCCGAGGACACCTGCGCCTGGTAGGTGACCTCGTACTGATTTCCGTTCTCGACCTCCCAACTGGTCGACGACCCTGACGCGCCGCTGTCGAGGTCGTTCCACTCCTCGAACTCGAAGACGACGTCGCCGCCCTGGAAGCCCGGGCCGCTGTCGGCGGTCACCGTCTCGTTCGCGCTCGCGGTGAACGTGAACGTGAACTCGGTGGCGCGCTGTTGGTCGTCGAGCGCCTCGTCGAGTTCGACCGTCTCCGAGGCGACCGCCGTCGCCGGCGCCGCGAACGCCGCCACCGCGACCAGGAAAGCCACCAGAACCACCCCGATCCGGCCGGGGGTGGGCTCACTCGCCGCCATCGGCGTACACCTCCCGTGGCATCGCCGACAGCACCGACCCCACCGACGCCGCCCGCCTGTCGCGAGCCC
This sequence comes from uncultured Halobellus sp., assembly GCA_964541645.1. Taxonomy (GTDB): domain Archaea; phylum Halobacteriota; class Halobacteria; order Halobacteriales; family Haloferacaceae; genus Haloquadratum. Next base: position 3,936 of record CAZIQT010000007.1, on the reverse strand, counting down.
ACGCCGAGATCCGACCCGCAACGAACATCGTCGGGATCGCGAGCACGAGCGCGTACGCGAACAACAGCACCGCCGACCCGACCGCGAGCGACAGCAGCGTGCCCGAGGCGTCGTCGGCGATCCCCGCGAGCTCGGCCGTCCGGTCACCCAAGCTGTTCGCCTCCGCGATCCGGACCGCCTCCGAGCCCTCCGCGGTCGCCGCCCGGGCGTCGGTGTAGAGCCCGAACACCCCGACGGTGTAGGTCGTGACCGCGGTCACCGGGTCACCGCAGGCGCCACACCGGTCGAGAAACGCCCGCGTGGTCGCCATCGACTCGTTTATTTCCCGACTGTCGCGGTCCCACGCGCTCGCGAGCTGCTCGGCCTCGACGGACACCTGCGCGAACCGGTCGCTGGACCCGCCGAGCCGGTAGGCCTCGCCGGCGCGCTGCAGCGCCGCGATCTGTTCGGGCGTGCTCGTCCCCTCCGCCCGGGAGCGCTGCTCGAACCGCTCGCCCAGCGACCGGAAGAACCGGTCCATGGCGACGGTCGCGAGCGAGCTGTAGACGGTCCCACCCCTGTCACGCACCGTCGACACCGCCTCCCGGGTGGCCGTCGCGGACGCGAAGCTCGACTCGAGGCTCCCGTTCTGCGCCGCGGTGTACGCGGCATCGAACCGCACCAGCGTTCGGAGCACGGCGCGCATCCGCGCCCTGTCGTCGTCCTCGAACGATCCCGACTGGACCGCGACGACCGCCTGCGTTCGGATCACCTCGAACTCGCTGTACGCCGACAGCGACTCCTGCCCGGAGAGCTCTCGGAACGCCGCGAGGAAGTCGTCACTGCTCTGTGGAGCCTCGACGTCGACGTCAGCCCGCGCGGACGACCCTGCGAGCGCGGCGTCGACCGACGCCACACTCGTCGCGTCCGCGTCCGCGGCGTCTGCCCCCCCGTTCGCCGCCACTGTGCCCCCGGTCGCCGCCGCGACGCCCGCCGTCGACGTGACGACGCAGGCGACGACGATCAGTCTGAGTAGTGTCCCCTTCATACGGTATCAGTAGCTCCCGCTGTTGAGCCGCTCGACGAGCGCGCCGTGGTCGAAGAGCCCCTCGACGGCATCCAGCAGACAGATCCCGACGTAGGTCTGTGCGATGACCGCGAGTTCGTCGTCGATACCGCCGCTCTCCTGCGCCAGCTCCACGAGCCGGTCGTGGAGCTTCCGCGCGGGGGCGATTTCGTTGACCTCCCCCCACTTCTCGTCGAGGATCTCGTCGGTCTCCCGCAGCCGGTCCCCGAGCATCCGCCGCTCGTGATCCCCGCCCTCGGCCACCCGGTCGAGGAACGCGTCCAGCGTCGCCTCCCCGTCCCACTCGACCTCGGCCTGCGGCATCGACGCGCAGTCGCCGAACAGCTTGACATTCCGTCGCTCCGACATCGCGCCGTCGACCGCCCTGATCCCGGCCTCGACCGCGTCCAAGATCGCCGTCACCGTCTCGTCGGGGGGGATCCCCTCCTCAACGGCGCGCTCCGGCGTGGACTCAACTTCGTCGATCACACCGAGCGCCGACGCGAGTACCGTCCCGTAGTACCGTGGGATCGCCACGTCGCGGTTCGTCGCCGCGGTCAGCTCCTCGATCCGGTCACGGAGATCCGAGAGCCGGTCCCGCTGGTCCGCCGTCGCCGAGTACGAGACGCCGATCGAGAGCACGACCTCGGCCGTCCCGCCGTCGGTGACGTGCACCGACTCGACGGCCGCGGTGGTGTCGACGTTCGGTAGTGTCGGGTCCGCCGACAGTTTGTACTCGCCGGCGGGCGCGCCCTCGATCCGCCGCCGACCCTCGCTGTTCGTGGTGATGGTGTCCTCGTCGGCGTACTCGTTGGGCTCGTCGCCGACCGGTGTGATCCGGACGTCGATGTTGGGCAACGACCGATCGCCGACCACGGTCTCGATCTCCATCGACCCGGTTTCGGCGCCGATCGCCAGATCCACGCCGTTCTGCGCCGCCCGCTCGACCCGGTGGGTCGACTCTACCGGCGACTGACCCTGGTTCTGGGCGGTGAACTTCGCCTCCGACGCCGACCGCGGCACCTCGAACGTCACCGTCCCGCTGGCGTCGGTCGGCTTCCTGCCGCTCCACCGCCCCACGTCCACGTTCGCCTCGACGGTCGCCCCGTCGAGCGGTTCGCGCTCGGGGCCGTCCGTCACGCTCACGTCGACGGTGTAGGGGTCCACCGACACCACGACGCGGTCGCTGTCGTACTGCGGGTCGATCCGGTGGGACCGCGTGCCGATCGTCCGGCCGTCCTGCCTGACCTCGATGACCCACTGACCGCCCGTCAACTCGGCCTCGCCCTCGCCGGCGACGACGTCGATCCGCTTGCTGCCCACGGTGGCTCCCTGGCTCCGCGACTGCCCCGTGGTGGTGTCGACGGTGACTCCCTGCCTCCGGCTCCGATCCCGCCCGGCGTTGCTCGTGGCGCCGAACCCGCCGCCCTGCGTCCCGCGCGCCCCGCCCTGGCTCCGTCGCTGCGCGACCACTCGGTCCGCGTCGGGGTACGGCGTCCCCGCCACCTCGTCGAACACCTCGAACGTCACGTCCACGGTCGCCGTCCCGGGCGACTCACCCGGCGACGTCCGCTTCGAGGATCCGACCGACGACGAGTCCCGCATCGAGAGCGCGGCGAACACGCCGCCGGCGACGACGCCGATCCCAACGACGACGATGACACCGAACAGTGCCCAATCCGGAATCGGCCCGAGCGCCGCGAACAGCCCGGAGTTCGTCGACCCGCCGCCGCCCCCGCCACCATCGCCGCCGGACTGCAGCGACACGGTGGCGTGTAGGGTCGATCCGCCGGCGTCGCTGATCAGCAGACTCGCGTTGTTCGCGTCGGGCCACGGCGGCGACCCGGAGACGCTCTCGAGGGTCCGGTTCTCGACGTCCAGCCTGGCCCGGTAGCTGTCGACGCCCTGGCCGTCGCCCTGGCGTACCCACACGGTCGCGTTGCCGTCGCTGGCGCGTGCCGGCAGGGAGTCGAACGTGACGGTCGTGCCGCTGGCGTTCCCGGTCAGGCTCGCGGACTCGAACGCGATCCGTTTTCTGACGACCCGGCTTCCGGTCTCGGCGTCCGTGACGGTGAGCGTGACCCGTCGTTCGGCCGCCACCGCCCCGCTGTCGACGCCGATCGACTGCCCGCTCGCCTGGAGCGTTCGGACGTACCGCCCCGCCGCGGAACTGACGTTGACGGCGTACCGCCGGCCGTCCTCGAACAGCGGGCTGGTGAACCGGACGCCGCCGTCGGACACCCGCTCGCCGGTCGTCAGGTTCCGGCCGTCGGCGCGGACGTTGATCTCGGCGGACTCCCGGACGTACGACTCGCCGCCGCTGATCGTCACCCCCTGCGGCGTCGCGAGCACCCCCAGGTCGCCGAGGGTGTCGCGATCGACCACGAGGGACGCGGCGTCGCGGACCTCGTACGTCGCGGTCGCGTCGGACGTTCCGTCACGCGTCTCGACTTGGATCGGTACGGAACCGCCCGGGGCGACGCCGAAGCTCTCCCGGACCCCCAGGCGGAGCCTGCCGTCGTCGGTGAAGTCGACGTTGCCGTCGAGTGCGACGTACCGGATGTCGACTGTCGCGTTGAAGCTCTCGCCGCCGCCGTGAGAGACTCCAACGCGGGTGTCGGCGCCGTTCGTCCGGTTGAGCACCCCGGCGAGGGTGCTCCGATTGATGGTGTAGGTGTACGTGGAACTACCTCCTGCGGACTCGGTCCGCTGGAACGACTCCCCGGCGACGTCGATCGTCACGGTCTCGGTGCCGTTGCCGGTGAACCCGCCGGACGACGCCTGCCGGACGTTCACGTCGACCGTGAGTTCGCCGTCGGCGCCGTCGTAGGTTATGTCGCCGCCGACGTGCGCCGCGCTCGCGGGTCCCGCCGCGACCGCGAGTGTCGATC
>CAZIQT010000006.1:19802-40192 GCA_964541645.1 uncultured Halobellus sp. | reverse complement strand
GGCGGCGTCCCGGTGGTGATCCGCCGCCTGCTCGACGCCGGCCTGTTCCACGGCGACGCGATGACGGTCACCGGTCGGACGATCGCGGAGGAGCTCGACGAGCTCGACCTCCCCGACGACGACGAGATCCGCGAGGAGTTCATCTACACCGTCGACGACCCGTATCAGGAAGAGGGCGCGATCAAGATCCTTACCGGCAACCTCGCGCCCGACGGCGCGGTCCTGAAAGTCACCGGCGACGACGCGTTCCACCACTCCGGCCCCGCGCGAGTCTTCGAGGGCGAGGAGGAGGCGATGCGGTACGTCCAGGAGGGTCACATCGAGTCCGGCGACGTGCTCGTGATCCGCAACGAGGGGCCGCAGGGCGGTCCGGGGATGCGCGAGATGCTCGGCGTCACCGCCGCGGTCGTCGGCCAGGGCCACGAGGACGACGTGGCGCTGTTGACCGATGGCCGGTTCTCCGGGGCGACCCGCGGCCCGATGGTGGGCCACGTCGCCCCCGAGGCCGCGGTCGGCGGCCCCATCGCGCTCGTGGAGGACGGCGACGAGGTCACCGTCGACATTCCCGACCGCGAGCTGTCGGTCGACGTTCCTGAGTCGGAACTCGAAGCGCGGGCGGAGGAGTGGGACCCCGGCGAGCCCGCGTACGCATCCGGCGTGCTGGCGAAGTACGGAACCGACTTCGGCTCCGCGGCGAACGGCGCGGTGACGAATCCGGGCGCGAAGCGGTAGGGAAGCCTCCGGCGTCCGTAGCGCCCGATCCGGCCCCGCTCCGTCGCCGGCCGTCGCGACGGGCCGACAGTATCATCAGGCGCACCCGAGAGGCTCCGGACGTGTCACGAAACGCCCTCCGGGCGGTCGCGGTTGCGGCCTTGCTCGTTCTCGCCGGGTGTGGGGGCGGTCCCGGGGAGCCGTCGCAAGCCACGTCGGCGGGGCCGACACCGACCGCGACGCCCGACGGGACCCTCTCCGAGGTGCGGTTTCCGGAGGGGTTCTCGCGGTCGGCGGTCGGCACGGAGACGGCACGCACGCGGTCGCTGTCGCTGCTTCGAACCGAGCCGGTTTCGGTCGTCGCACTCGAACGATTCCGGCCCGGGGCGTACGCCGACTACCGCTACGACGCCAACGCGACCCGGGCGCGGTTCCGGTTCGACGTCCACAACGGCTACGCTGACGTGACCGAGAACGACATCTACGCCGACGCCGACGCCCGCCACACCCGCCGGCTCCGGGACGGGCGGCTCTCCTTCGACACCGCGAACGGGTCGGTCGCCGAGACCAGGCGCCGCGCGGCCGTCTCCCTGTGGGCGGTGCTCTCCCGGATCCTGACCGTCGGCGAGTTCCGCGCGGTGCGGGCGTCCGGGGACGGCGACGGGCGCCGGATCCGGTACGCCGTGGTCGGGGTCGTCGCCCGCGACGCCACCGACGTGCGGGGGTACGTGATCGTCGACGGCGACGGGGCCGTCCGGGCGGCCCGGCTGTTGTACTCCCAAGACGGCGAGCCGAAGCGGTTCCAGTACACCGTCCACAGACGGTCGGAGGGGGTGTCGCCGCCCGCGTGGCTGCCCGCGGCCGACGCGACGGTGGACGCCGGAGCCGGCGGTGACCCGGCGACGGTCCCGGAGCCGGCGGCGACACCGAGGCGGCGGGGTTAGACCCAGCCCTCTTCTACGAGGAGTTCACCGTTGAGCAGCGACGCGCCGGCGGCACCGCGGATGGTATTGTGCGCGAGGCAGTTGTACTTCAGCCCGCCGTCGGTCTCCTGGAGCCCGCCCGCGGAGATCTGCATGCCGTCGCCGCGGCCGCGGTCCATCCGGGGCTGCGGGCGCTCGAAGTCGTCGAAGACGTGGATGAGCCGGTCGGGCGAGGACGGCAGGTCGACCCCGGGGTACTCGCGCATCGCCGCGGCGGCGTCGTCGGGGGAGACGTCCGCGGCGGTCTCGGCGAAGACGTTCTCCAGGTGGCCGTCGAGCGTCGGGATCCGGTTGCAGGAGGCGGAGACCTCCATGTCGTGGAGCGCCACCTCGGTGCCGTCGAACGCCCCGAGCAGCTTCCGGGACTCGGTCTCCATCTTGTCCTCCTCGCCGCCGATGTGGGGGATGGCGTTGTCGATGATCTCCATCGAGGTGACGCCGGAGTAGCCCGCCCCCGACACCGCCTGGAGCGTCGAGACGTGGACCGACTCGAGCCCGAACTCGTCGAGCGCCGCGAGCGTCGGCACCATCGTGATCGTCGAACAGTTGGGGTTCTTCACGAGGGCGCCGTCCCACCCGCGCTCGTCGCGTTGGACCTCGATGAGGTCCAGGTGTCCGGGGTTGATCTCCGGGATCGTGAGCGGCACGTCCGGCGCCATCCGGTCGTTCGAGGAGTTCGAGGAGACCACGTAGCCCGCCTCCAGGAACGCGGGTTCGACCTCCGCGGCGACCCCGGACGGGAGCGAGGAGAAGAGCAGGTCGACGTCGTCCGGAACCGCCGAGGGGTCGGTCTCGCCGACCGTCATCTCCGCGACGTCGTCGGGGATCGGGCTGCCGAGCCGCCACTTCGCGGCGTCGCGGTAGGTCCGTCCCGCACTCGATTCGGAGGCCGTGACCGCCGCGAGCTCGAAGGTCGGGTGACCGTCGAGCAGTTGGATGAACCGCTGGCCTACCGCCCCCGTCGCGCCCAGAATACCGACACGTACTGGCATTACCGTTGGCGTGGGAGGCACACGCATAAGGCGGTTTGGGTTCGGGGTCGTCCGCGAACGGACGTGCGACGCCCCGAGGGCCGCCCGGCTCCGACGAGCGCCCGCCCAGACCGCGCCGTCCGGAATCGACGATCGTCGAATGAGGGTTCGTACGGAACCGACAGATAGAGGTGGCGTGTGGCGGAACGGGTCGGTAAATGTTCAACAAGGTGCTCGTGGCCAACCGCGGGGAGATCGCGGTCCGGGTGATGCGGGCGTGTCGCGACCTGGGCGTCCGGACGGTCGCGGTCTACAGCGACGCCGACAGGAACGCCGGACACGTCCGGCTGGCCGACGAGGCGTACAACGTCGGCCCCGCCCGAGCCGCGGACTCGTATCTGGATCACGAGGCCGTGATCGACGCCGGCCGGAGGGCCGACGCCGACGCGATCCACCCGGGGTACGGCTTCCTCGCGGAGAACGCCGAGTTCGCCCGGGCGGTCGAGGACAGCGAGCTGGTCTGGATCGGCCCGCCCGCCGAGGCCATGGAGCAGCTCGGCGAGAAGACCGAGGCCCGCTCGCTCATGCGGGAGGCCGACGTGCCGGTGGTACCCGGCACCACGGAACCCGTCGAGTCCGCCGAGGCGGTCAAGGAGGTGGCCGCGGAGTACGGCTACCCCGTCGCGATCAAAGCCGAAGGCGGCGGCGGCGGGCGGGGGCTGAAGGTGGTCCGGTCGGCCGACGAGGTCGAAGCGCAGTTCGAGACCGCGAAACGCGAAGGCGAGGCGTACTTCGACAACGCCTCCGTCTACGTCGAGAAGTATCTCGAAGCCCCGCGGCACGTCGAGGTCCAGATCCTCGCGGACGAACACGGCAACGTCCGGCATCTGGGGGAGCGCGACTGCTCGCTCCAGCGCCGCCACCAGAAGGTGATCGAGGAGGCCCCCTCGCCCGCGCTCGATTCGGACCTCCGCGAGCGGATCGGCGACGCCGCCCGTCGTGGAGTCCGGGCGGCCGGCTACACCAACGCCGGTACCGTGGAGTTCCTCGTGGAGGAGACGGGCGAGGGGACGGAGTTCTACTTCATGGAGGTCAACACCCGGATCCAGGTCGAACACACCGTGACCGAGGAGGTCACGGGCATCGACGTGGTGAAGTGGCAGCTCCGGGTCGCCGCCGGCGAGGAGCTCGACTTCACCCAGGAGTCGGTGTCGATCGACGGCCACGCCATCGAGTACCGGATCAACGCGGAGAACGCCGCCGACGACTTCGCGCCCGCGACCGGGCGTCTGGAGACCTACGACCCGCCGGGCGGGGTCGGGATCCGGGTCGACGACGCCGTCCGGCAGGGTGACGAGATCGGCGGCGACTACGACTCCATGATCGCGAAACTGATCGTCGACGCCGGCGACCGCGAGGAGTGTCTGGCCCGCTCCGAGCGGGCGCTCTCGGAGTTCGAGATCGAAGGGATACACACGATCGTCCCGTTCCACCGGCTCATGGTGACCGACGGCCGGTTCCGCGCGGGCGAGCACACCACGAAGTACCTCGACGAGGAGCTCGACCGCGACCGGATCGACCGCGCGGTCGGGACGTGGGGCGAGCCGCCGGAGCCGGCGGCCGACGACGACGACACCACCGAACGGGAGTTCACCGTCGAGGTCAACGGCAAGCGGTTCGAGGTCAACCTCGAGGAGCGCGGGGCGCCCGCGGTGCCGGCGGTCGACATCGCCGGCGGCGGGGCGGGCGCCGCCGGGGACGGCCGGGCGACCCGCTCCCGGCCGCAGGAGGCGACCGGCGACGGCGACGACGCGGTCGAGGTCGAGGGCGACGGCGAACGCGTCACCGCCGAGATGCAAGGGACGATCCTCTCGGTCGACGTCGACCCCGGCGACGAGGTCGCCGCCGGCGACGTGGTCTGCGTGCTGGAGGCGATGAAGATGGAGAACGACGTCGTGGCCGAGCGCGGCGGGACCGTCGCCGAGGTGCTCGTCGGCGAGGGCGACAGCGTCGACATGGACGACACCCTGGTCGTGCTGGAGTGAGTCCGGATGAACGCCACCCGCCGCGCCCTGCTCTCGGCGCTCGAAGACGGGCCGGTCGACGGCCCCGGCCTCGCCGACCGGCTCGGGGTCTCCCGGGCGGCGGTGTGGAAACAGGTCGAGGCGCTCCGCGACGAAGGGTTCGGGATCGAAGGCGGCGACGGCGGCTACCGGGTGGTCGCGGTCCCGGAGTACGGCGGCGCGGCGCTGGCGTTCGGGCTCGACGCCCCCTACGAGATCGAGTACCACGACCGGATCGCGAGCACCAATGACCGCGCCCGCGAGCGTGCCGAGGACGGGGCCGCGGACGTGGTGGTGGTCGCCGACGAGCAGACCGGCGGGCGCGGCCGGCTGGGCCGGGAGTTCACCGCGCCTGCGGGCGGCGTGTGGGCGAGCCTGGTGCTCCGCCCCGACCGACCGCCCGCGGAGGCGCCGATCTACACCCTCGCGGCCGCGGTGGCGGTCACCCGGGCGGCCCGGGCGGTGGGCGCCGACGCGAGCATCAAGTGGCCGAACGACGTGTTGGTGGCCGGTCCCGACGGCGACGAGCGGAAGCTCTGCGGCATCCTAACCGAGATGGAGGGCGAGGCCGACCGCGTGTCGTGGCTGGTGGTCGGGCCCGGCGTGAACGCGAACGTCGACCCCGACGCCCTCCCGGAGGGGGCGACCAGCCTCCGGGCGGCGGTCGGCGACGTCGACCGCCGGCGGTTCCTCCAGCGGGTGCTCGAAGCGATCCACGACCTGACCGGTCCCGGCGCCGACCTCCGGGGGGTCCTCGGCGTCTGGCGCGAGCACGCGAGCACGCTCGGCCGCCGCGTCAGGGTCGAGACCCCCCGCGGTACCGTGAGGGGTGACGCCGTCGACGTCCGGTTCCCCGGGAGCCTGGTGATCGAGACCGACGACGGCGAGCGCGTCGTCCACGCCGGCGACTGCGAACACCTGCGGCCGGCGGAGTGAGGCGCGAGCGGTCGGGACGGGAGCGAAGAACGAAACGCCGAACGCGGACACGGTCGAGTCTCCGGACGGTGCTGCCGGGGGCGAGTGGAGCCGTTACTCGCCGTCGCCGCCGTCGGTGAGGGGTCGGCCGCCGGGGGAGACGACCCGGTCGGCGAGCCGGCGGGCCTCGGCGGCGGTCGGCGGGCGTCCGTCGGCCGACCGGTCGCCGATCGCCTCGATCACGGCCATCACGTCCGAGAGGTCGCCGCGGTCGGTCACGTCCGCGAAGACGTCCTCGTAGGCGCGCGCCTCCCAGTGGGTGAGCTCGTAGTCGGAACCGTCGGTTCGTGAGGCCACCGCGTACCGGAGTTGTTGGGCCGCGTCTGACGGGCGCATACTTCGGTATCGTCGTCTTCCCACTAAAGTGTACTCGGACTCGGAATCGAGTTAACGACGCCGGTGGGCGGACCGCACGGAGCGGCCGCGTCGGGGCTCCGCGGGAACCGCGGCTCCCACCCCGGGTGTTTAGATGGTCGGCGCGCGGGGTGTGTGGTATGACAGGCGACGAGCGGGTGTCGGCGGCGCGGCGGGCGGCGGAGGCGGGGGCGGCAGTCGCCGTCGAGCGGTTCCGGACCGGGATCGACGTCGAGCGGAAGGCGTCGAAGACCGACGTCGTGACCGCAGCCGACCGCGACGCGCAGACGGCGGTGATCGACGTGCTCCGGGCGTCGTACCCCGACGACGCGATCGTCGGCGAGGAGGAGGGGGCGCTCAAGCGGGTGCCCGACTCCGGCGCCGCGTGGGTGATCGATCCGATCGACGGAACCAACAACTACGTCCGCGGCACCCGACTGTGGGGGACGGCGGTCGCGGCGGTCCGCGACGGGACGACGGTGGCGGGCGCGACGGAGTTTCCCGCGCTCGGCGACGCCTACTGGACCGACGGCGACCGGACCTACCGCAACGGCGACCCGGTGGGCGTCTCCGGTCGGACAGACCCCGAGACCTGCGCCGTCGCGCCCACGATGTGGTGGGATTTCGACGCCAGAGAGCGGTACGACCGGGCGTGTCGCGCCATCGTCGAGCGGTTCGGCGACCTCCGGCGGATCGGGTGTGCGCAGGCCGAACTCGCGGGCGTCGCCGAGGGATCGCTCGACGGCGTCGTGACCGACGTCCGCGCGAACCCCTGGGACACCCTCGCGGGGGTGGCGATGGTGCGGGCGGCGGGCGGGACCGTGACCGACCTCGACGGCGACCGGTGGCGCCACGACGCCGCGGGGTTGGTGGCGTCGAACGGCCGGATCCACGACTCGGTGCTCGCCGCCGCCCGGGAGATCCGTCCCGACGCGTAGGCGTCGTGGCGGCCCTGCGCCCGTCGCACCCGAGACCGGAATCCTCAACACCACCGGCGCCGGGGGTTGGGGTATGTCGACAGTCACGGATCGCGTCGGCGTCGATCCCGAGCGGCTCTGGGCCGGCGGGGTCGGCGTCGGGCTCCTGGGGCTCGTGCTCGGCGCGATCGCGTTCCCCGAGGCGGTCTACGACGGGTTCGTCTGGCACTACTTCTGGGGGCCGGTGCAGGCCGACGCCAACTCCGCGGTGTGTGCGATCCGGCCGGGGAGCACCGTCGAATACATCTACGACGCCGGCGCGTGTGCGAACGCGACCGAACCGGTCGCGTACCCCGGATACACCCTGGTCTCGGAGATCGGGTACATGGTCACGCTGCTGGTCGCGCTCACCGGGGTGGTGTTCTTACTCCGGCGGCTGGATCTGGGGACCGACCGGGGGTTCTTCTACGCCCTCCTCCCGTTCGTCTTCCTCGGCGGGGCGCTCCGCGTCGTCGAGGACGCCAACGACGCCGTCCCCGCCGGGGAGGCGCTGATCAGCTACCCGCTGAACACGCTCCTGATCAGCCCGATCATCTACTTCACCGTCTTCGGGCTCACGCTCGGGACCGTAGTCGCCGCCGTCGCCGCCGAGCGCGCGGGCGTGATCGAGCGGTACACCCGGCCGCTCCTGGGAGCCGGGATCGCCTTCCTCGCGGTCACCCTGGGGTATCTGGCGTCGCTCCGGCTCTCCGGCGCGGAGGGCGTGGAGTTCTACCCGCAGGTGCTCGTGGTCGTGCTCGTCGGCGCGACGGCGGCCGCGCTCGCGAACTGGGCGCTGGTCGAGCGGATCGCGCCGCAGGTAAACGCCGGCACCGGGCTCATCGGGCTCGTGATCCTGTGGGGCCACGCGGTCGACGGCGTCGCGAACGTGGTCGGGCTGGACTGGATGACCGCGCTCGGTGCCGGCCCCAACCTGGTCCCCAAACACCCGGTGAACCAGTTCGTGGTCGACGTCACCGCCGCGACGCTTCCAGCGTCGGTGCTCGCGGTCACCGGCGACACCTGGCCGTTCCTCCTGGTGAAACTCGTGGCCGCGACGTTCGTGCTCTGGGTCTTCGAGGAGGAGATCTTCGAGGAGAGCCCGCGGTACACGATGTTGCTCCTGGTCGCCGTGCTCGCGGTCGGGCTGGGTCCCGGCACGCGGGACATGCTCCGGGCGACGTTCGGCGTTTAAGTCGCTCCCGGAGGTTTTTGTGTGGGACCGCGGCCACTCCCGGTATCACACCGTAGTAAGCCGCGCGGCGGGCCGCGGGAGTCCGACACGTCGTCGCGCGGGTCGGGTCGGCCGTGTCGGCTGTTAGCTGCGTCGTCGCGAACCCCGGATCGGCACCCGCTGGGCTACGGGAACGGGTGGTACGCCCGGTCGCGGTCGGGGTCGAACCCGAGTTCGGCCGGAACCGTCCGGGCACGGTCGCCGAAGAAGGGTTCGCCCTGGAACAGCGGCTGGGCCGACGGCACCACCACGCGGACCGCCTCAAACCCCAGCGACGCGACGTCCCGCGTCGTCGTCCGGGCGGCGTAGGCGTCGAGCCCCGCCGCCGTCACGCGGTCGATCACCGCATCGAGCTCCGCGGCTCCCGTCGGGAGCGTGTCGGGGCCGACGCCGTCGGCCGGCACGGCGGTGTCGGCGTCGAGGAAGTCCGCGGCGGGCGCCGGGTCCGCGGCGTAGTCGGCGATGGCGCCGCCCTCCTCGGCGGCCGCCTCCGGCCCCATCGACCGGAGCTCCATCCAGTTCTGCAGCGCCTCCGCGAGCGCCGATCGGGCAGCGGCGGCGGGGTCCAACGACGCCGCCGACCCCGCGGCGAACCGCGGCCACTCGCCCTCCCGGCGGACCGCGGCGGCGACGACCGGGACGTCGACGTCCTGTGTGACCAGGAGGGTCGTGACCGACAGGTCCTCCGCCCGGGCTCGGCGCCGGAGCGCGTCGTAGGCGTCGCCCCCGACGTCGAGCTCCAGCGGCTCGAACGTGGAGTACCACGCGAGCATCGTGGCGTCGCGCTCGATCACCTCGTAGAGCCCCGACAGCAGCGCTTCCGTGCCGGAGTTCCCCAGCCCGAGCCCGGTCGTGATCGGGGGTGCGTACTCCTCGGTCGGCGGCGGGTAGTGGACGAACGCCGCCGGCAACGACGCCGGCTCGTCGGCGGCGAGGTCGGTCCCGCGGACCCACGCGACCGGGGTGTCGGCGTCGGGCGTCGACGTCCCCTCCGGGCGGACGAACCGCGACGGCGGGACGGGGTTCGACCGGGTCCGTTCGGGGGTGACGGTGAACTCCGACCGGCGGTAGACGCCCGCGCAGTACCGCTCCAGTGCCTCCCCGAGCGCTCTGATAAACGCGCGGTCCCAGTCGCGGTCGACCCCCGCGGCGAACTCCGCGGCGCGGGCGTCGCTGAACCCTCGGGTGTCGGCGACCCCCGCGAGGTAGTACGGGACCGGGAACGACTCCCGCTCGCCGACCTGTTCGATCGGTCCGATCCGCTCGTCCAGCGCCCGCTCCGCGCGGGACAGCGCGTCGTCGACGCCGACGTCACGGTGGTCACGTCGCACCGTCCGGTCGCGGTCCGCCGGGGTCGGGACCGGGAGGAGCCGCCGCTCGGCGGCCACCCCCGCGCCCGCGACCTCCACCACGGACCCGGCGACGCTCCGGTCGCCGCTCAACAGCGCGACCGCCCGTCGTCCCGCGACCGCGCCGGCGAACCGCACCGCGCTCCGGTCGCCCGACGGCGACCCCTCGGGCTCGGTGGACGCCGCGACCCGCGTCCGGAGGTCGGCGAACCGCGGGCCGTCGGCGCCGAACACGGAGACGGCAGCGTCGAGCGCCGCGACCGCCCGGCCGCCGACCCCGCCGACCTCGACGACGACGGCCCGGCCGTGATCGCCCGCGAGCGCGTCGGCCGCGCCGCCCGCGGGGACGACCACCACTGTCAGCGTCGGCCGGCCCGCGTCGGTGATCGTGGCGTCGATGTCGTCGAAGGCGGCCGCCGCGGCCGCCGCGGCGGGCCCGTCGCCGACGATCCTGATGTCGTGAGTCACGTCTCCGGAGTCGGGCGGTACGGTGAAAAATCCGCGGAATATACAGGATGAGATGGGGTAAAATTAAGTTGTCGAGTTCGAATTATGCGAGGTATGTCCTCCGAAACCAACGTGCTCGATTCCGACATCGGGCGCGTGGTCGCCTCGGCTCTCCGGTCCGGATCGGGCGTCGCGTACGTGGTCGATCCCACGCCCGCAATACTCCGTGCGCTGGTCGAGAGCGGGGTCGACGCCGACCGGCCCACGCCGGTCCGGGTACTCGCGGACCGGACGGTGCTGAAGACGGTGGCCGACGACTTCACCGTCGCGACCGCGGCCGCGGAGTTGGTCGACCGCGGGGCGATCGAGCTTCGGGTCGCGGACGCCGATCCCGCGGCCGGAAACGCCCTCGTCGTGACCGACGAGTCGGTCGTCGCGGTGGTGCCGATGGGCGAGCGGGCGGCCGGGCTCGCGACCGACGACGACGCGTTCGTCGGCGAAGCGGCCGATACCTACCGGAATCGGTTCGAGGCGGCCGACTCGTTCACCCTCCGAACGCCAGCGCTGTCGGCGGTCCGGACGTCGCTCGAAACGGACCTCGGCGACGACGTGCGGGCGGACTTCGACGCGGTCTTCGAATCGCTCGACGACGACGACGGCCCCGACCTCGACGAGGTCGTGGTCAGCCTGCTCGTGGCCGCCCGGAACGACGTACTCCTCTACGACGTCTCCAAGTGGGGCGAGGACGTCGGGATCGCGAGCAAGGCCACGTTCTCCCGCACGAAGAGCGAACTCGAGGATCGCGGCGTGATCGAGACCGAGAAGGTCCCGATCGACGTCGGTCGCCCGCGGCTCCGGCTCCGGCTCGGCGACGACCGGCTCCGGGATGCGGACCCGGCTCGGCTCGCTCCCATCGCCGCCGAGCTGTTGGCGTAGCCCCCGGGGTATGAATCCCCTGAGGAGTGAACCGGCACCTTTGAAGTGCGGGACCGTGACCGAAGGAGTATGACGGAGATCATCGACGGCAACGAGGTCGCACAGGAGATCAGAGACGGGCTGGTGGCTGGGATCGACGACCTCACCGACGCCGGGACGACCCCGTGTCTCGCGACCGTGCTCATGAACGACGACCCCGCGAGCCAGACGTACGTCTCGATGAAACACGAGGACTGCGAGGAGGTCGGGATCGCCACCCGGGACATCGAGATCGACCCCGAGGCGCCCGCCTCGGAGCTGTTCGACACCGTCGACGAGCTCAACGCCGACCCCGAGGTCCACGGCATCCTCGTCCAGATGCCGCTGCCCGACCACGTCGACGAGCGGGAGGTCCTCCGCCGGATCGACCCCGCGAAGGACGTCGACGGGTTCCACCCCGAGAACGTGGGACGGCTCGTCGCGGGCAACGCCCGGTTCAAGCCGTGTACGCCCCACGGCGTCCAGAAGCTGCTCGCCGCCGCGGACGTCGAGACCGAGGGTGCCGACGCGGTCGTGGTCGGCCGGTCGAACATCGTGGGCAAGCCGATGGCGAACCTCCTGATCCAGAAGACCGACGACGGCAACGCCACCACGACGGTGTGTCACTCCCGGACCGACGACCTGGAGGCGAAGCTCCGCGCGGCCGACATCGTGATCGCCGCCGCGGGCGTCCCGGGCATGGTCACCGGCGACATGCTCTCGGAAGGGACGGTCGTGATCGACGTGGGTATCAACCGCGTCGAGACCGAGGAGGGCTCGGAGCTCGTCGGCGACGTCGACTTCGAGAGCGCGACGGAGAAGGCGAAGGCGATCACCCCGGTTCCGGGCGGCGTCGGCCCGATGACGCGCGCCATGCTCCTGTGGAACACTGTGAAGGCCGCGAGCGCCGAAAGCGGCGTCGACGTCGAGCTCCCGTAGACCGCACCGGCGGGAGTTTTGTACCGCCCGATAGTACCTGAGGCATGTCCCTGGCACGGGAGCTCGACGACCGGCTCGGCGCCGCCGACGCGCTCACCATCGTCTGCCACAACAACCCCGATCCCGACTGCTTAGCGAGCGCGTTCGCGCTGGGGCGGATCGCGACCGCCGCCGGAATCGACGAGCGGCGGGTGCTCTACAGCGGCGAGATCTCACACCAGCAGAACCGGGCGTTCGTCAACCTGCTGGGGATCGACCTCCAGCCGTTCGAGGCCGACGCCGTCAGGAACCGTCCGGAGGGGTCGCTGCTCGCGTTCGTCGACCACGCCGTGCCCGGGGTGAACAACCGGGTGCCGGAGGGAACGCCGGTGGACGTCGTGATCGACCACCACCCCAACGGGGAGATCGACGCGGGGTTCGTCGACCACCGCGAGGCGGTGGGCGCGACCGCGACGATCCTGACGGAGTACGTCCGGGAGCTGGACCCGGGGGTGGACGCGGCGCTCGGAACGGCGCTGCTGTTCGCGATCCGCCGGGAGACCTTGGGGTTCCTCCGCGGCGCCACACGCGAGGAGTACGACGCCGCGGGGTGGCTGCACGACCACGCCGACGGCGACCTGCTCCGGACCCTCTCGACACCGTCGGTGACCGGCGCGACGATCGACTCGATCGCCGCAGCCATCCGGAACCGGACCGTCCGGGGGTCGGTGCTGATCTCCGGGATCGGGCGGACGAGCGAGCGCGACGCGCTGCCGCAGGCGGCGGACTACCTCGCCACGCTCGAAGGCGTCGAGACCGCAGTCGTGTTCGCGATCGTCGGCGACGGAATCCAGCTGTCGGCTCGGTCGACGGACTCCCGCATCCACGTCGGTCGGGTGCTCGACGCGGCGTTCGACGACGTCGGCAGCGCGGGCGGCCACCGCGAGATGGCCGGCGGGGAGGTGCCGCTCGGGGTGTTCGCGGGCTACACGGACGACGACCACCTGGTCGCGATCGTCGAGCAGGTGGTGACCGCGCGGCTCATCGCCGAACTCAACCTCGCGGGCGGGGTGGAGGCGTAAGGCCCCGGCGGGCGTCGTCTCGCCGGTCCGTCCGTCGAGCGCGTGAGGGGGTCGCCGCCCGCGGCGTCGGCGCCCCGCGGAGGTTATGCCGCGGCGTCACGAACCCGGCGGTATGAACCGGATCGGAGGCACGCGGCGGCGTCGATGAGCCGGGGCCAGGGGTCGCGGCTGGGGTTCGAGCTGGAACTGCTCCGGTACGATCCCCGGGAGTGGCTGTTGCTGACCGGCGACCGGGTGATCGTGGCGGGGCTCGGGTTCCTGCTCCTGATCGGGGTGCTCGCCGTGCTGATCGGGACCGGACTGGTGCCGTTCCGCGCGGAGACCCCGGTGTTGTTCCTGCTGTTCTCGCTGATCGCCGCCAACTTCACCCTGATCGCGATCGTCACGTCGCTCAGCCAGTTCCTGCTCGGGCGCCGGCTCGAAACCCCGGGGGAGATCCGCCGGAAGATCGACGAGACCCTGGACTACCGCGAGGAAATCAGCCACAGCGTCGACGAGAGCGTCGTTCCGGTCCAACCCGACGCGTTCCTGCTGATGCTCTTCCGGCACGCGAGCCGGGAGCTCGACGTCCTCGGGGACCGACAACTCGAAGGCCGGACCCGGTTCGCCCGCGAGGAGCTCGACACGCTCGTGAGCGACCTCAGCGAACACTGCGACTACGTGATCGACGTTCTCACCCGGCCGTCGAGCGGGGTGAAACACGCGCTGTTCGTCTCGCTGAGCGCCGACTACGAGAGCTCGGTCTACCAGGCGTGGCACCTCCAGTGGGAACACGCCGACGAGTTCACCCGGGAGGCCGCGGAGCCGCTGGCGCGGCTCGCCGACACGCTCCAGCACATCGAGGTCGCGAGCCGCCTGTTCAAGACCGTGTTCATCGAATCGGAGGTCTCGGAGCTCTCCCGGTATCTCCTCTACGTCGGGCTCCCGGTGCAGCTCGCCGCGGTCGGACTGACGCTGATCTACACCGCTCCCGGCCCCGGGCCGCCGCTGCCGGTGACCACGCTGCGCGTCGCCGTTCCGGCCGTCATCGCCGCCGGGTTCGCGCCGTTTCTGTTGCTGAGCTCCTACGTCGTCCGGCTCACGGTCGTTGCCGGCCGGACCGCCGACACCTTCCCGTTCAGCTCGCGGCTGTCGGAGGCGCTCGCCGCCCCCGACGGCCACGAACGGGAGTGAGGGGGGCGGTGCGGCGGCGCGCCGTCGGGACCCCGGGCGAGGGTGGCACCGCCGGCCCGGCAGGGGAGAAACGCTCATACCCGTGCTTGGCGTTGTCATCCCATGTACGATCGGATCCTGCTCCCGACCGACGGGAGCGCGACGGCAGAGGCGGCGATGACCCACGCGATCGACCTCGGAACCCGGTACGGGGCGGACGTCCACGTGCTCCACGTCGTCGACGCCCGGCAGTACGACACGTCGATCGAGAGCGCGGTCGAACCGCTCAGGAAGCGCGGCCGGGAGTACGTCGACCGGCTCGTCGAGGCGGCGGACGCGAGCGTCCCCGTCACGTCCGCGATCGAGGTCGGCCGCCCCGCGCGGCGGATCCTGGCGTACGCCACGGACCACGACGTCGACCTCGTCGTGATGGGAACGCGTGGCCGCGGCGGCCTCCCGGATCGGCTGCTGGGGAGCGTCACCGACTACGTCGTCGCCCACGCGTCGGTGCCCGTCCACGTCGTGCCGCCGGCCGACCCCGACGCGTGATGGGAGGGAACGCTCACGACGGTCACGCCGCAGTGCTGGATTCCGTACGGAAGGTGAGCTCGTCGGGCACGAGCCGGTAGAACCCGAACGGAACGTCCCTCGCGGGCCGACCGAAGACGTCCACGAGCGGGATGTGGACCCGCCGGAGCCCTTCGAGCGACTCCGCCGCGATCGACGCCTCGGTGGTCTCCTCCAGCCGTCCCTTCGCGACGACGCTCCGCCACTCCCCGTCCCGTCGGTCGTAAGTCACGAACGTGACCGGCCGGCCGGCGGGGTCTCCCTTGTCGCTGTCGGGGGCGACCGCGAGTCTGAAGTAGAACGTCGCCTCCACGCTGTCGTAGCCGTAGGATATCGGGACGGAGTGCGGCGAGCGTTCGCCCGAGCTCCGGAACGAGATGACTCCGGTGCCGTCGGTGCCGAGGAACGCGTCGCGCTCGTCCGCGTTCCCCGTGCTGGCTTCGGTGTCGCTCATACCGTACCGTAGGTCGGACGCGGACATAAAGAGTTACTACCGTGAATCATTCGTCGTCTTCGTCGATCGGTTCCGATGTGACCTCGAGACCTCGATGTTTTCGTAACCGTTCTCCGAGGAGAGCACGTCTAACCTTCGTGTTTCTGCGGTTGCTGCGTGGAACGCGTCGAACGGTGTCAGTCCCTCTTCGTAGTCGGTCACGGCCTCGAGACTCACCTGCGTCCCCTCCTCGTCACGGACGGGGGAGAGTTCGAGATTCGAGAACGCCGACGGTCGGCTTCGTGTCCGTCAAGTGCAACTCCTGCCGACTCCTGTAGCCGACCGAGCGTGCATTCGCGTGTGGAGCGGGCCGGGCTCGTACCGGGTTGCGGTCCCTCCGGTAGCGGTTCGGAGAACGTTCATCTCGACGGGGCGCTGGAGATGGTCGCGCGCAGTATTTGCCGCTACGTGGGCCTGCTCCGCAATCCAGCCGGCCGGGGTGGGCCCGGACACTGTAACGGCGACCGCGCGCACGCGGTCAAAGGCGCTCTGGTGCTCTTTCCAGAGTTCGGCCACTGGTTCGTCTGTCATACATAGCGGTTGGCGATAGACTATCATGATTTTATTGATAATACAATATATTGAATAAGAACGGTGGCGGAGGTGGCGGGCTGGCCGCTAGAGAGGCTGAAGCGTTCTCCGGAAAGATCGGTTTCAACTAGCGTGATGATTAAATTCGGTAATCTGACCATGGCAGATCGCACGACGGAGGAGACCGGAATGACGTGGTATAATGAACTCTACTCCAATCTCGGAGGAAGGGTTAAATACACCACGTCGTCGTCTGTTGACTCCCTATGTGTTATGCGGCGGGATGGGCGCTGCAGGATTTGAACCCGCGACAGCTTGGTCCGAAGCCAAGTACTCTGTCCAGGCTGAGCTAAGCGCCCGCAGCCACGGGCGGTATCGCCAGCGTGGCTCCGGTCGAAGCGTGCGCACCCGAAGATAAAAACACACCGGATCCGGCGCCGACGCCGGAAGAACGACCCACGGATTTATCACCGAACGGACGGAGAACCGACCTATGAGCCAACCGGAGATCGTCCAGTCCGGCCTCGACGGCGAGGCGGTCGTCGCCCGCGTCGACCTCGGCGGCGAGGACGAACTGTACGTGACGCCCACGCGGACCCTCTGTTACCGCGCGGAAGGGCTGCTCTCCGACGAATCGGTCGAGGAGTACCCTCACGGCGCGGAGCGGATCACCGTCTCGGAGGGCCGTCGGAAGGCGAAGGTGACGCTGGATTACGGCCTCGACGGCGAACGCACCGTCTCGCTGCCGGCGAGCCGGCTGGAGCGGGCGCTCACCCCGATCGTCGAGGGGGTTCTCAGGCACAACGGCGTGCTCGACGTCGAGGAGTCGGTGGCGCAGCTCTTCCGGTTCAACGAGTCGACGATCGTCGTCGCGGGCGAGCGGGTGGTCCGGCACATCGGCCCTGGGCTCTGGGACGAGGAGTTCGAGTCGTACCACTACAGCGACGTGACGGACCTGGAGTTCGAGGACGGCAACGTGAACACGTCGGCGGTGCTGACCGTGGGAGGACAACGCGAACGGTTCAAAACGCCCAACCAGGACGCCCGCGCGGTGCGGTCGGCGCTCGAAACCACCCTCCTGTCGTACTGGGAGGTCGACTCGATCGAGGAACTCCGGGAGGCGACCGCACCCGAGGAGTCGAGTTCGGACCCCGACCCGGCCGGAGGCGCCGAAGAGGTCTCCTTCGGCGACGGCCCCGACCCGCTGTTCGCCGACCCCACGGAGCCGGAGGAACGCCCGGACAACGCCACCAGAGCGCCCGACGACGGCGAGACCCCGGATCCCGCGGAGACGCCGGACGCCGGGGCAACGGCGAGCCGGAGCGCCGCCGAACCGGACGCGACCGAGCCGAACGTCGACGGCGTCGGACGCTCGGAAGCGGAGGGGACGGCCGACGCCGGGGCGCCGGCGGGCCTCTCCGGTGCCGATGCCGCAGCCACGCGGCGTTCCGACGTCGACTCCGAACCGGCGGCGTCCGCCGCAGCCGACGACGCCGGCCTCGGCGCCACGACCCGGGGCGGGGAGACGGGCGGCGGTCCGTCGAGCAGGAGCGACGGAGCGGCCGGAGGGTCGCCGGACGCGGGGTTCGAGGGGTCGGGGTTCGAGGCGGCCGCGCCCGAACCCGACGAGCAGATCCTCGACGAGCTCGCGTCGCTGCGGGAGGTCGTCGAGCGGCAGAGCGAAGAGCTCACCGCCCAGCGGGAGCTGCTGGAACAGCTGATCGAGGAGCTCCGGCGCGGGCGGTGAGCGCCCGGTCACGTCCGGCCGAGCACTTTCCGGACGCAGTCGGGCCCGAACGGGCCGAGTTCGCCCGCCTCGAACCGGACGAAGTGACCCTCCCCGAGGCCGGCGCCGCACCGTCGACACTCGTAGTCGCCCGCCCGGCGGACGACCCGCGTCTCGAAGCGGACGAACGTGCCGCCGCGACGGATCCGGATCCGGCCGCCCTCGCGGTCGATGACGCCGCGACGGTCGGCTGAATCGAGGATCTCGCGGGTCAACGCGGGGTTCGTGGTGATCGTCTCGATCCGGTCGACGGCCTCCGGAAGCGACACCGACTCGCGTTCGAGGTGCGCGAGGAGGTCGACGCCGAGTGCCACCCGCTCCGCTCGGTCGAGGTCCGCGAGCCGCGGGCGGGCGTCGAGGTCGGCGTCGTCGGGGGCCGGACCGGGTTCGGAGTCGGAGTCGGAGTCGGAGTCGGATGCGAACGCCGAGAGGTCCGGCTGTTCCGCGCGCTCGTCGTCGGCCATACTCCCACCTGGGCGACGGAGCGACTAAACGTTGCGCCGCGCCGAGCCGCGGTCACCACGGTTATATGTCGGCGCCCGCGACCCGGGAGCGATGGACCTCCCGGGATCCCGGCGGCGGCTCGTCGCCGGAGCGGTGCTCGCGGTCGTGGTCGCGGGAGCGCTTCTCGGGTCCCCCGAGGCCGTGGTCTCGCGGGCGGCGTGGCTGGCGGCCGACCCCGTCAGGCTCCTCGTCGCGTCGGTCGCGTTCGCGGCCGTCCGGCCGCTTCTGGCGTGGCCGACCACGCTGCTTGCGGTGCTTCTCGGGTACGGGTTCGGGCTCCCGGGGTTCCCGATCGCGCTGGCCCTGGTGACGCTCACGAGCGTGCCGCCGTTCCTGCTCGCCGGGCGGCTGAGCGGCGACGGCGACGTCGCGGCGGCGGGGGCGGCGGTCGTCGAACGGACGGGCGGCGTGCGGAGCGTGGTCGCCAGCCGGCTGGTGCCCGCTCCCTCCGACGTGGTGTCGGTCGCCGCGGGGGTCGCGGGCGTTCGGCTCCCGACGTTTCTGGTCGGAACGGCCGTCGGCGAGGTACCGTGGGTGCTCGCAGGGGTCGTGGTCGGGGTGTCGGCGGAGACGCTGACCGCCGGCGCGGTGGCGGACGTCGCGGACCCGCGGCTGATCGTCGGCGCGGCGGTGGCTGCCGTGCTCCTGCTCGCGCCGACGGCCTACGAGTGGTACGCCGACCGGGGCGTCGGAACCGGTGGGCTCGGCGACGACTCCTGAGACGGGGACGGCGAACCCGTCGTCGGCTTCGCCGTCGGCCGACTTGCGAAGGTTTAAGAACGTCATCGGACTACGATGGGACGAGCCCGGGTGGCTTAGCTGGACATAGCGCCGCACTCATAGGGTTTCCCGAGATTCGGTGCGGTTCGCCTTGGAAGCCTCCGCCGCTCCCCACGGGGCCCGCCGAGCCTCGAACCTGGGACATGCGGAGATCGTGGGTTCGGAGCCCACCCCGGGCACTCTCCGTCCCCGCGCGATCAGAGCCGTAGCTCGTACTGTGAGTCGCCGACGACCTCGAACCCCGCGAGGCACGGCTGCTTTTCGTCCTCGTCGGGGAGCGCCGACCACTCGTAGACGCTGTACCGGACGCCACCCCTCGTGGGTCGCGCACGGAGAGACACCGGGACGACGCGGTCGACGTCGACCGACAGCGTCGCGGCCGCGAGCGCCGGGTAGCCCACGGCGTGTTTGGCCAGTTCCACCCGCCCGCCGCAGTTCGCCGCCACGGCCAGGAGCACGCGCTCGCCGTTCCGGCGGGCCGGTACGGCCGCGTCGAGTTCGAGGTGACCGCCGGTGTACCGCAGGGTGGTTGGACGGTCGGGGTGGGGGTCGAACGCGAAGTCGAAACTCGACGCGACGGTCGGCGGGGCGAGGTCGGCCGGCGCGTCGAGGTCGAGCGCCCGCGAGAGCAGCCCCGTCGACAGCGCGAGGTGGACGAACCCCCGCTCGGAGTAGGTCGGCAGCGACCGGTGAACGTCGAGCACGTCCCGCGCGGTCCGTCCGAGGGCCGCCGCGTCCTCGCCGTCCGGGGTGTAGTCCACCGTCTCCCGGTCGTCCGGGGGGAACGCCCGCTCGTCGAGGAAGAAGTCGTCCAGACGGTCCGGAACGTGGACGAGCGCGAACCGCGGGCCGGGAGCGTCGGCCGCTCGGCCCAGTTGCAGGACCATCGCGTCCGCCTCGGCCAGCCGGTCCGGGAGCTGTGACCGGGTGTCGACCGAGAGCGTCGCCGACCGGTGGTGGCTCGGGTCCGCGCCGATCTCCCGAAGGTAGTCGGCGAACGACCGCGGGCCGTAGATCCCGTTCGATGCCTCCCGGAGCGCGCACAACGCCGGATCCCAGTGACTCACGACGGGTGTCGATCCGGGGGGCAGCGGCTAAGTTCTGGCGTCCGCGGTCGGCGGTCGGGGTCCGACGGGTCTCAGAGGAGGTGGTAGGGCGCGAGCCGATCGGACGGACGGTTCCGTGACCGGGGCTCAGCAAGGGCCTGTCGGTGCCGCACTCACGACGCGTCACCGCGGTGCCGGCGCGGGCGCTCGGGGTCGGTCCGTCGGCACGCGAGTAGGTGGCGTCGGGAGGCCGACTCGTCACGCGATCGACGTCGGCTACGCACATCCGTCGCCGGCTCCCGCACCGGTTGGTAGGGGTACACTCGCAATCGGGCCGAACACACGTATATAGGTTCGGCCCCGATTATCAGGGCTCGGAGTCGGAGCGGTCCGTGTCTCGCGAAGCGTCGCCGTCGGCGGTCGGCCCGTGGCGCGGTGCGCTACCAACGTCTTTACCCCACGACGCCCAACGCGGACCTATGGACTCGATCAACCGGATGGCCATCGAACTCGTCGACGAGGCCATCGACTTCG